>NZ_QKZF01000006.1:0-367391 GCF_003253915.1 Burkholderia sp. 28_3
AGCGATCACGATCAACCGAAACGGGTGATCACGATCATTCGGAATCCATGATCACGATCCGCCGAAATGCGTGATCACGTTCGCCGGAATACGCAACCGTGCACGTGCGGCTCAATGACCGCGGGCGGCGCGATACCGCGATGGGCGGCGCACCGGACAATGAGGTGTTGCTGAGAATAGCGCACCGCGGCAGCCTTTCCGGCGTCATGCTTCGTCCGCTGATTGACGCCTCGAAGGTTGTATCGGCCCAGGAGCTTGTCGATGCCGCCACCATTGCTGCGAGACTCGGCGCGGATCTCGGCGTCGCACTGGGCGACACGTATGAGAAGGCAAGGGACTTCCGGGAGCGGTTCTACTGCAGCGAGATCGAGCTCCTGTCGTTTCTCGGCCTGCTTGATGCGACTGCATGTCTGTTTGTCTCTGCTGCCCTGGGTAGACGGGATCTGGATCTCGTGGAAAAGTCCGGCGCATTGCTCGTCTGTCCGTATGGGTTGCCGGGTCACCCTCGCGGAGCGCGCGCGAGGCGCGCACACGTGGCGCTTGAATGCGGACTCGGACCTTCGTACGTGGGGCAATGCGCGCCGCGGTGGCTGGCAATGCTCGATCAGGACGACGGCGGTGCCGATGCCAACCAGCAGGTCGACGGGATGACGGTCGATGCGGCGCGCGCGCTTGGCATGACAGGTCGGGGAATGATCGCCCCCGGGATGCACGCGGACATATGCCTGTTCTCCCGGCGGCAGGCCCACCTTTCGCAATTGGGTAGCCGCGGGTTCCTGGGGCTGCTTGCGCGTCAACGCCCTGATGCTGTGCTGCTCCAGGGAATATGGAGGACAGGCCTGGGCCGGCTGCGGGATGGACAAAGCGAACGGCATCGCCGGTCCGACACTGCAGCGCCGGGCGGATCGCATCGCCTCGCCCGTGATCCTTGCGCACAGCCGGTATCGCTGTAGGGGTTGCCAGTGTCCGGTAGGCCGGGTGGCTGGAATGGACATATCCGGCTGCGTCAGCGCGTGCGCATGTACGCCCTGTAGACGGCGGGTGACAATTCCTGCAGTTCCCGTCGGCGTGCGAGCAATTCCCGTTGCCGGCCGTCCCTTTCGAGGATCAGAAGATCAAGGACCAGCCGCATCGCACGTTCGGGTGCGAGCTGGCGCGACGGCTGGGCGTGGGCGAGCCATCGCGCAAGGCCGGTTTTCTCGATCAATGCCCATACGGGAAACCATGCAAGGTCAGAGCCGTCGCCATTAGCTTCGAAGTTCGCGTTGAAAGCAAGAAGCAGCGCGTCGAGGGAGGAATCCGCGAGGCGGCCGGCGAGTGTGTCAAAGCGGGAGGGCGAGAGCCACGCGAGTTCGGCCAGCATGGGCCATGCGGCCTCCATCCCTTCGATGTGCCAGGTCGCCTCGGTCATCCATGCAAGGGGAGCCGGGAGGCGTCGCCACGATGCGGTCGCGCTGACTTTCCGCCTTGCGGCGTCCCAGTCGCCAGCCTCCAGCAAGAATGCTGCGGAGTGGCAATCGGCATACCGGGGGCTGTACGCCAGCATTGCACACCGGTGCGCAAGCCGTCTCCATAACACCGGCAGCCACGCCTTGGCATCGCGATGGCCAAGTAGTTGAATTGCAGCAGCCCGGACGTGTACCGTCAGCAGCGTGGCAGTCTCCATGGCGGCGACGTAGCTGCAAATGGGTGCAGTACCGGCATCGTCACCGATTGCGTTCACAAGAAGCTCGAGGACCGGCAGGTGGTGGTCACAGGGAAATTCGGCGGCCAGTACCTGCATCACCCGACGTGTACCGGCATCGTCATATCGCTGCAGGGCGATGAGTGCATCGTTGAGCAGTGCGACGTCCCGGCTGTTGGCAAAGATGTCCAGTTGATCCACGCAGGGTCTCCGTTATGTCGTCCGGCGACAATGCTTTCCCGACCGACGACCACACACGACGTTAAGGCTGCCTGAAGATGGAGGCGATGGCCGCGCGTTGACCGCATGGCGTCGCTGCGGGGTGCGGCAGCACACGGGGTGAACTTGCCGGAAGCGGGACCGATTGATGTCGCGGTGCGTAGCGGTCCGGAATGCGGCCACGAACCGGTTTGACGCGCATGTGCCAGGTGCGGGGGTATCGACCGGCGCCAGCGGCAATGCGACAGTTGCGCCTACGCCTGAATCAGAAACCGCTCGCGATTCTTGCCCTTGACCCACAAGGGCGCGCGACCGCGGCCGCTCCACGTCTGGCCTGTCTTCGGGTTCTGGTATTTCGGGGTCGGTATCTGCGCGGCGCTGCCGTTCAGCGGGGTGCGCTTTCGCCCAAAGATCTGTTCGGGCGTCAGTCCATATTCCTGGACAAGGGCCTGCACCTGCTCGAGGACCGTATGCAGTTCGGCAAGCCGGGCTTCTTCGGCTTGGGCCAGCAGTTTTTCAGCCTTTGCCTTGAGTTCTCGATAAGTCGCCATTCGTTGCTCCTTTGTGGATTTTTCCCACCGGGCTGAATCATGCGTATCGGTTCACCGGAGTAAGTCGCGCCAGAATGCGCCTCTGACGTGCGGTTTCAGCGTTTCCCGGTCGCACAATTTTACCAATATGTTGACAACGCAACGCGGTCCTGCGGCGCCTTTTGCCCTCCTAACTTTAGGAGGTGGATCGCGTCTGGAGCGGACACCATAAACGGAAAGCAGGTCAATGACGAGAAGAGTGGCCTGCCGGGCTGTGCGATAAAAGCAGGTCAACGTTAAGTAATCGAACCGCCATTCGAAGCCGATTGTATAATTAGGAATCCATATTAATAACTGGATCCCGGGGGATGTAGACGGAGGACACCGTGAACCCTCAGAAAGTATCTTCCCGATATTTCGTGCACCTGAAGCGGGCCTGGTATGCCGAAGTCACGCTTCGGGAGACGCCGTTTGTGGACGAGGTGTGCTTTGGGACCGTACCGGCCTCGGGCGCCGGTACGTATGGCGAAATGGCGGTGCGCTGGTACCGGCTCGACCATGTGCTGGCTCCAAGGCTGGAAGTGTTCGACGACGGGTGGCGGCTACTGGCCGACTTTGGCGAGATTCTGCAGGCAATGGCGCAGGTGCGCACGGGCCGCAACGTGGCCATCGCGCCCGCAGCCTTCTGCTTGCTGCTGCAAGAATGTGGGTTTGTCGATCGCACGCCGGTCGAGTGCCCGCCGCTACTGCGATCCCGGCGGCCGACGGATGCCCTCCGGCCGGATCGCGATCGCACCGATGGACCCACCAGGTAGCCGTGGTCGAAGGCGTCCGCGCTGTGCTGCGGGCGCATGTGGTTGCTGGCGCACCCGTCTCCGGGTGGAGTACGACCTGGCACATTCCCGGCTCTGAGAGGAATCAATCGGGGAACTCGCGCTCAAGACATCGCTTGCGCAGGAGTTCGAGATTGACGAGGCTGTATTTCCCGATCGACACGGTCGGAATGTAACCGCGGTTAGCAAAACCGATGACCACGCCGATGGGCAGGCCCACCAGCTCGGCGAAACGTTCGCGGGTGACCAGCGGCGAGGCGTAGACCGGCAATGCCGCCACGGCGGGTAGGGAAGACTGGTCCATAATACTCTCCGGAGTACATCAGTCCCCCAAAGGACTTTTATCCCCAAAAAGGATAAATGGTCGTTTTGGGATGTTATACTGGAGAGAATGGAATCGTGTCAACTACCTTGGAAGACCGTGTGATCCTGCTGCTTCGGGAGCAGTCTGGTGACGATGCGCGTGTCAGTTACGACGAGGAGGAGCCGGGGCGGCCCCTGTTGGGCGGTCATGGATTCTGGGAGCGGCTTGCCGAGCGCACGGGCGTCCTGTCGCGACGATGGCGCAAGGTCTATGCACGCGAGCAGAAGGTGACATCGGACATGCTGCAGGCGCTGGCGAGGCTGTTCCCGTCATACGCGTTCTGGCTCGCGACGGGCATCACGGACGCCACCAATGGGCATACTGCACCCGCCACCGCGCAGACCTTCCCCGAACGCCTGCACGTGGATTCGCCTGAGTCGTCAGCGTATTTTCACGCGTCGATCGAGCTGGCGGACCGGCTGTTCCGCGAAGGGCGGGTCAATGCGGAGGACGACGCGGAGCGCCTGTATGCGGCAGAGAGAACCCGGCCGCTCGCGCACTGGCACGACAGCCCGCTCGCGGAAGTCGCGTACCGGCTGGCGGGCACGCCGGAATATGCCGGACTGCAGCAGCTATGGGAGCGTCGGGAAGGGGAGCGCGCGGTGCGAGGCCGGCGGATCGCCGGAAAGGACCGCCCGGGCGGCAGACGACGCACCGAAGCGGTTGCGCCAGGAGCACAAAGCGCAGTACTGGGGGTGGATGCCCGAACCGCTCACCAGGACGTGTGGGATCTCTTTTATGTGCCTGCAGGCCGGATGCCAGGCAATCGAAAGCGATAGTCCCTGAGCCTAGGGGCATCGTCATCCGGCCGGTGAGGGAATGGGAGTGTCGAGATGACGATCAAACAGGTCAAATCCGGCTGGCAGGTCAATGTGCAGCCTGGGGGACGGGGCGCAAAGCGGCTGAAAAAGACGTTTGCGAAGAAGGCTGACGCAGAGGCCTGGAAGCGGCACGTGCAGGCCAAGGTCCAGGAGACACCCGAGTGGGTGCCGGCACGCAAGGACGCACGCCTGCTGTCGGAACTCGTCGAGCTATGGTACCGGCTGCACGGATCAGGTCTGAACTCCGGCGAAGACACGAAGCGGCGGCTGCTCGCGATGTGCGAGGCAATGGGCAATCCGCGCGCCGACCGGTTCACCGCAGACATGTTTGCGGAGTATCGGGCTCAGCGACTCGCCGCCGGGATTACAGCGAACAACATGAACCGCGAACAGGCGTACATGCGCGCCGTGTTCAATGAGCTGAAGCGGCTCAAGCAATGGAAGCGTGCGAACCCGCTGGAGGATCTGCGGGCGTTCAAGATTCAGGAAAACGAGCTCACTTTCCTCACACTGCCGCAGGTGCGGACCCTGCTCGACGAGTTGCCCAGGGGCCGGAACGTGCATGTCACGCTGGTCTCCATGGTGTGCCTCGCCACCGGGGCGAGGTGGGGCGAGGCCGAGGGACTGCGTATCTCCCAGGTACGCAACGGCGTGATCCAGTTCGTCAAGACCAAGTCAAGCAAGGCGCGTGCAGTCCCGATCAGCAAGTCACTCGCGAAAGGCCTTCACGCGCACTTCAGGACCCACGGTGAAGGCGAGCGCATATTCGGCACGGCATGGTCAGCGTTCCGCGAGGGGCTGCAGCGCGCGAAGATTGTGCTGCCGAAGGGGCAGCTCACGCACGTGCTGCGGCATACCTTCGCGAGCCATTTCATGATGAACGGCGGCAATATCCTCTCCCTGCAGCGCGCGCTGGGACATCATAGCCTCACGATGACGATGCGGTATGCACATCTGTCTCCTGATCACCTTGCGGAAACCCGGCATCTCAATCCGCTTGCCCACGTGGAGCTCTCCGATCGGCGTGCGACCGGGCAGCGCGGCCGCCGCAGGGATGTGATGGCTACGCGGGAGCGGCTTCCTGGGAGGCTCACGGGTCACCCCGAACAGCGGCGTGGCGCCGGAACAGCAGGGGGACGTCGCCCGCTGTCCGCCTTTCTCGCGCGCATCAGTGCAACGCCGACGCAACCGATACGGGCCGTGGCGGGTCGCACGAGCGCCCCGGCATAGGCCGTCGTGCCTCGTGCAGAAGCCGGGCACAAGGGGGAACGGTTGCTTTCCTGGTGGCGCGCCGCGCTATAGCGGAGGCAGTCGTCTGTCCAGCGGGGCAGTCTTCACGATGGAAGTATGCGTGTCGGCTTTTCCATGCAGACGTTTGAGAACCTCGTCGAGATGGGCAACCGAGCGCAGATAGAGGTGGCAGACAAAATCGTCGTCGCCGGTGACCTTGTAGCAGGTCACACATTCGGGGATTTCCTTGATCAGTCTTTCAACCAGGGTGAACTGGCCTGTGAGGGACTTCACCCGCACGATCGCCTGGATCGTATAGCCCAACGGCGCGGCGTCAAAGTCGATGGTGAACCGCCGGATGACGCCGCAGTCTTCGAGTCGCTTCAGGCGTTCGCTGCAGCTCGGAGCCGAGAGTCCGACCTCCGCTGCCAGCGTTCGTATGGAAGTGCGTGAGTCGTTGTGAAGCCTGCTGATCAGATGACGATCGATATCGTCGAAGAGCAGCCTGGCGGATCGAAGGATTTTCACACGACGGGCCTTACATGATGAGCGATTTTTCAATATATCACTTTACAAACGCTATGGAGCGGTCCCGGTCTCGCCAGATACCATCTCTTTGCCCACACGATAAAGGCGGGCATACGAGTCCCCAGAATTAGACGCTTCCCGAACGCGAAAGGATCTGCAATGGCCACCTCATTTGGCGAATCGAAACTCAAGAATCACCTTGACCAAGTCGTGCAGGAACCCGTGCGTCCGGTGGACATATCGGCAGGGACAACCGGTTTTTCGCCGGTATGCGGTTCATCGACGAACTGGAGTCGCTATGCGTCGAACTTCTCAAGAAGGCGTTTCGCGTGCGCTATGCTGACCACCGGTTGATGGGTGGCATGGCGGCCACGCTTGTCGCCTACACCGCATTGACTCAACCTGGAGATAGGGTGATGACCGCACCACTGCAGATGGGCGGCGACACCAGCAATCGGACCAACGGTCCGCCGGGCGTGCGCGGGACGAGAGTGATCGACATTCCTTATTCGGTGAAGGATGGGAGCATCAACCTCGACGAGTTTGCGACGATAGCGCGTAAGGAGCGACCCGCGGTAACCGGGCTCGGGATGACGCTCACGCTGTTTCCACTGCCGATCCGGGAGATCAAGGCCATCGTATCTGAATGGGGCGGGCTCGTATATTTCGACGGCGCGCACCAGCTCGGCCTGATCTCGGCTGGGCTGTTCCAGGATCCACTCGGCGAAGGTGCCGATGTCATGACGGGTTCATCGGGCAAGACGTTTAGTGGTCCCCAGGGTGGCATCATCTGCTGGAATACCGACCGCCTCGCTGACACGATTGCCGAAACGATTTTTCCTGTTCTTACGGGTAGCCACCAGATCAATCGCGTCGCTGCCCTCGCTGTGGCGGCGTCGGAAATGCTCGAGTACGGACCAGTTTACATGCGTCAGGTTGTCGCGAACGCCCAGGCGCTGGCGGAGTTCCTTCACGACCGGGGTATTAACGTTCTCTATGCGGAGCGCGGTTATACGCAGACACACCAGATCGTTGTCGATTCCAGACCTGCTGGGAGCGGCCGCACGGCCGTACGCCGACTTGAGGCTGCAAACATTATCTGTAACGAAATGCCTTTGCCCTGGGACTCCGTCGAGACGGGCGGGGTTGAGACCGGGATCAGGCTGGGCACCGTGGAAGTCACCCGTCGGGGGATGGGGGTAGCCGAGATGGAATGGATAGCCGAACGGATCGCGAAGGTGCTGCATGGTAGCGAGGCAACAGCAATCGCACCGGAGGTCGCCGATTTCCTGGGTCGGTTTGACACGATCTACTACTGCCACGAACATGGACTGCCGCCCCGTTGATGTGTCGTGTACTGGTTATTTGAATATATCGAGGTGATATGTTGTTGACGGCCGCCACGGACCTGAAGCCGGTCCTTTCCTTTTCGCTCGCTTCCATCGCTCTGCTTGCAAGCCCTGGCCCCGCTACGGTCGCGCTCGCTGCCAGTGGAGCGTCATTTGGGTTACGGCGTTCGTTGAAGTTCTATTTCGGAATCGTGGTGGGCCTGATTCCAGCCATCGCGCTGGTCGCAGGTGGGGTCTTTGTGGCGCTGCGCGCTGTTCCGGTCGTTTCGTCGGTTCTGTTTGCCGTGTCGGTAGCTTACATCCTGTACCTCGCGGTAAAGATCGCGTCAGCACCACCGCACTCAGACCCCGAGGAAGTTGCTTCGCCGGGTTTTCTGTCTGGGTTCATTCTTGGGATTACCAATGTCAAGGCTTACGCGGTATTTGCCGCGCTCTTCGGCGGGTTTGCGCTAGGGATTTCGGACCAGTGGGACGTGTTGATCAAAGCCGCAATCTGCATGGCCGTGATCGTGGTCTTTGATTTTCTCTGGCTTGCAACCGGGAGTAACCTGCGTCATTTTTTTACGAATCCTGTATTGAGCCGGATCGTAAACACTGGCCTGGCTGCATTGATGCTCGTGATGGTGGTGTGGTCAGTGTGGAGGTCGTGAACTTGCTACCCGCATGACGTACGGGTCCTGTCTGTTTGAACCATTTGTGGTGACTGTGACGATGAACACTGGAAATACCGTCAGGCTCTACTATGGAGGGCCACTTTGGGAAGTGCTTAGAAGCTCTCCGGGAGGTACGGGTTCCGCGTGTGTTCTATGCGTGCGCAAGCGGGGCCGCCGAGAGATGGCAATCTACCGTGTGTGTGACCTCGTGTCCATCAATGGGGGGGAACCTTCCGCGCTCGCACGATGCGCTGAACACGCCACAAACAGACTGCGCCCTGGTATGCGGAGAGATATTCCTGATAAAAATTCGGCGTTACTTTAAGGGTGCCCCTCAGGCATGATCGAGTGCGGCCCTTTCGAATTGTCCAGACCGGGTATCTATGGAGTTCACCGAATGCACAGTCGCAGGTACTGCCTGCATTGCGTTGTTGCTCGTAGCGACGCTGCATGCGCCAACACATAGGCCTTCGCCCGGGACGACTCACAGGAATCACCATGCTCATGGTACACGTTTCTGGATTTTTTCCGTCGTCGTAGGCGACCGTGACGTGATGCCAGATCCATGCGAGTATGCAGTATCAGGTGTTGAGCAGGACGTTGTGTACGAGTTCCAGTGCATACCGCTGCCGTGCGTCCGGTGGCGTCTCCCCCGGTGCGTCGTTCGCGTGGCAACCATCCTCGGGTGGTGCTGCGGTCTGGAGCCAAGCCTGATAGCTCACGGCCTCGAGCGACCAACGACGTGTCGCGGTGCATAAGGGAGCCGGGTGTACAGGGCGGTGCCCGTCTCCTGACGGCGCCGGGGCCCCTTTCTTTTCTGCGCGCGATCCTGACCCTGGGTTGTCGGGCCCGATCACCGAGCTCCTTGTCAGATTGCTTCGTCACAATGGCGGATACCGTTGGCCTGCGGATCGGTTCAGCCGAACCGTATTCCTGCCCGACGTCCCGCCGTGAGTGAGCGGAGTTTCCTGGGCGACAATCCCGAAACCGTCGAGATCGCACAGGGCGGAGGTGCCCGACTGCTACTCGTCCCCCTTGGGCTTTAACGCCGATCGCTCTCCCGAAGCTATATTCGCCGCAGGATCATTCGCGCGATCCGGTTCGAGAGCATGGGATGCGCGGGCGCGGCCTGTGAAGTAAGATCGTCGTTCGCCGGGAGAAACGCACATGAAGAGTTCGGAGCACAGACGTGAAGAACGCGAGACGCGGACAGCCGGGAGCACGGTCCTACAGTCAGCGATATTTGTGCCGGAGGAAGCAGAGCTGCTGGTCGCCGAGGCGCTTGGTGCGAAGCAATGCATCGTGTCAACTTCTGCCGATGAGCGGATCGCTGAGGTCTGCGCTGGGCACGTCGCGTCTTTCGGCGAAATCCATGCTTCGGCGAAGACGGCGATCGTCGAATATTGCGAGTCCCGACACAGGATGTTTTCCGTTCTTACGCTACGCGGCAAGTTTGCCGGCTTTGTGCAAGTTTCCGGCCCCCAAGGCCGGCCGCAGTTCACTAACCACGACCTGAACGTACTGCGCATACTCAGCATATTCATCGGAAAGGTGGTCGAGGCGGACCGTCTGCAGAAACTCAGTGTCTCTCCGTTCGCTCAGATAGCTTTGAGACAGTCGACCGACCAGACGATCGGGGATATTGTCACACAATCGATAGAAAACCCCGGTCAGGTATCAAAGATTCTTGCGAAATCGTTCTATCGGGAGATGACGCGGGCGGGATTCGATTTCAGCCAGATCATTGGCGCGGCCACCGAGATCATCTCCGAATTGGCCGACAATGTCCGCAAGCATAGTGATCGACAAAGGAGACGCGGTGGGTGAGCCCGTCCCTCCCGTGCAGTGCGCCCGTCTCGTCCCAGTTTATGTGCTGGCCATGCGCCTCTGACTAGCCTCCAGCGATCAGAGCGTGATTCGCCAGATTTCAGCGCTATCACATACTTCACGCCCACCTGTCCAACCGGGCGGATATGCGCCCCGTCCTGAGATAAGCCGGCAAACAGGGTGTCGTTTAAAGGGGCCAACGTTAGCGATCAAAAGGCAATTCGTGCTGCGCTGGCGACACTGCGGATGTGCTGTCCGATGTTCGCTCGAGCGAACCGATGCGCACGCCGATAAGTCGAATCCGCCGATCCAGTGGCACGCGCTTCAGACATTCGCCCGCTGCGCGCCGGATGGCCGCAGCATCGGTTACTGCTTCGGGCAGCGACAGGTCACGCGTGACAATCCTGAAGTCGGCAAACTTGATTTTCAGACCCACGGTGCGGCCACCGTACCCTTTGCGCTGAAGATCGTCGGCGACCCGCTCGCAAAGACGCGTGAGTGCCGGTGTCAGGGTCACGCGGTCCCGATTCACATGCATGTCCCGCTCAAACGTCGTTTCGCGGCTCATGGACTTTGGTTCGGACGCAACCACGATAGGGCGATCGTCGATACCTCGCGCGACCCGCGCGAACCACTCCGCATACGTGCGCCCGAAGTGTTCCTGGAGCAGACCAGGATCCGCTGCGGCGAGCTCTCCCACGGTTGCGATTCCGATCCCTGCCAGACGCTCGGTTGCGCGCGGGCCGATCCCGTTGATCTTTTTCGCGGCCAGCGGCCAGATCCGCGACTCGAGATCCGCCATCGTGAGAACGGTAAGACCGTCCGGCTTGTCCAGTTCGGATCCGATCTTGGCGAGCAGCTTGTTCGGGGCGATCGCGATAGAGCAGGTGAGGCTGGTCGCCTGACGTACGGCCGCCTTGATCCGGTCCCCAAGCTCGCGGGACTCACCCGTCACGGCGGTGAGGTCAATGTAAATCTCGTCGATGCCCCGGTCCTCCATCTGATCCGTGAACGCGCCAACTGCGTCCTTGAATAGCCGGGAATAGCGTCGGTACGATTCGAAATCCGTAGGCAGGAGAATGGCGTCAGGCGCGAGTTGCGCAGCCTTCATCATGCCCATCGCAGAAAATACGCCGAACGCCCTTGCTTCGTAGGTCGAGGTGGTCACGACGCCGCGGCCGACATAGTCGCGCAGCCGTGCGAAGCGGCGTGTACCGTCGGCCAGGATTTTCGGCGTCGCATTGCGTCCGCCGCCGATCACGACGGGTTTGCCACGCAGCTCGGGATAGCGAAGCAACTCGACGGACGCGTAAAATGCGTCCATGTCCAGGTGCGCAATCCGGCGCGTTCTATCATTCATGATGTTGTGGGCAGAGCAGAATCACCCAGGAGACCCATGAGCGTTCGTGCGTTGCGCTGTCCCTCGTCTTCGAAGCAGTTGGTTTATATACCGTAACCTGTTACTGCACCTCTTGTCTATTTTCCGTGCTGGCGTGCATAGTGGTCGAGCAGTAGCCTTTTTATAAAAGGCGGGTAGCCGGGAGGGATGATGACCAGAACGAGTGACGTAGAACTGGAGCGCTGCAGAAGTTGGACGTAGGGGATGTCGTCCGGATAATCGCTCCATATGCGGTGATCGACACTACGTTCGTTCCCGTAAAGGCGCGGACTTCCAGGCGTTGGCATGTCTGTGTCGGCACCCGACACTTCGAACCGGTGGCAGCCGGTTCGCGATTCTTCGACACGCGCTCGCGCATCGGTGGTGCCGGCGCCGTAGATCTCGCGATGCACCTCTACAGTTCGGGGTTCAAGGCCGCGGTGGCCATATTGCGGGAGCGAGGCCTGTGAGGCTTCTGCTGACAACCGAAGACGTCCGGATTCATGGAATAAGTTACGCGGGCTTTCCGCTACTGCTCGACGATCGCACGAACAACGTCGCCAATATCGGCCCTTCAGCCGATTGGCCTAGATCGTCAACGATCGCCCCGCAGCCCCTAACTTGAACGAGGCAGAATGCCTATCGACCGCTCGCCGTGCCGGAACATGTGACCCAGGCGTCCAGGCCGTCAAGTCGAGAAAGAGGAGTGAATTTCGTCCACGGTGCGAGCACGATGATCCGCTTCAAGTCTTGGCACCACTGCCGGAGTGTAATCGCCATCATCAGTGCCCGTTCTTACTACCAATGTTGCTTTACTCAATGAAGTTGTGGTCGAGGTCAAAGACAACACTTCGTCAATCGCCTTCCGCTTTTTTGGGCCGTGCCGCCCAGCCACCTATCGCCATATCATCGTACAGCGCCGTTGATGGAGCGTTGTGATACGTGGGCCATGAACATCGCCTGTGAACGGCGTTCCCATCATGCTTGCCAGAAGCCGAAATTCGCGCTCACTCGGCTCCGGCACACTTCGATACGTATCGAAGCATTAGCCGACTGCGTGCCGTTATAGTTGGACTCGGTGTGCAGCGAATGACATGGTGCGGCGCGCTAACATATCTGAATGCGGAGGTGCAATGAACCAGACTATCGATCCCACCATCTCCCATATTTATGAGGCTTGGCACGACACAGTGCGCAAGAGGGATCTGGCCGGCACTGCCGCGCTATATGCAACAGATGCTCTCCTCGAAACACCGCTTGCGCTGGCCGTCTATCCTGAACGTCAGTCGGGCTTGATCCGTGGGCGCATCGCGATCAAGACATTCTTCGAAGACAGTCTTCGCAAGTTCCCGGGCGACCTGGGGCAGTGGTATCGGACCGGCACATTTTTCGCAAATGGTCAGCAGTTGACGTGGGAATACCCTCGCGAAGCGCCGAAGGGTGAACAGGTGGATCTCATGGAGATGATGGAGATTGAGCACGGCCTGATTCAATGCCATCGTGTCTATTGGGGGTGGTACGGCGTGCGGCTGTTGACGCCTGCACTCACACGCATCGACGCGAGTTCAGCCTACGGCGATCCAGCGCAGGCGTGAAAGAATCATCCGCCTATGCACTGAGGTAATCATCCGTTCCGGGCAAAAGGAAGGCTATGTTCGATGCGATGGGCAAGCGCGAGGTTGTCATTATTGGAGCGGGCGTAGCGGGAATCGCGGCCTTTGTCAGCGCAGTCAGGAACCGGAGCGTTTCGCGCATCGATATCGTCGATCCGCGTGGCGTCGGCAATGGAATCGCCTTTGCCACGACAGAGCCCGCGCTCCTGTGTAATACATCCGTCGAAACGATGTCTCTGCTCGACGACGATTCATACGATTTCTTGCACTACCTTCACGCGCAGGCAATCGACGTTTCGCCTGACGCGTTTGTTCCGCGTTTTCACGTTTCACATTACCTTGCCGACCGCTATGCGCACTATCGGATGCTGGCGCGCGACGCTGGCGTCCAGCATCGTCATCTAAGGAGGGCCGCGCGGAGGATCGAGAAGCAGCCCACAGGCCGGTATCGCGTATTGCTCGACGACGGTAGTTCGCTTGAAGCGAGCGATGTCCTGATCTGCACGGGTAGCGGTGCACCGTTCCTGCCGGAGGCGCTGCGACCGCATATCGGCGCGCCGGCGTTGTTCGAATGTCTGTACCCCGAGCGGCGCGTGATGGAATATCTGGCAATGCCGTCCCGCATTCTGGTCGTCGGCAGCCGACTGTCGGCGGTCGACGCGGCACTGCTCGCATGCGGCGCCGGGCACTCCGTGGTGATGGCGTCCCCATCGGGCCGGTTGCCTGCCGTACGCACCGCGACACCGCGAGAATGTCCCATCGCAATCGACGAAGCAGCATTTGCGCGGCTCGATTTATCGAGCCCACTGCTTTATCGGCGTCTGCTGCGGCAAGTTGCACGATCGACCGAGGCTGTCGCCGGTCGGCCGTTGCGCAGTCAGATCGACCGATCCGCAAATGCGGCGGAACGGCTCGCACAAGAAGCCGGGTTGGCCCGGCATGGCGCGACGGACTGGCAGAACATCCTGGTGCGTTATATGGACCTTGCGGAGCAGCTGTTGCGCGACGGCACGCCCGAGGCGCGGAGCCAGGCGCTCGGCAACTGCGCCACCGCAGTCGGCCGGTATCTGTTTGCAATGCCACTCGGCACCGCAGAGAAGCTGCTGGGTTACATCAACGATGGCCGGTTGCAGGTGATGCCGGCCGTGCCCGAGCGCTTGCGTCGGGACGAGT
This sequence comes from Burkholderia sp. 28_3, assembly GCF_003253915.1. Taxonomy (NCBI): domain Bacteria; kingdom Pseudomonadati; phylum Pseudomonadota; class Betaproteobacteria; order Burkholderiales; family Burkholderiaceae; genus Burkholderia; species Burkholderia sp. 28_3. The sequence continues at coordinate 14,203 of NZ_QKZF01000006.1, forward strand.
TTTGGCGTGTCCAGTGGAGCAGCGGCGCACTTGACAGCTTCGACGCCGTCATCTGCGCGACGGGGTTTCACAGGCCACGTTTCCATGCAACATACGATTCGCTCGCGTTGACGGCAGATACTCTGTTGCCTGTCACAGCGCCACGCGTATCGCCGGATCTTCGCGTCTGGCTGCCCGAAGCAAGCGAGCCCGAACGTATCTGGACTGCGGGCATCGCCTCCTATCTCGCGGCGCCTATGGTCAATGCGGTCTACCAGTCGGTTCGCCAGGCTAACCAGATAACGGCGGCATGGCGCTCGATCTGAAGAGTTCAACCGCAAGGGTCATTAACCGCCGGCTGCAGCCAGCTCGCGCGTTTTCAAGGGGATCAACATGCAGCTCTATGGCGATCGGGGATCGAGCAATACGCGACGCGTCCTGACCGTAGCACGGCACCTGCAGCTCGACGTGGAATTCATCTTCGTCAATCTGTTCGCGGGAGAAAATCGCACTGCGGCATACCTGGCGCTGAATCCTAACGGGACGATCCCCACTTTCGTCGACGGCGATGTGGTGCTGTTCGAGGCTTCGGCCATCATGATTTACCTGGCCGAGAAGGCGGGCTCCGCTCTGTGGCCCGATGGCGCCGCCCGTTTCGAAACCCTCAAGTGGATGTTCTGGGCCGCCGAGCATTTCCGTCGTGGCCCCTCCATACTGATCGAAGAACGCTTCATCAAACAGATTCAGGGACATCCGGAAGACGCGGCGCTGGTCGGCGATGCGCTAAAGTCTATCCATCGCTATGCCGCCGTGCTTGACGCTCATCTGCGCGATCGCCCCTTCGTGGTGGGTCACACGTTGACGCTGGCCGATATCGATCTGGCCGCGCCGTTTAGCCACATTCCGCGCACGCGCGCGCCATTCGACGCCTATCCTGATCTGATGGCATGGCACAAGCGTCTGATCGATGGCGTTCCCGCGTGGCGTTCCACCGGCGAAGATCTGGAGCGCCGAATCACCGAGATACAAAGCGCCACCGCGGCGCGCGCACGAGCTGCATAGCCACACTTCGGCCGCGCTGCGGTGGTCTCATGCGAACGCAGGTTGCTCCTCGACTGGACGGTCGGTTTGCGGCAGCAGCGCAGCTGCTTCACCCATATTACGCCGGATGTCGAAGTGCTTTTCCAGCGCATCCCACCCCTTGGACGTGATCGTGACCGAGCGCGCCACGGGCGACTTGCGCATCCAGTCCCATGCAACAAAAGCGTCCATCAGACGGGCGCCCAGCGGTCCCGCGATGTGGTATTGCCGCTCGGTCCAGTCGAGGCACTGCCGGGCGTGCCCCGTATGGTCCGAGGTCTGCGGGGCAGCATCGACGCCGAGTTCCTGCAGCCATGTGTTGCCGCAAGCGGTGAGTGCGTACTGGCGATCGCCGGCCTCGACGACGAAGCCTCGTCTGAGCATGCTTTGAGTGACGGCGACGCCGACCTGGCCCGCGAGGTGGTCGTAGCAGCAGCGCGCGAAGCGCAGTTCGCGGGCCGAGCGGTTCGGGGTGTTTCTCCAGGCTGGAGTGACGGGGCCGATCGACGCGAGGCTTTCGAGCGCATGCGAAATGTGCGCGCCGGCGAGCTGGAAATAACGATGCCGCCCTTTGCTTTCGACGGTCAGCAGGCCGCCGTCGAGCAGCTTGGCCAGGTGTGAACTCGCAGTCTGCGCAGTCACGCCCGCCGCTTCGGCAAGTGCACTCGCCGACAAGGCGTTGCCGTTTGCTAGCGTAATCAGAATCACAGCCCGAACCGGCTCCGCGATCAAATGTGCAACGGTTGAGATATTGTGCTGACTCATCTTTCAGCCTCCCGGATTAATGCGTTTTAGCTAACGAAAATCCTAGACTACACACTTCGATACGCTCCGAAGCATTCTCAGTTCACACCGGCTTATAGTCAACAGAGAATTGATAAATGGGGTTTGGGCTCGTGAATAATGAAAATGAACATCAAAAGCGGGTATTAACGGCGACCAGTCTCAGCTACGTCGTCGTCATATTAGATACATCCATTGTCAACGTCGCATTGGAGCCCGTTGCTGCGAGTCTGGGCTCGGATATCACGGGTCTTCAATGGGTGGTCAATGCCTATACGCTCACATTTGCGAGCCTGTTGCTGAGTAGCGGAGTATTGGGCGACCGGATCGGTGCAAAATCGGTCTATCTGGCCGGACTGCTGATTTTCGCTTGCGCATCGGCATTATGCGGATTCGCACCGGACTTGCAGATTCTTGTCGCTGCACGGATTTTACAGGGAATAGGTGCGGCATTACTGGTGCCGTGTTCGCTGACACTCATCAATAGTGCGTTTCCGGTTGCGCAGCAGCGAGCCGGTGCGATCGGCGTGTGGGCCGGATGCGGCGGCGTCGCGATGGCGGCAGGGCCGCTCGTTGGCGGCTTGCTGATTCATCTGTTGGGCTGGCGGAGCATCTTCCTGGTGAACGTGCCGATTGCGCTAATCGGCGTCTGGCTCACCACGCGAATCGAGTCCGCACGTCCTGCCGTGTCCGACCGGCCGTTGGACCTGGCCGGGCAGGTGCTCGCCATCGTCGCGCTGGGTGCGTCGGTGGCAGTGCTGATCGAAGGCGCGAAGCTGGGGTGGCATGTGCCGGTCATCCGCGCCGGCGTCGCGACCGCGATCGTTGCATGGATTGCATTCGCGCTGGTTGAATCCAGGCGCCGACAACCCATGCTGCCCCTGTACTTCTTTCGGCATCCGACATTTTCCGCATCGGCGTTTGCGTCGATGATCTCGGGTCTGGTGTTCTACGGATTGTTCTTTCTGCTGAGCCTATATTTTCAGTCCGCGCGCGGTTGGCCGCCGTTGCGGACCGGTCTCGCGTTTTTGCCCTTGACGGTGATGGTGACAGTCGGCAGTTTCGCTTCAGGCGCTTTGAATAGGGCTTATGGTGCACACAAGCTCGTGTGCGGCGGCTTTCTGCTCTATGCACTGGGCTTCGTCGGGCTGCTTGCATTGGCCGAAGATGCCCCCTATTGGCGGATTGCACTCTGTTTCCCGGCCGTCGGCTTCGGTGCCGGCGTGATTACACCAGCGGCGACCGCCGCATTGATGGCTGCGGTGGATAAGGCGCGCGCGGGCGTTGCAGCAGGCGTTCTCAATGCAAGCAGGCAAACGGGGTCCGCATTCGGGGTTGCGATCTTCGGCGCGCTGATGAGCGCCATCCAGCCACTGGATAGCGGGGTTCGTGTCGCGGTCTATCTGGCTATCGGCCTGTCACTGCTCGCAGCGCTTCTATGGAGTCTCGCCTCGGTACTGGCCACCCGTTACGCGCGTGAGACTGCGTAGCCGACATCGCGTTTCTTGTACCCACAGCAAGCTGGCATGCGCAGCGTTCGCGCCGCACATGGCGTCTCTGCGCCTTTTCGAAGCTCTGTTTCCGCCAATCAAAAGGATTTAAACCATGCACCTTACGTCAGATGCGGTAATGGATCTGGTAGGAATCGGCATAGGGCCGGCGAATTTGAGCCTCGCGGCTTTGTTACGCCCGCATCAGCAGATCAAAGGCCGATTCTTCGACAAGCGTAGCGAGTTCCAGTGGCATTCAGGCCTGATGCTCCCGCAGGCAGCGCTACAGGTGCCTTATCTGAAGGATCTGGTGAGCCTCGTCGATCCGACTAACGAGCTCTCGTTCCTGTCGTTTCTGGTCAAGCATAAGCGCCTGCTGTGCTTCATGAACGCGAATTTCCCGCAGGTACTGCGGCGCGAATTCAACCAGTATTATCGTTGGGCTTGTGAACAGATTCCGGACCTGCAATTCGACAGTGACATCGAGTCGGTCGACATCGAAGGCGGCCTCCTGGTCGTGAAGGGCTCGGGTGGAACCCAAGCCACCCGCAACGTCGTGCTCGGTACGGGCCAGCAGCCGAGTGTGCCGGCATGCGCCAAGCCGTGGCTCGGCACGACGTTGCTACATGCGTCGCAATATCTGCTCAATAACAATCCGGTTCAGAGCAAGCGCGTGGTCGTGGTGGGCGGGGGCCAGACGGGCGCGGAGGTTTTCCAGCATCTCATTTCCAATACGGATGCCATGCCGGCAAGCGTGGCCTGGGTATCGCGCCGCTGGAATTTCTTTCCGCTCGACGAGTCGAGCTTTACCAACGAACTCTATACACCTGAATACAGCGACTATTTCTACGGTCTGTCCGAAACACAGCGGCGCCAATTGCTCGCCGAGCAGAAGCTGGCGAGCGACGGCATTTCACCTTCGCTGCTCGAATCGATTTATCGGCGCGTGTATGAATTGCGCAATGTGCTTGGGCATCCTTGCGACCTCCATCTTCAACCCGGCCGCGAACTGGTTGACGTCACCCGCAACAAGGGCGGTTGGGCGCTCGAATTAAAGCATGCACATTCGGGCATTCGCGAAGCGCTCGATGCCGACGTCGTCGTACTGTGCACCGGTTACGACTACCGTATGCCGGCTTTCCTCGATCCTATCGCCGGGCGGATCGATACGAATGAGGGCGAGTTCGTCGTGGACGAGGATTACTCGATCAGATGGGACGGCCCGCAAGATTGCCGGATTTACGTTCAAAACGCCGCGCGCAGCCAGCGCGGTATCGCCGATCCCAATCTCGGCCTGATTCCGTGGCGCTGCGCGCGGATCATCAATAGTGTCGCCCATCGCGCCGTGTACGACGTGGAAGTGCCGGCGCCCTTCGTGAGCTGGGATGCGCGAAGCCATTCCAGCCAAGGAGCCAGCCCCAGCCTGCGAATGGCTTCGTAACTTGCCCGGTCAGCTGCGAATTTGTTTAAGGATGGCTATGGAAAATCATTTGGAAGTCGCATCGGCGGACGCGGTGGTGGCACCTTTTCCCGTCATACCGGAATGGCAGGAAGCCGTGAATATTGAAGGCGTGAAGCTGTTCATGCACAGCTTCGTCGACGCGATGGCCGGGGCGCCGTTGCGCACTTCGCGGTTCACGATACGGCCCGGTTGCGGGACGCTGGAAGACAAGCATGCTGTCCGTGAGATCTGGTTCATCTCCGCGGGCACCGTCGACGTCTTTTACGGCGACGCCTGGCATCACGTGGGTGCCGGGCAGGCGGTATTTTTCGAATCGTGGAACCCCCACTTCGCGAGAAATAGCGGCGATGTCGAAGCGCAGATTTTCTCCGTGTGGTGGGAGTGATGATGAATGACCGATACGACCTGGCGATCGTCGGCGGCGGCATAGTCGGCGCGTGGACCTTGTATCTGGCGACTCTACGGCATCCAGGATGGCGCATCGTACTCGTCGATCGCTACAGGGTAGGCGATGGAGCTACCGCGCATTCGGCTGGCGTGCTGCTCGCCACGGGGCGTTCAGCGCGTGAGCGCAAGCTGGCGGCAATCAGCGCTGACCTTTACGGCAGTGTGCAGGCGCCGTTGGGTTTGAACACAACTCGGGCGGACGTGTTCTGGGTTACCGACGCGCAATCCAGTGACGAGGTGCGCACGGTTGCGGTCGACTTCTCGATAGGTGGCGGTTCGATCCCACAGGCCGAACTGGAAAGCCGGCTCGGTCTTTCGGTGCGTCTCGACGCCGTGCAGACTGTGCTGCGCGGTGGCACGGCGATCAGTCACGATCCAGGGCTCATCGCCAGGTCGCTGATCAGCGCGAGTCTGCGTTCGGCGAACGTAAGCTGTGTAGAAGGCGCTGCCGTGACAAAGATGCAGCCGTCCGCAGGAGGTACGGAGCTATGTCTGGCGGACGGTCGTGCGCTCCACGCCGCGCGTTCCGTGGTTGCCGTCGGGCCCTGGATCATCGAGCAGCCTTTCGAAGCATTCGCCGACGCGCACGACGTGCGGATCAAGAAAGTCGTCGCCTTGCACGTCGATCGCGCGCCGCAGCCTGACGCTGCAGCTGTGTTCTTTCCACAAGACGACGCCTATCTGATGCCGTTGCCCGCGCGCAATCAATGGTTGTTTAGTTTTCGCAGCGACGAATGGGATTGCCGGCCTCGTAAGCACGCTCTCGAAATTAGCGACCGCGACCGTAACGTAGCCGAGGCCGTCTTGCGTCGATATCTGCCGGATTTGGCCGATGTCTGCTGCGGTGGCCGGGTGTTTTGCGATGCCTACACGTCGACAGGGGAACCGCTGGTCTCGCTCGACCCCTGCCTCCCGGCGGTCTTTGCTGGCGCTGGCAGCGGTGCCGGCTTCCGGTTAGCGCCGGGGATCGCGGAGGAAGCGTTGCGCCTGATCGAAGCCTGAGGCAATTCCCTCGCGCTCTTCCTGCTTTCTGTCAAATCTATGTACACATGGACGCTACTGTGATCTCTTCAGCGCGGAAGTTCTTTCTGATGCCCATACCGCCGACACCGAACGGCCGGCTGCACCTCGGCCATATCGCCGGGCCTTATCTGCGGATGGACATGTTGTGCCGCTATCTTCGCAGTCAAGGTCATCATGTGCGCGTCGTGTCCGCCGTTGATGGCTTCGACTCGTACGTGCTCTGGAAGGGACTACAGGAGACCCGCCCGCCGGAGGAAGTCTGTCGTGACTATCACGCGCAGATTGCCCGCGATCTGGCGGCGCTCGACATCGAAGTCGACGATTTTCTCGATCTGGTGCAAGGGTCGCATGCACCTAGCCACGCCAATACCGCACGGCGCGCTGTCGAGATGCTTGTGGCGAGCGGTCATACCGATACCATCGTCGAGAAGGTGCTGTACAGCCGCGCGACCGGCCGGTACCTCGTGGGCGCATGGCTGACAGGCCAATGCCCGCAGTGCGAAGCCCCGGCGGCCGGTTATTTTTGCGAGGCCTGCGGTGCCCACTTTCGCCCTGAGTCGATGCTCAATCCCGGACCGCGGATGGGCGATGCTGATCTGGAATGGCGTGAGACGGAAAACATCTTCCTGCGCGTGCCGGATGAAGCGGAACTCCTACGACGGCTGCAATGCGCCGGTGCGCCCGAGAAGTTCATCGCAGTGGTGCTGCGGTTTTTAGCGCGCGAGCGTGGCCTGGTCAGGCTGACCGCGCCTGGTGATTGGGGCGTCGCCTGGCCAGCGGACCGGTGGGGCAATCCCCGAGTCCTGTTCGAGGCGGGGTGGGAGTACGGCTTGACGTGCGGCGAGCGCTACGCTCAGATGGAGGGCGGTGACGCTCATCCGATGGCCCGCGGCAGCGATGTGACGACGTTGGTCAGCTTTGGCATCGACAATGCCGTCCTGCTGCTGGCGGGCTCGGTGGCGGTAATGAATGCATTGCCGGAGCGTCAGCCGTTCGATCACGTGTTGACGAACTACTTCTATAACCTTCAGGGTTCCAAGTTTTCGACTAGCAGGCTGCATGTGGTTTGGGCTGCCGATATCGTCGACATGACGCCTGCGTCGAGCGATGCAGTACGTTGCTTTCTGGCTCGCGAAAGTCCGGAGGAGCAGACGAGCAACTTCGACGTGGGCGACTTTATCCGCTTCGTCAACGACGACCTGGCAGGCACGATGCAAGCGCGGATCGACGCTGCGTGGGAGACGCTGGCGCGAAGTCCCCAGCGCGAGTGGTCCATGTCGGCTTCAATGGCTGGGCGATTCGAGGCGTCGTCAAGTGCGTTGGATCACGCGTTCCGGCTCGATGCCGTCTCCGCGCGCGCTGCATGTGCCGTGCTGCTTGCATGGGATGGCCTGCCACAGGTCGATCTTGGGAATCCAGAGGAGGCGTACGGTTGGCTCAAAGGCCTCGCGTACTTTGCCGCACCGATCATGCCCCGTCTGTCTTCCGAACTGTGGCGCGCGCTTGGACATGAAGGAATGCCGTTGCGGCGCGAGGTGCGTTGCGTGTCGACACCGCATATGCAAGGCAACTGCCGCGCATGGTTCTCACCGCTGTCGCTGGAATCGCTCAGTCCATGCTTGCCGGCCGGCCTTTCGCTCGCCGGAGTGGCAAGCCATGCGTGAGACAGCCGACGTCGTGGTGATAGGTGGCGGCTCGACCGGAAGCAGCGTCGCGTGGCATCTCGCGCGGGCCGGTTTGACGGTAAGGTTGCTGGAGCGCGGGACAATCGCATCCGGCTCGTCCGGCGATTCTCCAGGCATTGTCCGTCAGTACTATCCGAACCCCGCGCTGGCTCGACTCGCGGCGCGTGGCTTGCGGATTTACCGGCAATGGGCCGAGATGTTCGACGGCGAGTGCGGCTACCAGCGTACTGGTTTTCTGACAGGCGTGACACAAGCCGAGTGGGGACGTACCTGTGTGCAGGTGCATCAGCAGCAATCGGACGGTATCGGCGTGGCGCTCTACTCACCGACGCAGATGCGAGCTTTAATCGCCGACCTCCAGGTCGACGGTCTCGCTGGCGCCGTATACGAGCAGGATGCGGGCTACTGCGACGCACGCGCAACAGCGCAATCTTTCGCGCAGGGCGCGCAGCGGTTCGGCGCGGTCATCGACGAGCACCGCACCGCGTGCCGGATTCACACGCTCAATGGGCGGGTAACCGGCGTGGAAACCGATCGCGGCCGGATCGACGCCGCCGTCCTGGTCAATGCTGCAGGCCCCTGGGCGGCGTCTCTCGCTGCGACTTGCGGCGCCGATCTGCCCATTACCGCATCGAGACAAGGCGTGGCCATCTGCAGGATCGAGGCGCAGGCGGAAGAAGCGCAACTGCCTGGGTATAGCGAAAGGAAACACGGTTTCTACCTGCGGCCGGATAGCCCTGGCATTTATATGATCGGCTCCCTCGCTCCGGACGACAGTGGACCGGTCGATCCTGACGCGCATCGCCCCCAGATGGGTGGCGATGTGAGCCGGCGATATTGCGAACGCGCCGCGCAGCGATTTTCCCGGCTTTCGGATGCGTCGCCGGTTGGCAGCAGGGTGTCATTTTTTGACGATACCCCGGATGGGAACCCGATCGTGGGAGTTGATCCGCGCGTCGATGGGCTGATTGTTGCCGCGGGTTTGTCGGGACACGGATTCAAATTCGCGCCGGTATTTGGACAGGAAATCGCTGCATTGATCGCCGGAGGAAAAATGCATGCTGATCTCGATCAGTTTGAAGTTAGCCGATTTCTCGACTAACGCTGGCCGGTGCCGTTGAGGTTGTGACTATCGAATCAGCTAACTTCGCGCGACAGATTGCGTTTCCTCGGAACGCAGCGACCGCGGGAGAGATCGCTGTGGATCATCGTGCGGAATGTCCGCTAGGCGGTATCTGGAGGTCCGTTGCGGGTTGATCCGAGCCATTTGCATCTACCAATGAAGGTGTTCGCAACTTGGAGCGTTGGCGGAGCAGCGTGTGGTCATGAGTTTTCCGAGGACTACGATAGTGGGGTATTTTCCGTCGAAGTCCCCGCTCACTTCTGGTCATTCGTCTGATGGCTAGGACGGTATTCTCAGCACAAAACGTTACTAAAGAATCCGTCATTGAAATCAAGTGTTTGGCGCTCGGTAATATCACCGCATATAGATAATTTCCTCGCCCGTTGCAGTGGCTTCCGCTACCTCAGACCGCAAATGGTTGTCCGTCCGGACCGGCCTTCGGCGGGATAGCTGGCGTCCGGATGGCCGGCTGCCGCCCAGACGTGCCTGCGGTACTTCCCGCAGGCATCGACGCCATTTCAGCCAGGCGCTGGTGCGTGCGAACGGCCGCCCAAGCGGACGACGGACGGTGAGCATGCCGCTTGACCATGCCAGCCGGACGAGGCTTCAGTCGGACTTCAGGAGGATTCCACTTCGACATAGCGACTCGTATGTACAGCCGCCGAGCTGAACAGGGCAGGAAACGCAGCTGACAGTAGAAGCAGCAGGGCAACGCAGCGGTACAAGGCATTCTCCTTCAGACGCCGGCCATCTTACCGCGTCGGGCAACGCTGCCCGGTGCCGACACAGGATCCATTACATCCGTGGCGGAAGTGGCGATCAAGAATGGCGCGATCAATCATCCACGAATTCGTTGGCGCGGGAATCGGCGTGCCGACCTGACGGCGGTTTTCCCGGGCGAAGAAGGCGGGTTCTCCAGCCTTGCCCCGTTGGATAGCCTTGTCGATGATCGCGTCACCGAATGCTTGGCGCAGACTCGACACCCATGCGGCGATTTCCGGCGTTGGATGCGTCCAGGCTGGCCGTTGCCATGACGCCCGAAGGCGCATCGAAAAAAGTCAACCTGACGAATAGCGATCAGCCAGTCAGCCAGCGAGCGTACTTCCGCACGCTTCCAGGCGTCTCCGGTGCGCCGAGGTTCTTGCGGGTTGTTGTTTCCATTGCTCGATGTCTTTCTGCAACCGCGTTGCGAGGTGCAGAAACTCCCGATATTCCGTTTCCTGCCCATGCTGGAACTGGTCCACAAGGGTCTCCCCGTGGACATCCGCTGCTGTGGCGCCCTCTGCGAAGCGGCTCAGCCGCCACTTCACGTCCGATGCTGGACGCTCGGGCAGAGGCTATAGCCAGGGCCATACGGCCGGCCGCGCCTATGGGAGAACAGGAAGGCCCCGTGGGGAAGATGCCGACCTCCCGCCGATTTCAGGAGGCGCCGCCCTCCCGCCCGGATGGACGTGGAGGGGCTTCGGAGCATGGCAATGATCCACTCCATTGTGGATATGCTTGTAACCGTAGTAACAAAAAAAGTGAAATATTTTTTTCTGCTGAGCAGTTCCACCAGCTGGCCATGGAGGCTGCAAATTCCGGTAATTCGTGCTGCCACGGCGGCTCTCCGCCATGGTCCATCCTTTGATGGTCCTGAACAACCGGGGAAATTGTCATGTCACAAAAATTTTCGAGATAAGTTACCGTTCTGCCCGTTCTATTGTAATGTAACGATGGTTACTTTAGAATCGTCGGCATGAACACTCAGAACTGGTTACTCCTGACCTACAAGGTGCCCGCCGAACCCGCCAGGAAACGCGTTGCGCTCTGGCGCAAGCTCAAGGGCATGGGTGCGGTCTATCTGCAAAGCGGCGTCTGCCTGCTGCCCAGGACGGACGACCATATCCGCCGCCTCAAGATCATCGAAAACGAGATCGACGGGATGTCGGGCGAGTCTGTCCTGCTCGAGACCGTCGCCCTCGATCGGGGGCAGGAGGAAAAGGTCGTCGGCCGCTTCAAGGCGGATCGCAACGAGGAGTACGTCGAATTCCTCGACAAGTGCAGGGATTTCGAGGCGGAGATTGCGAAAGAGACTGCAGACAGCCACTTCACCTATGCGGAGCTTGAGGAAAACGACGTCGATTTCAGGAAGCTCGAGTCGTGGCTGGAGAAGATCGTGAAGCTCGACTTCTACGGCGCGCCCCTGGCTGCCGAAGCCGCCACACGGCTGAAGGAATGCGAAGCGTTGCTCGACACCTATGCCCAGCGTGTTTTCGAGGCACACGACGAAAACCACCTCACGCCACCCCGACCGCAATAACAAACAGCAGGCTCGCCATGACCACATTGACCGTTCTTACCTACAACACCCTGTTCGCCGGCCGCGACGGCGGCGATGATCGCCGCGCGCAGGCTCAGGTCGGGCTGATCAACGATCTTCGGCCCGACGTCTTCCTGATGCAGGAAGCAAAGGGCTTCGATGCGAACGGCGGTGCGTGGCTCCACGCGCTCGAACAGCAGATTGCCATGCGCGGCTTTCTGGCTGTTGCACCGCGCACTGGCCAGAACATCGCCATCTTCATTCGCGAGCCGCTGCGCCCGTTGGGCTTCGAGGCCGACGGTGCAAACTTCCATCACACGCTCGCGACACTGCGGGTCGCGGTCCCCGGCAGCGAACTGCCCGTCACCTTCATCAGCGCCCATCTGTGCCCGAACGGGCCGGAGATTCGCCGCCGGGAAGCCGCCTATCTGGCTGTCCATGCTGCCCCCGAGCGACTGACGCTCGTCACGGGTGACTTCAATTCCGCTTCGCCGCATGACTCCGAGCCGGAGGACTGGGCCGCACTTGCGCCGCACCACCGTGCCCGCTATGTGGCCGACGACCTGCAGGGCATCGACCGCAGCGTGCTCGCGCATCTGGAAGCGGCCGGCTGGGTCGACCTCGGCCAGGAACTGGACGCGGCCGGTGTCCCGACGGTTCCCACAGCGGCCTACCGCGATGCCGAGTTCGCCACCATGCGCTGCGACTACCTGCTGGCGTCCAGCGGGCTCGCCGCGAAGGCCCGCAGTTATCAGGTCATCCGCAACAGCATCACCGACACGGCCTCCGACCATTACCCCGTGCTCGCGACATTCGAGTTGTAGTCATGGGCAGGCACGAGGGCCACGACCGCCAGGATCGCCACCTACCGTATCTGATGCCGCTGACTCCACGTGTCGGTAGCGAACAGGCGAAGAGAAGGGATCACGACATGAGTGAAAACAACGAAGTCGCTGCGACTGCAGTACCCGCCGAGTCGCCAAAAAATTGGCTTAACCGCACCGTGGCGGGCGCGGGGATTACGAGTGCGCTTGGCGATTTCTGCTATGAGACAACGACTGTTATCCTGCCCGGCTTTCTGGCCGTACTCGGCGTTCCAGCCGCCATGCTGGGCATCATCGAAGGCATTGCCGATGCCGTGGCCGCATTCACGAAGATGGTCTCGGGCTACATCGCCGACCGGCTGGGGCATCGCAAGCTGCTGGTTTTGCTCGGCTATGGCCTGACACCGGTCGGACAGGTGCTGATCGCGCTGGCGGCGGGCTGGCCCTTGCTGCTGCTTGGACGCATCGTGTCGTGGTTTGGCAAGGGACTGCGCGGCCCGCTGCGCGATGCGATCGTGATTCAGGCCGTGTCGCCGGCAACGCGCGGCCGGGCGTTCGGCTTTCACCGGGCGGCCGATACGATCGGTGCCGTGCTCGGCCCGTTGCTCGGCGTCGCGTTGCTGGGCTGGGCAAAGGCATTGCCCTGGCTCGGCGCCACAGGCCCGTTCCGTCTGGCCCTGTGGGCCTCGGTGATTCCAGGCGTGCTGGCCGTGCTGGCGTTTCTGACACTGGTCAGGGACCCAGAGCGTTCGTCGAATCCGGCGCTCAGATTTTTCAGCTCGCTGCGCACCTTGCCACGGCGGTTCAGGCGCTATCTCGGGGCCGTTGGCATTTTCGGCATCGGCGATTTCTCCCACAGCCTGCTGATTCTGGCCGCGACGACCCTGCTCACACCGAGACTCGGCACGATCGAGGCCGCACAGGTGGCGGGCCTGCTTTACGTGTGGCGCAATGTCGTTCAGGTTGCGGTCTCGTATCCGGTGGGCGTGGCAGCCGACCGGACCGGCCATCTCCCCGTGCTGGTTGCGGGGTACGTGCTGGGCGCGCTCACGGCAGCGCTGATGGCGCTCGCGTTCTGGTGGCACATCGACAGCGTGCCTTTGCTGGCAGGTATTTTTCTGGTCGCCGGGCTGTATGTCGCCGTGCAGGAAGCGCTGGAATCGACGGTCACTGCGGAAATGGTCCAGCCCGATACGCTCGCCATCAGCTATGGTGCGCTCGGCACCGTGAACGGTACGACAAAATTCGTTTCAAGCGCGATCGTCGGCACGGTATGGACAGCCGCCACCCCAATGCTTGGCTTCGCGCTGGCGGCTGTGCTGATGATCGCCGGAACCATCGCGCTCGCCCGCCTGGAAAGACGGGCATGACGGCATTGTGTCTTCGACGGTAGGGTGCATCGGGAATTTCGATTTTTGCGGCAAAGACCCGAGCCTGATCGATACATATCGCCGAGCACAGGTAATTTGGAAGTCGAACGCGAAGCCGTCGGCCTTTCGAATCCGCTGGTTCGGACAGCGCAGCTATGAGCTTCAACTGCTCCACATTGTCGTGCTCGGCATCTTGCATGAATACGTAACGCGCCAGTACGTCGGGCTGTATGCGAAGCCGCTCTGGCTGGTGTTTTATCTGGCCGCCGCCGCACTTGTCGCCCAAATCGTCTTCCGATATTTCTCCGAGCCCCTCAACAGGTTGTTCAGGCGCGGCGTTCTACATTCGTCCGCCGGATATGTGCGCTAGTGAGAGGTTGTTAGTTTCAGTCACGGGCCCCACATGCGTCTGTCCGCCATGTAGCGACCCGGCGAGGTCCCAGGTGCCTTGCCGAATATGGTCACAAAGCTGCGGCACGCTCATAATCCAGGTCGTCCACGCGCTGCTTCGCCGAAGTGCCGGTGCCCAGTTATTTCAGCGCAAGCAGGAAGTGGAGTTGCTGGCGAGAGCGAACAAAACACACGCCTCTCTCCTGATTGAGAAGACGTGCCAACATGCTTTCGCACCGGTCAGCATGCCGCGGTCGCGTCTGGCTCGTGCCGCAGCAGGAAGGATCGCCCATAAACAAACATCGTGACGATATTGCGAAGCCGGGTTTCGGGCGGCATTAGCATATGAAAATTGTCGATAGGTGTTACTGCGATGGGACGGCAGTAGCGTCCCACATGCCAGTCCCTGTTGGCGTCTGCTATGAGTGCGGGCGCACTTGCGGGGCGGATTATCAACTCACGCAGCGATGGTGCCGCGGAAAGCACACGCAGCAGTCCGACGGAACATTGATAGCTACGCTCGGTCGACAAAGACGGCATAGCATTTAATCATGGCAAGGACAGTGATTTTGCGCCGATGCCATCCACTCGAATTTCCGAGCCGTCATTTTCTGTCCTTTTGGAAGTTCCCAAAGTAAATGAATCTTGGTGTCTGGTCGGCAAAGCAGGTTCACCTTTGGGAAATCTTTGCGCATTTCCTTTTCCCTACACACAAAAATTCTCGACGGTATTCTCGCTGGTTATCATCATTTCGATATGCGTTACGTATATATTTTTAATAACCCACGCGCCATTTTTTACCGAATATGCCTAAATCTGGAAGTAATACTGTCGTAAACCGGTATGCAGTTCATCGAAAACCCAGATAGTGAGGTGCTTGTGAAATTTCTGTTTTCGGCAGTAGCTCTTGCCGCGCTTCCTCCCGTCGCAGCCTTTGCGCAGCAGTCGTCGAATCCTGCTGAATCGACCGACCAGCAGGTTCACGTGACCGTCAAGGTTACGTCTTCGTTCTACGGGTCGTTCACGCAGGAAAAGGATGTAGATATTCGGCAAACGGCGACATTCAGTAATCTATCCGGTGTCCATAAATCGATGAAGTATGATGGCCCCTGCACGCTGAACCCCGCACCTCGCGACATCCACGACGGAGTTGTGGTGAAGATCACACCGTTGCTGTACTCGAAGAACGGTCAGGTCGGGTTCGAGCAGGACGTTGCCGCAAGCAAGCTCCTCGGGTATCACGACTTCAACTCGGGCAAGTGCGGGAATATCTCCGAGGCGTCATGGGCGAGTGATTCTGACGGCTCTAGCGTGCTGGACCGCGTTGGTCAGCCGCTACAGATTCTGCACCAGGTAAATGATGCGAACGGCGCGCACCGGGATCTGGACGTGTCAGTCATTTTCACTCCGGTCACGGCTCGCTGAAAATCTCACGATGTGCGAAACGGGGCAGCGCAAGCGCTGCCCCATAGAATCCGCACGATCGCGTGTCTTTCGAAGCGCGGACTTTTGATTAATTTGTTTCAGCTCGGTAAGTCCACTCCCCACCTCGTAGCTCGCCGTCGTGCTTTTCCATACGTGCATCCTACAGGCAATCCGTCCTTGCCGTGGCTGCACGAAGTCAGGACGGCGGTCTGCGCTCATGACGTGCTCATGTCGCAGGATCGGCACAGTCCTCATCACCTGCCGGGTGAAACGCCTTCCGTCCCGAGCCTGCGTCGTCGCCGCCAGGAAGGTCCGGCATCCGTGCGTCTCGTCGCGTGAGCCACCCCGTTGACAGCAAGGGTGGCTTGGGTCTGACTGATGACGGCAGGCGCGACCAGGACGTCAACGTGTAGCGATGACCACACACCATCTTTCTCAGCGGAAACCATGCCGGCAATCAGTCGACAGGACGTGGAGGTTATCCACAGATGGTTGTGGCTAACTCCTGTACATCACCTTGGCTAACTGTGGGCGGAATCTGCATAACCTGTCGTTTGTTCTGCGCCCCGTAAACTTATCCTTGGCTCATGTTCGATGTTCCCAAAGAATCCTCAGAGTTCTAAAGTTCCTAAAACCTTGATTCACAGCGATTATTCGCGGTTTTCCACATAATAAAGGCGGCCTTGTTAACTGCTACTACGTTTACATCTATATGATGAAAGCTGTAAACGATAGTGGGCCTATTCAGCGTTGGACGACACGGCCGAGCTCAGCGATCCGTTCAGACTGCATCCCGAAATAAGACCTGGTGGACAACTTTTTCGGAGCCCTGACCCGCGCAGCGACTTCGGGTCATCGTTCGGACGGCCAACGGGACGTGGAGCGAAACCGACGAAGGCATCCCGGCCTTGGGAAGCTGCCCGACGGACGGTGCGCGGCCGGTCTGGCGAGATATCAGGATGCGCATGCTGGCCGCCCTTGACGGTTTGCGGATCAGTATCATCACCTCGCTCCCCTGTGGCGCATGCCTCGTCTCGCTGATACGGAGTGCGCGGGCTTAAGGTCTGTTGGCTGGCACGCTACCCGCATGACCGATGGACCACCGGTCTCCCGGCGAGCCGTCCGATCTACACGCAACCGTCGAGCCCCGCCTTGAAGACTTCTACCGGGAGCTGTTTGCCGATGAAAACGATCTTCGTTTCGCGGCGCTCGTCCGCCCGCCACGGTGTGCCCAGGTCGGCGCCGAAGATCATGTGGACGCCCTGGAAGACAAGGCGCCGGTCGGCCCCCGCGACGTTCAGCACGCCCTTGTAGCGCAGCATCGACGTACCGTAGATCGTCACGATGGTGCTGAAGAAGGCTTCGAGTTTTTCCTGGTCGAGCGGCGCGGTGTTGCGGTAGACGAACGACGTCACGTCGTCATCGTGCGTGTGCGAAACGTCCTGCAGGAAGTCCGGCTCGATCTCGACGATCGCATCGAGGTCGAAACTGCGGGTGTCCAGCAGCTGGGTGAGATCGGTCTTGCCAAAGTGTGACTCGCGGATGGGCGCGCGCGGGTTCATCTGTCGCAGCCGCTGCATCAGCGCCTGGGTTTGGGCTTCGCCGGCGAGGTCCGCTTTCGAGACCAGGATACGGTCGGCGAACCCGACCTGTTCCTGGGCTTCATGATGCTCGTCGAGCTGGTCGGCACCGTGGCGGGCGTCAACGACGGTGACGATGGCGTCGAGCAGGTACCGCTCCTGCACGGCCTCGTCGGCGAAGAAAGTCTGGGCAACGGGTGCGGGATCGGCAAGACCCGTGGTCTCCACAATCACACGGTCGAAGCCGAGTTCACCCGCGTCCCGCCGGGCCGCAAGCGTCGAGAGGATCCGCACGAGGTCGCCGCGCACGGTGCAGCAGATGCAGCCGTTGTTCATCTCGATGATCTGCTCGTTGCCGTCCTGGACCAGCAGTTCGTTGTCGATGCCGGCTTCGCCGAATTCGTTCTCGATGACGGCAACCCGGCCACCATGGTGCTCGGTAAGAATCCGGTTGAGCAGGGTGGTTTTGCCGGCACCCAGGAAACCGGTGAGGATGGTGACGGGGATACGCGACAGTTCGGCGGGGGCTTGCATGGTAGCTCCTGGACTCGTGAGAGTTAAAAAGTGTTCTCTGTATATGTAATGTTATATCATTTCATTTAGGTGGCCATAACCCCTGACGAAAGGAAAACCAGATGAAAGAAAACCACGAGATCGATGCGAATATGACCCGGCGTCACCTGTTGCACGCGACTGCGGCGAAGGCCCGGATACCGGCCCTTTCCCACGCGGTGATCGCTGCAGCCGTACTTCTTGGCTGTGTCAACACGGCGTCGGCGGCCCCGGCCGTGATCAAGGCGATCGGCGTCGAGAACGAATATGCGGATGTCATTTCGCAGATTGGTGGCCAGTACGTCCAGGTGACGGCGATCGAGACGGATCCGAACACCGATCCGCATACGTTCGAGGTCAACCCGAAGGTAGCAGGCGAAATCGCGTCCGCTGACCTTGTGGTCAAGAACGGCGTCGGATACGACGCCTGGGCCGACAAGATCATCGCAGCGGCACCGAATGCCAGACGCAAGGTGATCGACGTCCAGCACCTGCTCGGTCTGTCCGACAGCACGCCGAACCCGCATCTGTGGTACGACCCGAAGACGATGCCGGCCGTCGCAAAGGAGATTGCGGCGGACCTTGCCGCGCTGGATCCAGCGCAGGCGGGCTACTTCCAGGCCAACGCGAAGAAGTTCGATGCGTCGCTCAAGCCCTGGCTTGCGGCGATTGCTGCGTTCAAGGCCCATCACGCGGGTACTCCCGTTGCCGTGACGGAGCCCGTTGCGGACTACATGCTGGAGGCGGCAGGCATCGACATCCAGACGCCCTACAGCATGCAGGCGGCCATCATGAACGGCACCGACCCGTCGCCGCAGGACGTGACGAAGCAGAACGCCCTGTTCACGGACCACAAGGTGAAGGTGTTCGTCTATAACCAGCAGGTCACGGATGCACTCACGCAGTCGTTCCTTGCGCTGGCGAAGAAGAATGGCATCCCGGTCGTGGGTGTCTACGAGACCATGCCGACACCGGGCTTCACGTACCAGTCGTGGATGGTGGCTGAGGTCAACGCCCTCGACAGGGCTGTGACAGGCAAGGGGTCGACCGAAGTGCTGCACGCAGGGAAATAACGGCATGTGTCACGGGAGTGAGGTGCTGGTTGTCGAGGGTGTGAGTGTCTCGTTCCCCGGGCATACCGTTCTGCATGGCGTGGGTTTTACCATGGAGGCGGGCCAGTTCTGCGGGCTGATCGGGTCGAATGGATCGGGCAAGACGACCCTCCTGCGCACGATCCTCGGATTCCAGAAGCCCGATGCGGGCCGTATCCGCATCAACGGAGCGGGCGGTCGGGCATCCATCGGCTATGTGCCGCAGCAGATCGTGCTGGACCCGTACCTGCCGCTGCGGGCCCGCGACCTGGTTGCCCTGGGCCTTGACGGGCGACGTATCGGGCTGCCGCTGCCTTCGCGCAGGCGCCGCGAGGCAGTCGAGTCAACACTGCAGGCGGTGGAGGCCCAGTCCTTCGCCGACCAGCGTATGGGCGACCTCTCCGGTGGCCAGCAGCAGCGGGTACTGATCGGACATGCGCTGATTCGCAAACCGCGCCTGCTGCTGCTTGACGAGCCGCTTGCCAGCCTCGACGTGCGCAGCGTCGCGGGCATTGTCGGGCTGCTGCACCGGTTGTGCGTGGAACAGGGGATTGCCGTGCTGCTGTCGGCTCACGACATGAACCCGCTGCTGCCGGTGATGGACCGCATCGTGTATCTCGCCAACGGACATGCGGCGAGCGGGTCCACGCAGGAGGTGGTGCGCAGCGAGGTGCTGGGCAGGCTGTACGGCTACCACATCGATGTCGTCCGGGTGCATGGCCGTGTGCTCGTCATCGCAGCGGGCAGTCCGGATAAAAGCCGTGCGCAGCACCCGCACGATCCCGTTCATGTGGCGCGGATTCCATGACGGTCGCGGACATTTTCTTCACATCGATTGTCGGGCCAGGTTTCCTGACGAGCGGTCCCGTGCATACGGCGATCGTAGTGGGCGGCGGTGCGGCGCTCGTGTCGGCCGTGATCGGTGTCTTTACGGTGATGCGGGGGCAGTCCTTTGCCGGGCATGCGCTCGCGGATGTGAGTAGCGCAGGCGGCGCGGCATCGTTCCTGCTGGGCGTCAATCCGCTGCTGGGTTTTCTCGTCATGGCGGTGCTGGCGGCCACGGGTATGGAGCTGGTACGGATCCGGCGGGCGCGTGAGCGCGATCTCGTGACCGGCGTCGTGCTCGGTGCGGGGCTGGGGCTGACTGCGCTCTTCCTGTATCTCGATGTCACCTCGCACAGCACGACGGGTGCCGCCATCACGGTGATGTTCGGTTCGATGTTTGCCATTCCCGCGTCAATCATCGCGCCGGCGCTTGCCGTCGGGGCCGGTTCGCTGATCCTGATTGCAGCGCTCTACCGCCCGTTGCTGCTAAGTTCAGTCGATCCCGAACTCGCTGCTGTCCAGGGCGTCCATGTACGGCTCGTGAGCCTGCTGCATCTGCTCGCCCTGGCACTGGCGGTTTCGCTCTCCGCCATTACGGTGGGTGCCATCCTGTCGACCGCGCTGCTGATCGGACCGGCAGCGATTGCGCTGCGCATGGTGAAGCGCCCGGGATGGGCGGTCCTCCTGTCCGCGCTGATCGGGCTGCTCGTGACCTGGCTTGGCATCCTGCTCGCTTGGGACAGCTACTACTGGACGCCGGGCCACGGCTGGCCGGTGAGCTTCTTTGTGGTCACACTCATTTTTGTGTTCTATGTCGCCGCTGGCTGGTGGACGCGGAACACCGGGCGCGGCCGGGACGTGAACACCGGGTTCGGCGCGCCCTCACAGGCGGAGGTCTGACGATGTTCGCGAGCTTCATGATCAATACCTGGCTCGTGGCGACGATCGTGGCTGTGGTCGCGGGCTGCGTTGGCTTCTTCGTGGTGGTCAGGGGCGCGTCGTTCGCAGCGCATGCGTTGCCGCTCGGTACGTTTCCGGGCGCGGCGGCGGCGAGCCTGCTGGGCGTCAATCCACTCGTGGGCCTGGTCATGGCCGCTGCTGCTGGTGTCGTGGGCATCGCCTGGCTGGGGCGCCGCGGCCGGCATGAGGTGGCGACAGCCCTGTGTCTTATGATGCTGCTGGGTCTCGGCGCGCTATTTTTAAGCACGACAACCGAGTACTCGCAGGCGGTCTATGCGCTGCTCTTCGGTGAAGTACTGGGCGTGAGCGACAGCGATCTGCTGGCAGTCGCACTGATCAGCGCGGCGTGTCTGGTGCTCGTCGCGTTGCTGTTCCGTCCGCTGCTGCTCGGCTCGGTGTCGGCCGAACTGATCGAGGCGCAGGGGGTATCGAGCCAGTGGGTCGAATTCGCGTTTCTCGCTATCCTGGCGCTCGCCACAGCCATGGCATTGCCCGTAGTGGGTGCCCTGCTGGTGTTCAGTCTGATGGTGGGGCCGGCGTGTGCCGCCCGGTCGTGCTGTAGCCGTCCAGGACCTGCGGTATTCCTTTCTGTCGTGTTTTCGCTCGTGACCGTCTGGGTTGCCATCGCACTGTCGTATGTGTCGGACTGGCCGGTCGGCTTCTTCGTCGGCGCGATGGGCGCGATGTTATATGGACTGGGCTGGGCATGGACACGGGCGCAACGACCGGCCGCTCGCGTCGTTGTTCGCTTTTAGGCGTGTTTCCGACTGTTCGGATATGCCGTTCACGTTGCCGCATCCAGTATCCGGGGACGCGAAGGTACGCAACATGTGCCAATGGTGACAATCTTTCGAATTGCCGATGCGAACGGCTCGAAGTGGTCGGCTTACTACCTGATGCGGCAGCCCGAGGTCGACCCGTTACGGTCGTTCGATCCCGTCTGACCAAAGCGGCGCTTATGGGGTATAAGGGCCAGTCGGCGTCGACCAGCGTAAACGGATTGCGCGACATGCGGCATTTTTAAGCCATTGACCGCCACGCCGCTAACCGAACGATAGGACGGGGCGCACAACGTCAAGGAAAGTAGGGTAGCGTAAAAAAACCGGCTCGCGTGAGCCGGGTTCTATGCACTGTCGTGTTACGACGCGCTCGCGCCTCCCAGCCAATTCTCGGGGACGGGGATGTTCCAGTCCCGCAGGTGGTCCGCGCCGCAATCTAGCAGCAGATCAAGCGCTTCATCGTCCGCACTCGCTGTGTCGATGCCCAGCTCTTCGCCGGCCACGCGCAGCGCTTCGGCTCTCGCCTCGGCCTTGCGTTTAGCATTGCTCATTTTCAGTATCCTCAGCAAGGACGGCAGTCTGCTCACGCTGCTGAATGCGACCGTCACGGGAAAGCGGGAGGTCCGGGTTCATGTTACCGGTTCGCCGCTCACGGAGCGCGGGTTTTTCGGCTGAATACGCCTCACGCACATCGAAAAACTGGAACGCGACTGCGCGGCCGGCACTTTCGAGGTATTCGGGCTGGCCAAGACACGTACATGGAAGGTTCGGGAGGAGTAAACCGCAAAGGGCCCTGTCAGGAGAACACAAAATGCTCACTTGACAGGGCCCTTTGCGGAAGGGATGGGATTCGAACCCACGACAGGCTTTCACCTGTACCAGCTTCGCAGGCTGGCACCATAAACCACTCGGACACCCTTGGAGACTCACAGCGAAGTGACAGTCTCGAAAGGATTGGGGGAACACTATCACAATCGCATAACCATGTCAATAGTCTGAATGCATGGCATTCGGGCGCGCGAGGCAGGGTCCATGCCCTGAAGGGGGCTGACGCCCCCGGAACGGGCCCGGACGGAGGAAAACTGGGCGTTCGTGAACTAACTCGGTGGGCCTATAAACTAGATAAAATATGAATTATTTTTTTAATTTCAACTACTTATAAAGGAATCGAATGTATATTGCGTGCACCTCCATCTAGAAAGAAGTTTGTGGGATAGTTAAAAA
The DNA here is from genome assembly GCF_003253915.1 of Burkholderia sp. 28_3. NCBI lineage: Bacteria > Pseudomonadati > Pseudomonadota > Betaproteobacteria > Burkholderiales > Burkholderiaceae > Burkholderia > Burkholderia sp. 28_3. The sequence goes on from NZ_QKZF01000006.1 coordinate 36,597, forward strand.
TTCGCTGTGTGTCCCAGTTCCGGTTGAGGCTCCCATGAGCGAACTAATCAAAACGATTGCTGAATCCATTGAACTCCTGGCGGACAAGTCCGCCGCCCTTATGCCGCTGTTGCAGATCATCGCCATCATCATTGCGCTGGTGGTGATTGGACTCATGGTGACGCATGGGAGCAAGGGATGAAGGTGAAACCGTGGTCAAAGATGCCCGTCGATTGGTGCGGGGACGAACGGCTCAAGAGCTTTACGTGGCGCACGGAGAGGGCGGCGGGCACGGCGGCGCTGATGCTGTATTTCGTCATCTGTCACCTCGCCTCCGAGGCAAAACATCAGCTCAAAGACCTGGTGACTAGGGTGCCAGCCGATCCTTCGCTGTCTCCCGCCGAGGATACGGTTGCACATCTCACCTACGACGATTTTGAGGTGATGGCGGGGCTGTCAAGAAAACTGGTCTCAAACGGGCTGTCGGTCCTCGTCGAGAAACGGATGATCGAACGTCTGGGAAACGCCAGGGCGAGTGACTATGCGCTGCTTGGATCGTCACACAGGCAATTTGCCAAGCTGCCCGGGAAAGCGCTGGTTTCCGGCGGTGGCGACAGTTTCCGACCGCTGGTACAGATGCACCTTCGCAGCCGGTGCGAGCTGGACGCGCTCAAGCTCTACTACTACTACGCGTTCATCCGCGACCGGAGTCACCTGTACTCGGAGGCCGCGTTCGAGACGATTTTTGAAAAAACCGGCGTTTCTGAACGCAACATTCCCGCAGCGAATGCACTCCTGGTGGCTACACAATTTCTGGCCCGGATCGATCCCGGTTCGGGGGCAGGCTTTCGGAAGCGAAAAGCGGGGGCGAACTGTTACTACCTGACCGGCTACACGAGTTTCCCGGATACCCGAGCGGTGGCGGAAGATCAATAAAGGGAAGGGCATGAGGCGCCGTCAGGAGGTGTGGGTAGCCAACTAAGAACGGCCCGTTTCGGCAGCGGCCAGCCGTTTGAACGTCTCCGCTGTCCGGATGATGAACGTCTGGAACTGGCCGGGCTGGGACACGTGCGACATCTGGCCCGACGTCAGTCGCACAAACGTTGCCACGTAGTAGCACGACTGTGGCGCCAGCCGCACTTTGAAAATCGATCACTACAGGGTGGCACAAACCCGCCGCTGAAAGGCGTACCGGGGTGTACTGCTCCGGTGCCGCCCGTGCGTGGACGCACGGGCGCGGGCAATCACCCCAGATAGCTTGCCCGCAGATGCGTGCCGCAAACGCCTAGATGCGTAGTGCGAAGCCGCACGAAAAGCAATCCAGAGGGCACCATCATGGGCGCGCTTCACCAAGGGCCATGCGTCCCAACTCGCCTTTGTCGCCTGTTCTGCGCTATGTCCCGATTGTCACTGCCGGAGTCAGCCGCGCGGCCTTCCTGCCCGCGGTTCCGCAGCGCACTCCTGCTGCTGGCGTGCCCGGCGCTGGTCGCGCTGGCTGGCTGCCCGTCGGCCGCGATCAGTGTCAAGATCAAGCCCGCACAACTGTTATTCCGTCCGTGACAATTGATCCCGTCGCCCGCGGCGGCGACAGCCTACTTAGCTAGCTGCCATTTGAGGTGTCCCCCGGAAAAAAGGGGCTGATGGCAATCGAGGCCTTCGAGCTTCTTTTCCAGTATGCGAAGGTCACGGCGACGCGTCATTCCACGAGCATCGTCGCCGTGGAGGCAGAAGGCGAGGAACTGATCAAGATCGCCGACCTATTACGAAAGGGGCCGCAGACGCCAGCGACCGAAGCCCAAGCTTGTGTAGCCAGTTTGGCCGCAGGGCGACCTAGTCGGCGGTCGCGTTGGGCGCGGGGAGGGGATCAGTACCCTCGCCGAGAATGGCGAGATACCGGCGATAACCGAACACGCGCCCGCGTCGCCGACCGGTCACTTCCTCCACAACGCCAAGCCGCTCGAGATCGGCAAGTGCAGCGTTGATGGTCGGGGCCGATAGCCCCGTACGATCAACGAGAATGTTTGCGGTAAGGAACGGATTTTCCTGCAGGAGATCATGAACGCGTAGCGCCGATCCCGCACGGTCGCTTTCGGTCGTGATGCGTTCCCGATCTTCCTTGAACAGGCTGACGATCCGTGTAGCGGCTTCGAATGCCTGATTAGCCGTTTCCGCAACGCCGGTGAGGAAAAACTCGAGCCAAGGTTCCCAGGCCCCGCGTTCGCGAACTTCCTGAAGGAGCCGGTAGTAATCCGCGCGATGTGTCTTGAGATACAGGCTGAGATATAGCAGCGGGGACCGCAACACCCCGTGGACGTTGAGGTAAAGAGTAACAAGCAGGCGACCGATCCGGCCATTGCCATCAAGGAACGGATGAATGGTCTCGAACTGTACATGGAGGAGTCCGGCCCTGATAAGTGCGGGTAGACGTGTGCCTTCATCGTGCATAAATTTTTCGAGCGCATCCAGGCAGTGGCTCAATTCGTTGACTGGTGGGGGCACGTACAGCGCATTTCCCGGGCGGGTACCGCCAATCCAGTTCTGTGATCTCCTGAATTCCCCTGGGCTCTTGGTCCCGCCACGACCACCTTGCAACAGGCGGGCGTGCATCTCGCGAATCAGGCGAAGTGACAGGGGTAGATCACGCAGCCTGTCCAGACCGTACATCATCGCGTCCACGTAGTTCGAGACTTCGCGGATATCGTCGACCGGTTGACCAGCCTGCGCCTCAGTCTCGAAGCGCAGAAGATCCGTTAGGGTGGACTGCGTACCTTCGATCTGCGACGACAAAACGGCTTCCTTACGTACGTACATGTAGAGGAAGAGCTCTTGGCGGGGGAGAAGCATTGTGATGCCGTCCAGTCGCCCCAGCGCGCGCTCGGCAAGACTTAGCTTGTCCAGCAGGCTCATGACATCGATGGGCGGTTCGGGAGGCAGGCGTGGCGGGACGAAGGCACGTATGGTCTCCCCGCCGACGGTAGTCTGCACAAAGCGACCGAGTCGGGAATGTGTCGTCGTTTCATCAGTCATGGGCGGATTATCGCCGTCGGATGCTAATTAAACAATGGACGCCTGACTTAATTAACGGGGGGGCTAATGTAAGTGGCCTTAAATAGGCGGCACTGGACGCGGATGGACAGCTATTGACTCGCGCGCCAGATAGGAGCAAGCGGGCAGGACATGTGCGTGTCCGAAAGGCGGGAGTCAGGATGCGGGTTTGGTTGAACCCGTTGACCCTTTGAAGGGGTATTTTTGGGCCGTTGAACCTTTGTTGAACCTTTGCCGGATTTCGGGCAAAGAAAAAGGGCTTAGCATTCGCTAAGCCCTTGAATTCTTTGGTGGGGCGTGAGTGACTCGAACACTCGACCTACGGATTAAGAGTCCGCTGCTCTACCAACTGAGCTAACGCCCCCAACAGAAGAAAGATTATGCCGGGGTTTTCAGGACATGGCAAGCCCTTTGTGCAAATTTCCTGAAAATATTTCGTCAAGACAACCGCGGCTGTCAGCGCGGTAACGAGCGATCGCAGTTTGCGCGCTCCCGGTATGATGACGCCACACGCGTTGCGCGGCGGTCGCGCAACGTTTTCTGGACATCCGAAGATGGACGAAAACGCAGTCCGCGAATTGCTGGATCGCCTGCTGGCCCCGTGGGTCCGCTCGCTGGGTCTGGTCCCCGTGTCGATCGGCGATGACAGCGTCACGCTGCGCCTGCCGTTTTCCGGCGAGTTCCGCCATTCGGGCGGCATCATCTGCGGCCAGGTGTTCACGGCGGCCGCCGACACCGCGATGGTGGTCGCGATCTCGTCGGCGCTCGGCGAATTCCGGCCGATGACGACGGTGTCGCTGAACACGAACTTCATGCGTCCCGTGCGCAAGGGCGACGTGCTCGTCACCGCGCGCGTGCTGCGGATGGGCCGCAACCTCGTGTTCGGCGAAGTCGAGCTGTTCGACGAGGACGGCAAGATGGCCGTTCACGCGACGTCGACCTACGCGCTCGTCAACTGAGCGGCGCGATGTTCGACCAGATCGTATTCGCGGGCGGCGGCAATCGCTGCTGGTGGCAGGCCGGCTTCTGGGACGTCGCGCGGCCGGCCCTCGACCTGCGCCCGCGCGTGATCACCGGCATCTCGGCCGGCGCGGCCACCGCGTGCATGCTGTATACACGCGACGCCGCGTGGGTGATGCGCTATTACGAAGAAGCGCTGCGCCACAACCGGAAGAATGCGTACTGGGGCAACCTGTTCGGGCGCGAGCCCGTGTTTCCGCATTACCGGATCTATCGTCAGGCGCTGCTCGACATTTACGGCGAGCCGTTCGCGAAGCTCGCCACGGCGCCGGAGATCCGCATCGGCGTGTCGCACGTGCCGCGCTGGCTCGGCGCGCGCAGCGCCGTCGCGGCCGGCCTCGTCGCATACAACATCGAGAAGTACGTGCGCAAGACGCTGCACCCGACGCTCGGGCGCACGCTCGGTTTCCGGCCCGAATTCGTGCGGGCGCAGGCCTGCACGCAAGTCGACGAGCTCGCCGACCTGATCCTGCAGTCGTCCTGCACGCCGCCGTTCACGCCGGTGCTGCGGCGTGGCGGCCGGCCGGTGCTCGACGGCGGGATGGTCGACAACGTGCCGGTCGATGCGCTCGATCCGTCGCCGGGCGACGTGCTGGTGCTCGTCACCCGGCTGTATCCGCGTCCGCAGATGTTCACGGTCGCGCATGGCGACCAGCGGCGGTTGTATGTGCAGCCGTCGAGCAAGGTACCGATTTCTAGCTGGGACTACACGAGCCCGTCGCAGATGCGGCATGCGTACGATCTCGGACGGCGCGACGGCGAGCACTTCCTTGCGCGCGTCGGCGCGATGACGGGCGGCCGCGTGGCCGCCTGACGAGCGGGGAATGAAACGGTGGGGCCGCGCGGCGCGCGCGGCCCGTGCGATCAGCGCTTGCGGATCGGCATCAGCGCTTCCGGGTTGGCGACGCTCGACATGTCGCCGTCGTCGAACGCGAGAATGTTGCGGAATGCGGCGCTGAAATACAGTTCGTAGCTTTCGCGTTCGACGTAGCCGATGTGCGGCGTGCAGATCACGTTTTCCATCCGCAGCAGGCTGTAGCCCTGCAGGATCGGCTCGCTTTCGAACACGTCGATCGCGACCATCCCCGGACGGTTGTGCGACAGCGCGTTGACGAGCGCGTTTTCCTCGAGCAGCTCGGCGCGGCTCGTATTGACGAGCAGCGACGTCGGCTTCATCCGCATCAGGTCTTCCTGCTTCACGATGCCGCGCGTGTCGTCATGCAGGCGCAGGTGCAGCGACAGCACGTCGCTCTGCTCGAACAGCGCTTCGCGGCTGGCGGCGGCCGTGTAGCCGTCGGCGCGTGCGGCTTCGAGCGAATGCTCGCGGCCCCATACCAGCACGTTCATCCCGAACGCCTTGCCGTAACCGGCGACGAGCCGGCCGATCTTCCCGTAGCCCCAGATGCCGAGCGTCTGGCCGCGCAGCACTTGGCCGAGGCCGAAGTTCGGCGGCAGCGCCGACGTCTTCAGGCCCGACTGCTGCCACGCGCCTTGCTTCAGGTTCGCGACGTATTGCGGAATGCGGCGCTGGGCGGCCATCACGAGCGCCCAGGTCAGCTCGGCCGGCGCGACCGGCGAACCGGTGCCTTCTAGCACCGCGATGCCGCGGTCGGTACACGCGTCGAGATCGATGTGGCTCGACACGCGGCCGGTCTGGCTGATCATGCGCAGGTTCGGCAGCTTCGACAGCAGCTGCGAGGTAATCGGGGTCCGTTCACGAATCAGCACGAGCGCCTCGACTTCCGCCAGACGGCTGGCGAGCTGTCCCAGGCCGCGCACCGTATTGTTGAAGACCTTTACGTCGTGGCCGGCGAGCATCTCGAAGCAGTTCAGCTTGCGGACGGCGTCCTGGTAGTCGTCGAGGATGGCAATTTTCATGGTGAACGGGGTGTCGCGCGTTGAAAGCGGCCGTGGCGGTGGCGCACGTTGCGCGCCCGTCCCGCCCGGCCGGGGCCGACATGATGCAACGTCGGCCGCCTTCGTGGTGTCTTTTTAACAGGTTGTTACGCTCCGCCGCAATCGGCGCCGGCCACACCCGGCGCCGCTCCTGCGCCGTGCGACGGGGTGCGCTGTTGTGTCGCATCAAATAGGTCCTTCCTGATTCGGCCACTTCCTCGACGAGGTTCACCCAATTGTTGCTCCAAGCAGAATAATTGGATCAACTATCCGCGGAAGGCGAGGATTTTTGACTATTTTTATCGTCAACCGGCCCCTTGTTGAGCAACTCTGCATCATTTCCGCTGTCGTAGGAGAATTACGCATTTGCTTCATCTTTTTGAAGTTGTAACAGCGGCAGGAGTCGTTTATGGATCATTTGCAGTCGATGCGCGTGTTCGTCAAGGTTGCAGATCTCGGCAGTTTCGCGCGGGCCGCGAGCGCAATGGATATCTCCAACGCGGTCGCGACGCGCCACGTCGCCGATCTGGAAGGCCGGCTCGGCACGCGTTTGCTTAACCGCACCACGCGCAGCCTCTCCCTGACGGAGTCGGGTCAGGTCTATCTGGAGCGTGCCCGCCAGATCCTCGACGAGCTCGAGGATGTCGAGCAGATGGTCGTCGCACGCAATCACGAGCCGGTCGGCACGCTGCGCATCGTTGCGCCGGTCGTGTTCGGCCTGCACAACCTCGCGCCCGTGCTGCAGTCGTACACGGAGAATTTCCCGAAGGTGGTGCCGGATCTCACGCTGGTCGACCGGCAGGTCGATCTCGTCGAGGAAGGCTTCGACGTCGGCATCGTCGTCACGCGCCAGATGCGCAGCGCGAGCATCGTCACGCGGCGCCTGACCACCGGCTGCATGACCGTGTGCGCGACGCCGAGCTATCTCGAGAAGCACGGCGTGCCGACGCATCCGGAACAGCTCGCCGAGCATCCGGCGCTGAGCCTGCCGACCGAATACTGGGGCGACGAGCGCGTGTTCACGGGGCCGGACGGCGAAGTGCGCGTGCGCCCGACCAACGTGATCGTCGCGAACAACACCGCGATGCTGCGCCAGTTCGCGTTGCTCGGGATGGGGGTCGCGATCCTGCCGAGCTACCTGATCGGCAGCGACATCGCGCGCGGCGCGCTCGTGCGGCTGCTGCCGGATTTCCGGCTGCCGCAGGTCGAGATCAACATCGCCTACCCGAGCCGGCGCCATCTGCCGGCGAAGGTGCGCACGTTCATCGACCATCTCGTCGAGCATTTCAGCCATTCGACCGACGCGATGATGGGCGAACAGTGGGCCGCGCAGGGCGCGACGCTGCCGCCGATCGGCGTCGAGATGCGTGCCGAGCAGCCCGAATCGACCGATCCGAACCTGCAGCCGCGTCTGGCGCGTTCGCCGCGCACGCGCGTGGCGGTGCCGTCGCCGCTGTAACGGCTCGGCGGCCCAGGCCCGGCAGCGCCCCAGCCGGCACAAAGAAAAAACGCGGATCGTTCGATCCGCGTTTTTTTATGGCTGCGTGCCGGCGCCGGACGCGCCGCCCGGCGGCCGGGCCGTCACGAACCCGTCTTGCGCGCCGTGGTTTTGCGGGCGGCGGTCTTGCGGGCCGGTGCCGGTTTCTCCTCGGCGCCTTCCGTCACGGTTTCGGCGTCCTTCGTCGCCGATTTGGCCGTCTTCTTCGCGGCGGCGGCTTTCGGCTCCTTCTTCTCGAACTCGAAACCGATCTTGCCGTCCGGCTGCTTCACGAGGAACGCCTTGAAGTTGCGGCCGGTGCGCGACGACTTGAAGTTCGGCAGCAGATCCGTGCGGCCGTCGGCCAGCAGCTTGCCCATCTGCTCGCGCGTGATTTCCTGTTGCAGGATCACCTTGCCCGAGCGGAAGTCGCAGGTCTTCGGGTTCGCGACCGAGTGCTCGCACACATAGCTCATCCCGTGCTCGAACACGCGGCCCTTGCACTTCGGGCACGCGCCGACCGGTTCCTGCGCGGAGAAGTCGGGCGCTTCGCCTTCCTCGCCGCCCTGGTCCTGGCCGAAATCGAACTCGAGCTTGTAGTTCTTCGTCTCGTCGTCGAAGGACAGCTTGAGGATCGCCGAGAACGGGCGGCCCATCTTGCTGCGGAACCCGGACAGCGGCCCGATTTCCTTCTTCTGCAGCAGCTCCTCGACTTCCGGAATCTCGAACTGCCGGCTGCCCGGGATCTTCGAGATCGAGAAGTCGCACTTCGTGCACGCGAAGCGGCGGTAGTTTTCCTTCACCTGGCCGCCGCAGTTCGGGCACGGCGTCTCGAGCGTCGCGTAGTCGCCGGGGATCGTGTCGGAATCGTATTCCTTCGCGCGCTTGACGATCTGCTGCGTCATGCGGGCGATTTCCTGCATGAACGCGTCGCGGCCGAGATTGCCGCGCTCCATCTGCGACAGCTTGTATTCCCATTCGCCGGTGAGCTCGGGCGCGGTGAGTTCCTTCACGCCGAGGCCGCGCAGCAGCGTCATCAGCTGGAATGCCTTTGCGGTCGGGATCAGTTCGCGGCCCTCGCGCAGCAGGTACTTCTCGCCGAGCAGGCCTTCGATGATCGCCGCGCGCGTCGCCGGCGTGCCGAGACCTTTCGCGGCCATCGCCTCGCGCAACTCGTCGTCCTCGACCAGCTTGCCGGCGCCTTCCATCGCGGACAGCAGCGTCGCTTCCGAGTAGCGTGCGGGCGGCTTGGTCACGAGCGCGACGGCGGCGATTTCGTCCGTTTTCACCTTCTCGTCCTTCTGCACCGGCACGAGGTTCGCGTCCGCGCCTTCGGCGTCGCGGCCGTACACCTGCAGCCAGCCCGGTTCGACGAGCACCTTGCCTTCGGTCTTGAAGTGATGGCCGGCGACTTCGGTGATGCGCGTCGTCACGCGGAATTCGGCGGCCGGGAAGAACACCGCGAGGAAGCGCTTCACGACCATGTCGTACAGCTTCTGCTCCGGCTCGGACAGCGACTTCGGCGCCTGCAGCGTCGGGATGATGGCAAAGTGATCGCTGATCTTCGAGTTGTCGAAGATCCGCTTGTTCGGCTTCACCCAGCCCTTGTCGAGCACCTGCTTGGCATGCGGCAGGTAGTTGTGGCTCTCCTTGAGCATCTCGAGCGTGGACTGGACCGTCGACAGGTAGTCTTCCGGCAGCGCGCGCGCGTCGGTACGCGGGTAGGTCAGCACCTTGTGCTTTTCATACAGCGCCTGGGCGAGGCCGAGCGTGTTCTTCGCGGAGAAGCCGAAGCGGCTGTTCGCCTCGCGCTGCAGGCTCGTCAGGTCGAACAGCAGCGGCGACAGCTGCGTCGACGGCTTCGATTCCTCGGACACCGTGCCGACCTGGTCGCGGCAGGCGGCGACGATCGTTTCGGCGGCCGGCAGGCTCCACAGGCGGGAATCGCGCTTTTCCGGATCGAATTCGTCGCGCTTGAATTTCGGGTCGAACCACTTGCCTTCGTAGAAGCCGCCCGCGCACGCGAATTCGGCTTTCACTTCCCAGTAGTCGCGCGGGATGAAGCGGCGGATTTTCTCTTCGCGTTCGACGACGATCGACAACGTTGGCGTCTGAACGCGACCGACGGTGGTCAGGAAGAAGCCGCCGCCCTTGCTGTTGAACGCGGTCATCGCGCGGGTGCCGTTGATCCCGACGAGCCAGTCGGCTTCCGAGCGGCAGCGTGCGGCGTCGGCGAGCGGCTGCATGTCGGAGTCGCTGCGCAGGTTCGCGAAACCGTCGCGGATCGCCTGCGGCGTCATCGATTGCAGCCACAGGCGCTGGACCGGCTGCTTGGCCTTCGCGTGCTGCGCGATCAGGCGGAAAATCAGCTCGCCTTCGCGCCCCGCGTCACATGCGTTGATCAGGCGGTCGACGTCCTTGCGCTTCATCAGCTTCGTGAGCACCTTGAGGCGCGACTCGCTTTTTGCGATCGGGTTCAGGTCGAAATGCGGGGGAATGACGGGCAGATGCGCGAAGCTCCATTTCCCGCGCTTGACCTCGTACTCTTCCGGGGCGGCGATTTCCAGCAGGTGGCCGACAGCGGACGAAAGGACGAAATCGTCGCTCTCGTAATACTCGTCATGCTTGGTAAAGCCGCCCAAAGCGCGTGCGATGTCGTTCGCGACAGAAGGCTTTTCCGCAATGATCAGTGCTTTGGACATGACAGGTGTGTGTTGGTAGACCGGGTTCGCCGGTTGTGGGTCCCTTTTACGACCGCTTTATAGCACACGCCGCAGCGACGGCGGCTCGGCGTGTAAAAAGCGGCTCATCATAGAGGGGGGCCGCAACGGCGGCAAGCGTCCGACGCGGCGGCGCGCGCAAACGGGCGCAAAACCGCCGGGCCGGCCGCGAATTCAGGCTTCGACGTTCAGGACGTCGCGCAATTTCGGTGCGTGCGGCGCACCCGGCACCGCGCTCAGGTCGGACAGCATGCGCTCGACGATCGCCGCGTGCGGCAGCACCGTGCCGAAGAAGCGCGCGGTGTGGGCATCCTCGATCAGGATGGTCGGGAAGTTCTCGACGTCGAGATCGTCGAGCCGGTCGGCATGGGTTTCGATGTCGATCCAGGCGAAGCAGGCGTCCGGATGCGCGTCGGCGAGCTGGTCGAAGGCGGTGCGGTAGTCGCGGCACGTGCCGCACCACTCGGCGCACAGGCAGGCGACCAGCAACGTGCCGGGATCGGCGAGGCGCTCGGCGATCCGATCGGCATCGGTGTCGAGATTCAGCGCGGGCATGGCATTCCTTGGGTAGCGTCGGCGGCCGGGCCGCCCCTATGCTGGGGAATGTAGCACGCCCCGCGTGGAGGGGGTGGGCGCTGCGTCAAGCCGCGCGAAGCGGCCGCCGGCGACGCTCGCGACGCGGCCGGCCAGTTCCAGCGCGAGCAGCGCGCCATGCAGCACGTCGTCGGACAGGCCGCTGTGTTCGGCCAGCCATTCGTATGTCACGGGGCCGTATCCCAGGGCGGCGAGCACCGCTCGTTCCGACGGATTGCCTGGTGGAGCGGCTTCGATTGAGGCCGGTGCGGTGGTCGCCGCCGTGCGATTCGCTTGCGCGATGCCGGCAGTTTCAGGTTCGCGGAGCGCGTCGGTGTTCGAGCCCTGATTGCCGGCTCGCATTGCGCCGCTCGTTGCGCGCGCCGCCGGTTCGCCCAGCCCGTATTCCTCGAGCACGTCGAGCGGCGCCGCGGTGAGCTTCGCGCCGTCGCGGATCAGCGCGTGGCAGCCCTGCGCGAGCGGGGCGTGGATCGAACCGGGTATCGCGAACACGTCGCGCCCCAATTCGTTCGCGAGCCGCGCGGTGATCAGCGAGCCCGAGCGCGGGGCGGCCTCGACGACGAGCGCGCCGATCGCGAGCGCGGCGATCAGCCGGTTGCGCTGCGGGAAATGCGCGGCGCGGGCCGGCGTGCCGAGCGGCCATTCCGACACGATCGCGCCGCGTGCGGCGATCTCGTGGGCGAGCGCGCGGTGCCGCGCCGGATAGACGAGATCGGCGCCCGTCGCGATCACCGCGACGGTGCCCGACCGGCCGTCGAGCCCGCCACGGTGCGCGGCGCCGTCGATCCCGAGCGCCAGGCCGGAGACGATCGTGAGGCCCGCGTCGGACAACGTGCGGGCGAACTGCGTGGCGTCGGCGAGCCCTTGCGGCGTCGCATGGCGACTGCCGACCACGGCGAGGCCGCGTGCGTGCAGCAGCTCGAGCCCTCCCTTTACATATAGCAGCGGCGGCGGATCGTGCAGGTCGCGCAGCCGCGGCGGGTAGGCCGGATCGCTCAGCGTGACGAGCACGTTGCCCGGCCCGTCGAGCCACGCAAGCGCGGCGGCGGTGCGCGTATCGAGATCGTCGCGCTCGCTCATGCGCACGGCCTGCGCGGCGGCGGGGCTGCTCACGGTGGCGATCGCCTCGTCGGACGCGCGCAGCAACGCCTCCGGCGAGCCGAATGCCGCGAGCAGCAGTTGCAGCACGGCAGGCGAGAGGCCGGGCGCATGCGCGAACTGCAGCCATGCGCGCAGCGCGGCGGGCGTCAGCGCTTGCGGCGACATGAGGCGGCCCTCGAATGCGGCGGCCAGCGAAGCGCGTGGCGCCATGATAAAATTTTCATCATCCGAAATACTCGACAGGGCCGTGCGCGCAGACGCCCGGCCGATTGCAGGAGGCGCGATCCGCGGCATTGATATGCCACGCATCCGCCTCATCTTCATTGCATCCCGGCGGCGACGCCAGCCGGCCGGATGGCCGATGCGGCACGCCGCTCCACCGAATACCGAACACCATGGCTTTGCTCAATATTCTTCATTACCCCGACAAGCGGCTGCACAAGGTCGCGAAGCCCGTCGACAAGGTCGACGACCGGATCCGCAAGCTCGTCGCCGACATGGCCGAGACCATGTACGCGGCGCCCGGCATCGGCCTGGCGGCTACGCAGGTCGACGTGCACGAGCGCGTGATCGTGATCGACGTCTCCGAGGAGAAGAACGAGCTGCGCGCGTTCATCAACCCGGAAATCGTGTGGTCGAGCGACGCGAAGCAGACTTATGAAGAAGGCTGCCTTTCGGTGCCCGGCATCTACGACGAAGTCGAGCGTCCCGACCACGTGCGCGTGCGTGCGCTCAACGAGCAGGGCGAGACGTTCGAGCTCGACTGCGAGGGCCTGCTCGCCGTGTGCGTCCAGCACGAGATGGATCACCTGATGGGCCGCGTGTTCGTCGAATACCTGTCGCCGCTCAAGCAGACGCGTATCAAGACGAAGATGAAGAAACTCGAACGCGCGATGTGATGCGCGTGCACCCAGCCCGACCCCGAACGCTGTCATGACCCATACGTTGCGCGTGATTTTTGCCGGCACGCCGGAATTCGCCGCGGCTGCCCTTGCCGCGATCCACGAGGCCGGTTTCCCGGTGCCGCTCGTGCTTACCCAGCCCGATCGCCCGGCCGGCCGCGGGATGAAACTCCAGGCCAGTGCCGTGAAGCGCTACGCCGTCGAGCACGGGATGACCGTCGCGCAACCGCCGTCGCTGCGTCGCGCCGGCAAGTACCCGGCGGAGGCGGCCGACGCGATCGAACTGCTGCGCACGACGCCGCACGACGTGATGGTGGTGGCCGCGTACGGCCTGCTGCTGCCGCAGGAGGTGCTCGACATCCCGCGCGCGGGCTGCATCAACATCCACGCGTCGCTGCTGCCGCGCTGGCGCGGCGCCGCGCCGATCCATCGGGCGATCGAGGCCGGCGACGCCGAGACGGGCGTCACGCTGATGCAGATGGACGTCGGCCTCGACACCGGCGCGATGATCGAGGAGGCGCGCATCGCGATCGCGCCCGACGATACGACCGCGACGCTGCACGACCGCCTCGCCGCCGACGGCGCGCGGCTGATCGTCGACGCGCTCGTTCGGCTCGAGCGCGACGGCACGCTGCCGGCGACGCCGCAGCCCGCCGACGGCGTGACCTACGCGGAAAAGATCGGCAAGCACGAAGCGGCGCTCGATTGGCGCAAGCCGGCCGACGTACTCGCGCGCCAGGTGCGTGCATTCGATCCGTTCCCGGGCGGCGTCGCGACACTCGACGGCGCGGCCATCAAGCTGTGGGCGGCCGAGCCCGTGGCGGCGCGCGGCACGATGACCAACGAGGCGCCCGGCACGATCGTCGAAGCCGCGCCGGAAGGCGTGGTGGTCGCATGCGGCAGCGGCGCGCTGCGCGTCACTCAGCTGCAGAAGCCGGGCGGCAAGCGGCTGCCCGCGCGCGAATTCCTCGCCGGTTCGCCGCTCGCCGCGGGCCAGCGGTTCGCGCTGCCCGACGTCGACTGACACGGCCTGAGTGCCATTCGACCCGGTCTGCCGGCCCGGCGCAACTGGCCGGACGGCCGAGTCGCGCGGTGCGGCAGGCGCGCGTAGAATTTCCCTGCGCTCTCCGGTTTCGAGGTTTTCATGTTCGGCATCACCCATTTCGGCTTCTTCGTGTTCGCGGTTTTCCTGCTGAACATTACGCCCGGCCCTGATACGGCCTACATCGTCGGCCGCAGCGTCGCGCAGGGGCGCGGCGCGGGGCTGATGTCGGCGTTCGGCATTTCGGCCGGCTGCTGCGTTCACGCGCTCGCCTGCGCGTTCGGCCTGACCGCGCTGCTGGCCGCGTCGGCCACCGCGTTCACGGTGATCAAGCTGGTCGGCGCCGCCTACCTGATCTATCTCGGCGTGCGGATGATCATCGCGAAGCAGGCCGCCGCGCCGTCGGGCGCCGCAGCCGCGCAGGCCGCGGCCGCCAAGCCGCTGCGCCAGCTGTTCATGCAGGGCTTCTGGACCAACGTGCTGAATCCGAAGGTCGTGCTGTTCTTCGTGTCGTTCTTCCCGCAATTCGTCTCGGCCGACAGTCCGCACAAGGCATGGGCGTTCCTGACCCTCGGCGCGGTGTTCGTCGCGATGAGCACGGTATGGACGAGCCTGGTCGCGTGGGTGGCGGGCAGCGTCACACAGCGCTTTTCCGGCAAGCCGGGCGTCAAGAAGTGGCTCGACCGCACGGTCGGCAGCGCGTTCGTCGGCCTCGGACTTCGTCTTGCAACGTCGCAACGCTGAGATTGAATTTTTCCGGCAAGACCTTATCTAACAAATCGCTTACAATTTTCCGCCGCGCCCTGTGATGCGCGGCGGTCCCCTGACGGATAAGGAGTGGGTATGTTCAATTGGGTCAAAACGGCGATGCTGATGGCCGCGATCACGGCCCTGTTCATCGTGATCGGCGGGATGATCGGCGGCTCGCGCGGCATGACGATCGCGCTGCTGTTCGCGCTCGGCATGAATTTCTTCTCGTACTGGTTCTCGGACAAGATGGTGCTGCGCATGTACAACGCGCAGGAAGTCGACGAGAACACGGCGCCGCAGTTCTACCGGATGGTGCGCGAGCTGGCCACGCGCGCGAACCTGCCGATGCCGCGCGTCTACCTGATCAACGAGGATGCGCCGAACGCGTTCGCGACGGGCCGCAACCCCGAGCACGCGGCGGTCGCCGCGACGACGGGTATCCTGCGCGTGTTGTCGGAGCGCGAGATGCGCGGGGTGATGGCGCACGAGCTCGCGCACGTGAAGCACCGCGACATCCTGATCTCGACGATCACCGCGACGATGGCGGGTGCGATCTCGGCACTCGCGAACTTCGCGATGTTCTTCGGCGGGCGCGACGAGAACGGCCGGCCGGCCAATCCGATCGCGGGTATCGCGGTCGCGCTGCTCGCGCCGATCGCGGGCGCCCTGATCCAGATGGCGATTTCGCGGGCCCGCGAGTTCGAGGCCGACCGCGGCGGCGCGCAGATTTCCGGCGATCCGCAGTCGCTCGCCACCGCGCTCGACAAGATTCATCGCTATGCGGCGGGCATTCCGTTCCAGGCGGCCGAGGCCCATCCGGCCACCGCGCAGATGATGATCATGAACCCGCTGCACGGCGGCGGCCTGCAGAACCTGTTCTCGACGCACCCGGCCACCGAGGAACGCATCGCGCGCCTGATGGAGATGGCGCGCACCGGCCGCTTCGATTGACCTCCGGTGTACCGCGCGGCTGATGTCGCGCGGAGGCCCCCTTGCCACCCCGCATGCGCCGTGCTGCGGGGTGTTTCATTTGCGCTCGCCGTAAAGGGGCCAAAGGGGCAGCATGGTCGCACGCTACAATGCGCGGTTTGGGATCGCCGGGCCATCCGGCGACTGCGATCCCGCCGTTTGCCGCATTTGTTTGCCGCGCCTGCTTGCCGATTCCGTACCGATGACACGACCCCGTTCTTCCGCTCCGACTTCTTCCGGCCGCCCGGCGCGCCTGGCTGCGCTGCACCTGGCGCCCGATTCGCTCGGCTTCGCGCTCGACGCGGCCGCGCAGGCGGTCGATGCGGTGCGACGCGGCACCGCGTTGCCGGCGGCACTGTCGACGGTATTCGCGCAGATGCCGTCCGGCGCGCAGGCGCTCGCACGCGGCGCGACGCAGGACGTCGCCTACCGGACGATGCGTCGCCTCGGCAGCGCGGACTGGCTGATCGGCAAGTTCGTCAGCAAGGCGCCGCCCGCGCACGTGCACGCGGTGCTCGCCGGCGCGTTCGCGCTGCTGCTCGACCCGCCTGACGAAGCTGCGTACCCGGCGTTCACGGTGGTCGACCAGGCCGTCACCGTCATCGGTGCGCGGCGCGAATTCGCGTTCGCGAAGGGGATGGTCAACGCGGTGCTGCGCCGTTTCCTGCGCGAGCGCGACGCACTCGTCGCGGCGATGCAGGACGATCCGGTTGCGTGCTGGAACTACCGTGCGTGGTGGGTCGATGCGGTGAAGCGCGCATGGCCCGACGCGTGGCAGGCGATCCTCGCGGCCGGCGAGCGCCAGGGGCCGCTGACGCTGCGCGTGAACGCGCGTCGCGCGAACGTCGATGCGTATCTCGACACGCTGCGTGCGAGCGGAATCGAAGCGGTCGCGATCGGCCGGCATGCGGTGCGGCTCGCGTCGGCGCTGCCGGTCGACCGCATTCCGGGCTTCGCCGACGGCGTGGTGTCGGTGCAGGACGCCGGCGCGCAGCTCGCGGCCGAATGGCTCGGCGCGCGCGACGGCATGCGCGTGCTCGACGCGTGCGCGGCGCCCGGCGGCAAGACCGGCCATATTCTCGAACTCGCCGACGCGGAAGTCGTGGCGCTCGAAAGCGACGCGACGCGCGCGGCGCGCATCGGCGAGAATCTCGTGCGCCTGTCGCTCGCGGCGAACGTGTGCGTCGGCGACGCGGGCGCGCCGGACGCGTGGTACGACGGGCGTCCGTTCGATCGCATCCTGGCCGACGTGCCGTGCTCGGCGTCCGGCATCGTGCGGCGGCACCCCGACATCCGCTGGCTGCGCCGCGAGGCCGACATCCCGGCGCTGGTCGCGGAGCAGCGTCGCATCCTGTCGGCGCTGTGGCCGCTCGTGAAGCCGGGCGGCGAACTGCTTTACGTGACCTGTTCGATCTTCCCCGAAGAAGGCGAAGGGCAGGCCCGCTGGTTTGAAGCGGCCTGTGAAGATGCGGTACGATTGGACGCCCCCGGCCAACTGCTGCCGGGCGGCGTGCAGGGACGGGCGGCCGCCGGCGCACTCGACCAGAACACCGATCACGACGGATTTTTCTACGCGCGGTTTCAGAAACGGTGACGATCAAACACCTTTTTCCCTTTCGGCTCGCGGCCGTCTTGCTGGTCGCGTTGACGCTGTGCCTGGCCGTCGTGCGGCCGGCGCATGCCGAATCGATCGCCGTGCAACGCGCGTCGCTCCAGTCCGACGGAAGCGGCTGGAGCCTCGACGCACGGTTCGACTTCGAGCTGAATCCGAACCTCGAGGATGCCGTCAACAAGGGCATCCCGCTTTACTTCACGACCGACTTCGAGCTGAGCCGCGCGCGCTGGTACTGGTTCGACGAGCAGCCGGTGGCGGTCACGCAGACGATCCGCCTGTCGTTCCAGCCGCTCACGCGCGAGTACCGCGTGTCGACGGGCGGCCTGCAGCTCGGCTTCCCGTCGCTGAAGGATGCGCTCGCGGTGGTACGGCACATCACGTCGTGGCACGTGATCGACCGTAACCAGGTGCGTGCCGGCGAAACCTACACGGCGTCGGTGCGGATGCAGCTCGATACGGCGCTGATGCCGAAGCCGTTCCAGGTCGACGCGGTGAACAATCGCGACTGGACGCTCGGGTCGGACTGGAAGCGCTTCAACTTCACGGTGACCGAACGTGCTAAATAAAGTACGCCGCGCGGCCAGCGGGAAGAGCCTCCTCGTCCGCGTGATCGTTTCGACCGTCGCGCTGACCGCGCTGCTGCTGCTCGTGCTGCTGGCGGCCGCGAGCGCGAACACCGAATTCTTCGATCGCTACTACTCGTGGCTGTACGCGACGAACATCGTCGTCGCGCTCGTGTTCCTGCTCGTGGTGCTCGGGCTGATCGGGATGATCGTCGTGCGCCTGAGGAAGGGCAAGTTCGGCACACGGCTGCTCGCGAAGCTCGCGGTGTTCTTCGCGCTCGTCGGCGTGGTGCCGGGCGGGATCATCTACATCGTGTCGTACCAGTTCGTGTCGCGCAGTATCGAGTCGTGGTTCGACGTGAACGTCGAGACGGCGCTGACGGCCGGCCTGAACCTCGGCCGCGGGATGCTCGATGCGTCGCTGTCCGATCTGCAGACGAAGGCGCGGCTGATGTCCGACCAGCTCGCGAGCGTCGATGCGAACACGAACGGCACGACGCTCACGCTGCTGCGGCTGCGCGACCAGTTCGGCGTGCAGGACGCGACGATCGTCGAGCCGAGCCGCGGCGGCTCGGGCGCCGCGCCCGACCTGCACATCGTCGCGCAGGCGTCGGGCAATTTCGCGGCGCTGATTCCGGACGACCTGCCGACGCCGCTGATGTTGAGCCAGGCGCGCGAACACGGCGCGTATGCGGCGATCGAGGGCGAAGTCGACGGCGACCCGCGCGCACACGGCGCGAAGGGCGCGCTGCGGCTGCGCGTCGTGCGGCCGATTCCCGACGCGACGACGTCGCTGCTGCAGCCGGCGGAGCGGTTCCTGCAGCTCACGCAGCCGGTGCCGCCGACGCTCGCGCACAACGCGGACGCCGTGCAGCGCGCGTACAGCGAGTACCAGGCAAAGTCGCTCGGCCGCACGGGGCTGCGCAAGATGTACATCGGCACGCTGACGCTCGCGCTGTTCCTCGCGACCTTCATCGCGATGATGCTCGCGCTCGCGCTCGGCCAGCAGCTCGCACGGCCGCTGTTCCTGCTCGCGCAGGGTACGAAGGAGATCACGGAAGGCGACTACACGCCGAAGCGCGAGATCAAGACGCGCGACGAGCTCGGCTTCCTCACGCAGTCGTTCAACGCGATGACGCGCCAGTTGTCCGAGGCGCGGCTCGCGGTCGAGAAGAACCGCATCGCGCTCGAGCATTCGAAGACGTATCTCGAGAGCATCCTCGCGAACCTGACGGCCGGCGTGTTCGTGCTCGATCGCCAGTTCCGGCTGACGACGGCCAATCGCGGCGCCGAGCGGATCTTCCGGCAGCCGTTCAACACGCTGATCGGCACGACGCTCGACCGGATCGGCGTGGCCGCCGGGTTCGGCGCGATGGTGCGCAAGGCGTTCGCCGATCGCGAGGCGGCGTCCGACGGCGGCAGCGGTGATCGCGGCCACTGGCAGCAGCAGTTCGCGATCGAGGTGCCGGGCGAAACCGATCCGCTGACGCTGCTCGTACGCGGCACGCGCCTCGTGTCGACGGTCGAAGGGCAGGCCGACGATCCGCAGACGTCCGGCTACGTGGTCGTGTTCGACGACATTTCCGACGTGATTTCCGCGCAGCGTTCGGTCGCGTGGGGCGAGGTCGCGCGGCGGCTCGCGCACGAGATCAAGAATCCGCTGACGCCGATCCAGCTGTCGGCCGAGCGGCTGCAGATGAAGCTGTCGGACAAGCTCGCACCACCCGACGCGGACGTGCTCAAGCGCGGCGCGACGATGATCGTGAACCAGGTGGCCGCGATGAAGCGGATGGTCGACGATTTTCGCGAATACGCGCGCACGCCGCCGGCGGTGCTCGCGAACCTGCAGTTGAACGAACTGGCGAGCGAGGTGCTCGGGCTGTACGGCGTCGGCGAGGGCAAGAGCCCGATCGTCGCCGAGCTCGCGCCGTCGCTGCCGGTGATTCGCGGCGACGCGACGCAATTGCGCCAGGTGATTCACAACCTGCTGCAGAATGCGCAGGATTCGGTCGCGGAGTCCGCGCATCCGCGTGTGTTGATCGAAACCAAGACAGTAGAATATGGCGACCCCGACGCCGAGGGCAAAACGCGCGTCGCGGTACGTCTTACCGTGTCCGACAACGGGCCCGGTTTTCCGGCACGCATCCTGACCCGTGCGTTCGAGCCTTACGTGACGACCAAGGCGAAGGGCACGGGGCTCGGGCTGGCCACGGTCAAGAAAATCGTTGACGAGCACGGCGCGCGGATCGATCTGCGCAATCGCATGCACGGCGAGACCGTCGAGGGTGCGCAGGTGTCGATCCTCTTCCTGCAGATGGCGAGCGATACGCCAGGCGCCGAACCGGGCGCACAGGACGGGACGACACCCGCCAAGACAAAAGCAAGTGAGCAGACAAAGGCAGCGTAAATGGCAACCATCCTGGTGGTAGATGATGAAATGGGCATCCGGGAATTGCTCTCGGAGATCCTCAGCGATGAAGGACATGTCGTCGAGGCGGCGGAGAACGCGCAGGCCGCGCGGGAATACCGGCTGAATCAGGCGCCCGATCTCGTGCTGCTCGATATCTGGATGCCCGATACCGACGGCGTCACGCTGCTCAAGGAATGGGCGGCGCAGGGGCTGCTGACGATGCCCGTGATCATGATGTCCGGGCACGCGACGATCGATACGGCCGTCGAGGCGACCAAGATCGGCGCGCTCGATTTCCTCGAGAAACCGATCGCGCTGCAGAAGCTGCTGAAGTCGGTCGAGCACGGTCTCGCCCGCGGCGCGGCGCCGGTGTCCGCGAACGCGGCGGCGAAGGCGGGCGGCGGGCAGGCCGCGGGGCCGGCGGCGGTCGCGTCCGCGGCGGCGCTGCCGACGCTCGGCGACGACATGGCGTCGGCGCTCGGCCTCGCGGGCCAGACGGCCGCGATCCCGTTCGACATCCCGTTGCGCGAAGCGCGCGATGCGTTCGAGCGCGCGTACTTCGAATATCACCTCGCGCGCGAGAACGGCAGCATGACGCGCGTCGCGGAGAAGACGGGCCTCGAGCGCACGCACCTGTATCGCAAGCTCAAGCAACTCGGCGTCGAGCTCGGCAAGAAGCCGTCCGAAGGCGCGCTGTAAAATATTTTGCGAAAGCACTTGCTCGGGGGCGAATAGCTCGATATACTTTCATTCTTCGTTGGCCCGGTAGCTCAGTTGGTAGAGCAGCGGATTGAAAATCCGCGTGTCGATGGTTCGATTCCGTCCCAGGCCACCAGCATTTAAAACCCCAAGAATCGGAAGGTTCTTGGGGTTTTTCGTTTGTGGTGGGTATCGCGTGTCGTGGGCCGCGGGCCCGGCAGCATTCGCCGGGGCATGATAAAATCCGTGCCCGCTCAATGACTTAGCGCATCGCTTCATGCGCATGGCAGGCTGCTCGCGGTGCGCCTGTCGTGGCGCGCGGCAACGATGCCGTGCGATGAGCGGTATAAGCGCGCCGCCGCATTCGCGGCCGAGCGCGCTGCCTATACTGGTCGAGCCGGCACAGGCCGGCCGCGTCGGGCCGCCCGGCGGCAGCCGGCCTCGGGGCGCAGTGCGACGCGAGCCTACACATTCACGGAGTATCACGGTGATTCGGACAGACGCTAAAGACGGCGCGCTCGTGTTGTTTTCCGGCGGGCAGGATTCCGCCACGTGCGTGGCATGGGCCCTCGAACGCTACCAGACGGTCGAGACGCTCGGCTTCGATTACGGCCAGCGTCATCGCGTCGAACTCGAGTGCCGCGAAGGCGTGCGCGAAGCGCTGAAGCACAGGTTTCCCGCGTGGTCGGACCGGCTCGGCGACGATCACATGATCGACCTGTCGGTGCTCGGCGCGATCAGCGATACCGCGATGACGCGCACGATCGAGATCGAGACGACGGCGAACGGCCTGCCGAACACGTTCGTGCCGGGCCGCAACCTGATGTTCATGACGATCGCCGCGGCGATCGCCTATCGGCGCGGGCTGCGCGTGCTGGTCGGCGGGATGTGCGAGACCGATTTTTCGGGCTATCCGGACTGCCGCGACGACACGATGAAGGCGCTGCAGGTCGCGCTGAATCTCGGGATGGATACGCGCATGGTGCTCGAGACGCCGCTGATGTGGCTCGACAAGGCGCAGACCTGGCAGCTCGCCGAACAGCTCGGCGGCGACGCGCTCGTCGAACTGATCCGCGTCGAGACGCACACCTGCTACGTGGGCGAGCGCGCGGAACTGCACGACTGGGGCTTCGGCTGTGGCGAATGCCCGGCCTGCAAGCTGCGCAAGCGCGGCTACGAGGCCTACCTGAAGGGCGAGCGGGTGACCGAAGCGCCGCTGTGACGCGGCTGCGCCGGCGGCGCTTGATGGACAACGGATTCTGATCGACAACGAGCGGCGCGAGCCGGACGAAGGACGATGACTTACGCGGTCAAGGAAATTTTCTACACGTTGCAGGGCGAGGGCGCGAATGCGGGCCGGCCGGCCGTGTTCTGCCGGTTCGCCGGCTGCAATCTGTGGTCGGGCCGCGAAGAGGATCGTGCGGAGGCCGTGTGCCGCTTCTGCGATACGGACTTCGTCGGCACCGACGGCGAGAACGGCGGCAAGTTCAAGGACGCCGCCGCGCTCGTCGCGACGATCGCCGGCCTGTGGCCGGCGGGCGAAGCGCACCGCTTCGTCGTCTGCACGGGTGGCGAGCCGATGCTGCAGCTCGACCAGCCGCTCGTCGACGCGCTGCATGCGGCCGGCTTCGAGATCGCGATCGAAACCAACGGTTCGCTGCCGGTGCTCGAATCGATCGACTGGATCTGCGTGAGCCCGAAGGCCGATGCGCCGCTCGTCGTCACGAAGGGCAACGAACTGAAGGTCGTCGTGCCGCAGGACAACCAGCGGCTGGCCGACTACGCGAAGCTCGACTTTGAGTATTTTCTCGTGCAGCCGATGGACGGCCCGTCGCGCGACCTCAATACGAAGCTCGCGATCGACTGGTGCAAGCGTCATCCGCAGTGGCGGCTGTCGATGCAGACCCACAAATATCTGAACATTCCCTGAGCCACGGCTTTTGACATCGTGCTGATTACCCGAAAACTCGAATTCGACGCGGGCCACCGCATCCCCGATCACCGCAGCCAGTGCAGGAACCTGCACGGCCATCGCTACGTGCTCGAAATCACGCTGCGCGGCGATCTCGTCGATACCGAGGGGGCGCCCGACCGCGGCATGGTGATGGATTTCGCCGACGTGAAGGCGCTCGCGATGGAGCACCTCGTCAGCAAGTGGGATCACGCGTTCCTGGTCTATGCGCGCGACGAGGTCGTGCGTTCGTTCCTCGAGCAGATGGCCGACCACAAGACGGTCGTGATCGACCGGATCCCGACCGTCGAGAACCTCGCGGCGATCGCGTTCGACCTGCTCGCGAACGTGTACGACGCGCACTACGGCGTGAATCTGCGCCTCGAGCGCGTGCGTCTGTACGAAACGCCGAACTGCTGGGCCGACGTCGAGCGCCAGCCTGGCCGCTGATCCTGCCTTTCCCGGCAGCCCCGCCGTTCGGCGCGGGCTGGCCGTCGCCGCCAGCCGCCGCGTCCCGCGCCGGTAGGGCTTCCCCCGTCGGTTCCCGCATCGAGCATCCGGCCGCGCTATGATCGTCGTGCGGCACGGAAAAACGCGCGCGTGAGCCATTGCGCGGCCCGCTTTGTCAGATCGGTCGTCCCGGGCCGACTCACGTTCTCTGGCGTGCGATCTGCCGCCGCCACCGTGCTTCGGTTGCCCGGCGGTATGCATTCCGCTTCCGCTTCGCCAGTTGCTTGTCCCGTTCGATTGCCGTTCCGTTCCGGAGGCCGTATCGATGAGCACGCTCACCAATTCCCTCAAACAACGCCTGCGCGACGGCGACGAGCCGCTGTACGGCCTGTGGCTGTCGCTCGGCAGCGACTCGGCCGCGGAAGCGCTCGCGCATGCCGGTTACGACTGGCTCTGCATCGACATGGAGCATGCGCCGAACGACAGTCGTGACGTGGCGTCGCAACTGCGCGCGATCGCCGCGGCGCACCTGCCGAGCGAGCCGGTCGTGCGCGTGCCGGCGCGCGAGCCGTGGCTCGTGAAGCGTGCGCTCGACGCCGGCGCCCGCACGCTGATGTTTCCGTGTATCGAGACGCCCGACGACGCCGCGCACGCGGTGCGGCTCACGCGCTTCCCGTCGCCCGAATCGCCGGACGGGCTGCGCGGCGTCGCGGGCATGGTGCGCGCGGCGGCGTTCGGCATGCGCCGCGACTACCTGCAGACGGCGAATACGCAAGTCGCGGTGATCGTGCAGGTCGAATCGGCGCGCGGCGTCGACGAAGTCGAGCGGATCGCGGCGACGCCCGGTGTCGATTGCCTGTTCGTCGGCCCGGCCGATCTCGCGGCGAGCCTTGGGCATCTCGGCGATATCCGCCACCCGGACGTCGAAACCGCGATGGCGCGCGTGCTCGCGGCGGGCAAGCAGGCGGGCGTCGCGGTCGGCATCTTCGCGGGCGACACGGCGGCCGCGCGCCAGTATCGCGAGGCCGGCTACCGGATGATCACGGTGTCGGCCGACGTGAGCTGGCTGTTGCGCGCGACGCGGCAGGCGTTGCAGGAGGTACGGTCATGAACGGCGCAGACGGTGCGTGCTGCGGGCGCGCGCGGATCGGGGCGATGGTCGGCCTGTGGGCCGTGTGGGCGGCGGCCGTCGCGCAGGGCGCGCCGCAAGCGAAGCCTGACCCGTCGCGCGAGACGCAATCGGCGGTCGCCGACTACAACGCCGGCGACTATCGCGCGGCGCTGGTGCAATTCCACGATGCGGCCGAGCGCGGCGATCGCCTCGCGCAGTTCAACTACGCGATGATGCTGCTGACGGGCGAAGGTGTGACCGCGAACGTCGACGAAGGGCTGCGCTGGCTCAAGCGCGCGGCGGAAGCGAACATGTCGCATGCGCAGTACGTGTACGGCCGGATGTTCGACGATGGCGAGTTCGTCGCGCGCAATCCGGCGGAAGCGCATCGCTGGTTCCTGCGGGCCGCGAAGCAGGGGCACGTGCAGGCCGAGCTGTCGCTCGCGAACCAGTTCCTCGACGGGCGCGGCACGCCGCGCGACAACCGGCAGGCGTTCGCGTGGTACAAGCAGGCCGCCGACGCGGGCGAGCCGACCGCGCAGTACGTGACCGCGTCGTTCTACGAGCGCGGCGGCGACGGCGTCGCGCAGAACCTGAACATCGCACGCGCGTACTACGCGGCGGCCGCTGCGCAGGGCGACGAGACGGCCGGGATGAAATTCAAGGAGCTGAGCGCGCGGCTGAAGGCGCCGGGGCCGGCATCGGGCACCGGCGCGGAGCCAGGCAAACCGCACGCGCCGCCGCAGTAAGCGGCTGCATTCGGTCCGCCCGATGCAAAACGGCGCCCGCAGGCGCCGTTGTCGTGTGCCGCAGCGCAGGCCGCGCGGTCAACTCTTCATCAACCGCCGCTGCCGCCCGACGCTCATGATCATCCCGATCGCGATGCCGAGCGTCGTGAGCGCGGTGCCGCCGTAACTCATGAACGGCAGCGGCACGCCGACGACCGGCAACACGCCGCTCACCATCCCGATATTGACGAACGCGTAGACGAAGAACGCGAGCGTGAGCGAGCCCGCGAGCAGCCGGCCGAACAGCGTCGCGCCCTGCGCGGCGATGTAGAGCCCGCGCGCGATCAGCGCCATGTACAGCGTCAGCAGCACGAGCCCGCCGGCGAGACCCCATTCCTCCGAGAACACCGCGAAGATGAAATCGGTGTGCTTTTCCGGAATGAATTCGAGGTGCGCCTGCGTGCCTTTCAGGTAGCCCTTGCCGAGCACGCCGCCCGAGCCGATCGCGATCACGGCCTGGATCGTGTGGAAGCCCTTGCCGAGCGGGTCGGACGTCGGGTCGAGCAGCGTACACACCCGGTGTTTCTGGTAGTCGTGCATCAGCGGCCACTGCACTTCAGGCTGGCAGATGCGTTCCTCGAACACCGCGATCGAGCCGACCGCGATCACGCCCGCGACGAGCACCGGCACGATCAGCTTGAACGACAGGCCGGCGAGGTAGATCACGAAGAAGCCGGCCGCGAACACGAGCAGGCCCGTGCCGAGGTCCGGCTGCTTCGCGATCAGCCCGACCGGCACCAGCAGGATCCCGAACGCGGCGATGAAGTCGTACCAGCGCAGCCCGCCTTCGCGGCGCTGGTAGTACCACGCGAGCATCAGCGGCGTCGCGATCTTGAGGATTTCGGACGGCTGGATCACGACGCCGACGTTCAGCCAGCGCTTCGCGCCCTTCTTGGTCATCCCGAACAGCGCGACGGCAATCAGCAGCGTGACCCCGAACGTGTAGAGCGGGACCGCGAAGCGCATCAGCGTGGTCGGCGGGATGTTGGCGATCACCCACATCAGCACGAACGTCAGCAGGATGTTGCGCAACTGGTCCTCGACGCGGCCCGGCACGTCGATCGACGCGCTGTACAGTGTGACGATGCCGACGCACAGCAGCAGGAACACGATGAGGGCGAGCGGACGGTCGAAGCCCGCGAACATCTGCTTGATCTTGTCGAGCCAGGCGCGCTTGTCGAATTGCATGCCTTTCTCCGTTAATGAGCGGTGCCGGCGTCCGCCGCTTTCGCGGGGGCCGTCGCACGATGGTTGTCGTCCCGCGGCGTGGCGACGACCGGCTGCGCGTCGCTGGCGGGCCGGCGCGGCCGGTGCGGGCGCCGGATCGGCGGCAGGCTCGCGGCCATCGGCGCCGCGGCGCTCGCGTCGGCCGGCGCCGTGGCGCTGGCGCCCGAGGCCCCCGATGCGGCGGATGCCGCTTCGGCCGCGCTGGCCGCCGACGGCACGACCGGCTGCGGCAGTGCGGTGAAGCCGGCCGCGATCGTGGCCGGTTTGGATGTGTCGCCGACCACCGGCGCGCTCACCGGCTCAGTGGCCGACGCCGCGGCGGCCACGGCCGCGGCTTCGTTCTTCGGGTTCTGGCGCTCGACCAGGTAGTAGTCGAGCACGCGACGCGCGATCGGGCCGGCGGCCTGGGCGCCCCAGCCGCCGTTTTCGACGACCAGCGCGACGGCGATCTGCGGATGGTCGACCGGCGCATATGCGATGAACAGCGCGTGGTCGCGCAGGTGTTCGGCGAGCAGGTGGCCCTTGTAGTTCGAGCCCTGCAGCGAGAACACCTGGGCGGTACCAGTCTTGCCGGCGGCGAGGTACGGCGCGCCGCGGAACACCTTGTACGCGGTGCCGGACGGGTTCTCGATCACGTTCTCCATCCCGCGCTTCACGACGTCGATGTCGGCCTGCTTGAGCGGGATCACCTCGCTTTCCTTCGGCACGGTCAGGTGGCGCGCGCGCGAGATCGGATCCTCGACTTCCTTCACGAGGTGAGGCTTCATCACGACGCCGTTGTTCGCGAGCGTCGCGGTTGCGTGCGCGAGCTGCAGGATCGTGAACGAGTTGTAGCCCTGGCCGATTCCGAGGCTGATCGTCTCGCCGTCGAACCACTTCTGCTGCGCCGCCTTCTTGAACGCCTTCTTCTTCCAGTCGGTCGACGGCAGGATCCCGCGCGCCTCGCCCTGGATGTCGATCCCGGTGATCTGGCCGAAGCCGAACGGCTTCATGAAGTTCGCGATCGCGTTCACGCCGAGGTCGCGCGCGAGCATGTAGAAGTAGGTGTCGTTCGACACCATGATCGCCTTGTTCATGTCGACCCAGCCCTGGCCCGAGCGCACGTCGTTGCGGAACGTGTGGCCGCCGAACGTGAAGTAGCCCGGGTCCTGGAAGCCCCAGCCCGGCGTGCGCTTGCCGAGCGTCAGGCCCGCGAGCGCCATGAACGGCTTGTAGGTCGAGCCGGGCGGGTAGGTGCCGTGCAGCGGGCGGTTCAGGAGCGGCTTGTCGGGCGAGTTGTTCAGCTCGTCCCAGGTCTGCTGGTCGATGCCGTCGACGAACGAGTTCGGGTCGAAGCTCGGCGACGACACGAACGCGAGCACGTCGCCCGTCTTCGGCTCGATCGCGACGAGCGCACCGCGCTTGCCGGCGAACGCCTGCTCGGCGACCTGCTGCAGCCCGATGTCGAGCGACAGCACGAGGTTGTTGCCGGGCGTCGCCTGCGTGCGCGACAGCGTGCGCACCGGCCGGCCGCCGGCCGTCACCTCGACTTCCTCGAAGCCGGTCAGCCCGTGCAGCTCGGTTTCGTAGCTCTGCTCGACGCCGATCTTGCCGATGTAGTCGGTGCCCTTGTAGTTGTTCGCGTCGCGGCGCGGGTCGTAGTGCTCCTGGTCGCTGTCGTTGTCGTCGCTCATCGCGTCGATGCGATCCTGGTCGCGCTTCGAGATCCGGCCGATATAGCCGATCACGTGCGCGGCCGTCATGCCGAGCGGGTACTGGCGGAACAGCCGCGCGCGCACGTCGACGCCGGGGAAGCGGAAACGCTGCGCGGTGAAGCGCGCGACTTCGGCATCGGTGAGCCGCGTGCGGATCGGCAGGCTCTCGAAGTTCTTCGAGTCTTCCTGCAGCTTCTTGAAGCGGCGGCGGTCGCGCGCGTCGATCGGGATGATCTCGGACAGCTTGTCGATCGTGTTGTCGAGCGTGTCGTCGAGCTTCGACGGCGTGATCTCGAGCGTGTACGCCGAGTAGTTCTTCGCGAGGATCACGCCGTTGCGGTCGGTGATGATCCCGCGGTTCGGCACGATCGGCGCGACCGAGATGCGGTTTTCCTCGGCCTGCAGCGCGTATTTGCCGTGCTGCATCAGCTGCAGATAGAAGAAGCGGCTCGCGAGCAGCCCGAAGCAGACGAACACGAACACGCCCGCCGCCGCGACGCGCAGGCGGAACTTCGAGAGCTGCTGTTGGGTG
The DNA here is from genome assembly GCF_003253915.1 of Burkholderia sp. 28_3. Taxonomy (NCBI): domain Bacteria; kingdom Pseudomonadati; phylum Pseudomonadota; class Betaproteobacteria; order Burkholderiales; family Burkholderiaceae; genus Burkholderia; species Burkholderia sp. 28_3. The sequence goes on from NZ_QKZF01000006.1 coordinate 65,132, forward strand.
TCGTTGAATTCGGTCATTTAAGGGCAATCTGGCCCGCGCGCGGACGCGGGCGAGGTGCCGCCCCGGAGCGCGGCGCGCGGCGGGCGTGGGGGCGGCGGGTATTCAAGGTCGGTCCGGCTCAGATCGGGCGCGTATCGTCCGGGTCGACCGGGCGGCGTTGCGGCATCAGCAGCAGGTGGCTCGCGATCGGCCACAGCGCGGCTTCGACGAAACCGTCGACGAGGTAGCGCCAGCCGGGGAACGCGGCGCCCATCAGCAGGCGGATCACGAACGGCACGAGCTGCGCGACGACGAGCAGCGGCGTGACGTACAGCACCTGCACGCCGATCGGCATCCACAGCACGCGGCGGTGGATCGTGATCGCGCCGTACGACAGCAGCGTATAGGCGAGCGCATGCTCGCCGAGCAGCCCCGCGTCGTGCACGTCCATCAGGATGCCGAGCGCGAACGCGACGCCCATCCCGACCTTGCGTGGCTGGTGGATGTTCCAGAACAGCAGCACGAGCGCGACGAAGTCGGGCACGCCGGGCAGGCGGCCCCACGGCATCAGGTTCAGCAGGAACGCGGCGGCGAGGCTGAAGACGATGAAGTACGGATTGACCGGCTGCAGGATGTATTGCGGGCGGTTCATCGCTGGGCTCCTGATTGCCCGGCAGCGGGCTTCGCGGGCGCGGCGGCGGGCTTGGCCGGCGCGGCAGGGGCCGGCGCCGGGTTCGCACCGGCGGGCGGGGCCGCGGCGGCCGGCTTCGCGTTCGCGTCGGCCTTGTCGGCTTTCTCGGCCTTCGCGGCGGCCTTGCCCTTCTTGCCCTTCGCGTTCTTCTCGGCCGCGGGATCGGGCTCGGCCGGGCGCGGCGGGATGTCGTTCCGGTAATGCAGCACGAGCATCTGGCGCGCGCCGCGCACGGCCGCGACCGGCGCGCAGGTCACGCGGGCGAACGCGGTATCGGCGAGCTTGTCGACGCGCACGACCTTCGCGACCGGCAGGCCGGGCGGATAGACGCCGTCGAGGCCGCTCGTGACGAGTTCGTCGCCGGCGACGAGATCCGCGCTCGTCGGCACGAAGCGCAGGTCGAGCGAATCGCCCTTCGGCGTGCCGTAGATCACGCTGCGCAGGCCGGTGCGCAGCACCTGCACGGGAATCGCGAGATCGCGGTCGGTGACCAGCGTGATTTCGGATTGCAGCGGGAACACGCGCGTGACCTGCCCGATCACGCCGTCCTCGCTGACGACGGGCGAGCCGTCCTGGATGCCTTGCTGCGAGCCTTGCCCGACCACGATCTTCTGCGTGAACGGATCGCTCGTGTCGTACTGGATCTCGACCGGCGTCGATTGCGTCGCGATGTGCTGGCGCAGTTCGAGCACCGCGCGCAGGTGCGCGTTTTCCTGCGTGAGCACGGCGGCCTGGTTGGCCTGCGTGGACAGTTGCAGGTTGCGTTTGCGCAGATCGTCGTTCTCGTGGCGCAGCGCCGCGCCGGTGACGGCGAGGTCGGCCGCGCCCATGAACAGGTCGCGCGGCACGAGCGCCGCGCGTTGCAGCGGGTAGAGCACCGTGCCGAGCACGCCGCGCACGATTTCGAGCGTGCTGAAGCGCGCGTCCGACACGAGGAGCGCGATGGCGAGGGCGACGAAGAAGATGAGCCGCGCGAGCGCGGGCGGACCTTGCTTGAAGAGGGGCGGCGGACTGTATTCCATGGTCGGCGCCGGGCGCGTGTGATCGGTTAAATAATGCTCAGACGCGCAAACGGCGCGGCGGTTCGTTCTGAACGAGCGATCCGGCCACGCCGCGGGTGCGTCATATCAAACGGGACTGCCTAGGCGATCACTGGGCGATCACTCGTACGAGAAGATGCTGCCCAGCTTGTCCATGCGCTCGAGCGCCATGCCCGAACCGCGCACGACGCAGGTCAGCGGATCTTCCGCGACGAGCACCGGCAGGCCGGTTTCTTCCGCGAGCAGGCGATCGAGGTCGCGCAGCAGCGCGCCGCCGCCCGTCAGCATCATCCCGCGTTCGGCGATGTCGGCGCCGAGTTCCGGCGGCGTCTGTTCGAGCGCGATCTTCACCGACGACACGATCTGGTTCAGCGGATCGGTCAGCGCTTCGAGGATTTCGTTGCTGGAGATCGTGAAGCTGCGCGGGATGCCTTCCGACAGGTTGCGGCCCTTCACTTCCATTTCCTTGACTTCGGAGCCCGGGAACGCGGAGCCGATTTCCTTCTTGATCGCCTCGGCGGTCTGCTCGCCGATCAGCATCCCGTAGTTGCGGCGGATGTAGTTGACGATCGCCTCGTCGAACTTGTCGCCGCCGACGCGCACCGAGCCTTTGTAGACGATGCCGCCGAGCGAGATCACGCCGACTTCGGTCGTGCCGCCGCCGATGTCGACGACCATCGAGCCGGTGGCTTCCGAGACCGGCAGGCCCGCGCCGATCGCGGCCGCCATCGGCTCCTCGATCAGGTAGACCTGCGACGCGCCGGCGCCGTGCGCGGCTTCCTTGATCGCGCGGCGCTCGACCTGGGTCGAGCCGCACGGCACGCAGATGATGATGCGCGGCGACGGCGAGAACATGCGCGACTCGTGGGCCGTCTTGATGAACTGCTTGATCATCTGCTCGGTGACGGTGAAGTCGGCGATCACGCCGTCCTTCATCGGGCGGATCGCCTCGATGTTGCCCGGCACCTTGCCGAGCATCTGCTTGGCTTCCTTGCCGACCGCCTGGATCGTCTTCTTGCCGTTGGGGCCGCCTTCCTGGCGGATCGACACGACGGACGGCTCATCGAGCACGATGCCCTTGCCGCGCATGTAGATCAGGGTGTTTGCGGTGCCGAGGTCGATCGCGAGATCGTTGGAGAAGTAGCTGCGCAAAAAACCGAACATTCAGAATCCTGTTTCGCTCTGGGCCGGCCCTGCATAGCGAGCGCTGAGGGCGGCAGCGGAAAAAATAACAGCCTCGGGAAGCGTGGCGGAAGCGGCCGCCGCGGCGCACGAAGCTGCGAGTGATGTCTACCGGGGATCGCACGAAGCACGCACGGCTTGCCGAAGTGGGGCGAAACGGTGCGGGAAAAGGCTGCCGGGTTTGGGTCGAACGCGTAATGATACCTTATAATTTCACGGTATTTGAATCGAAACGGGCGGTATTTTTGCCGCTTCGGCCCCGATTTTTGAGGGTGGGATCGCACCCTCCAACCCCCCGCCGCAGTGCTGCTTTCGATGCACTGCGCAGCCTTGTTTTTCCGGTGATCGCATGGCCCTGACCCTGACCGATGTGAAACGCATCGCGCACCTGGCGCGACTCGAAATGGCCGACGCCGACGCCGAGCACATGCTCGGCCAGCTCAATGAATTCTTCGGCCTCGTCGAGCAGATGCAGGCGGTCGACACCGCCGGCATCGCGCCGCTCGCCCACCCGATCGAACAGATCCAGGAAGTCGCGCAGCGCCTGCGCGACGACGCCGTGACGGAAGTCGTCAATCGCGACGACAACCAGCGTCCGGCGCCGGCCGTCCAGGACGGCCTCTATCTCGTGCCGAAGGTGATCGAGTAAGCATTCGATGACAAGCGCGCCGGCCGTCCAGCGCCGCGCGCGACCCAGAATTCCCAGGAAAACCACTCAATGCACGCAAAAAGCCTGACCGAACTGCGCGCCGCGCTCGCCGCCAAGGAATGCTCGGCCGTCGAGCTCGCGCAGCACTACCTGAAACGGATCGACGCCGCGCGCGACCTGAACGCGTTCGTCCACGTCGACGCCGACCTCACCCTCGCGCAGGCGAAAGCCGCCGACGCCGAACTCGCGCGCGGCGCGGGCGGCGCGCTGACCGGCCTGCCGATCGCGCACAAGGACGTGTTCGTCACGCGCGGCTGGCGCTCGACCGCCGGCTCGAAGATGCTCGCGAATTACGAGAGCCCGTTCGACGCGACCGTCGTCGCCCGCCTGCAGGCGGCCGGCATGGTCACGCTCGGCAAGACCAACATGGACGAGTTCGCGATGGGCTCGTCGAACGAGAATTCCGCGTTCGGCGCGGTGAAGAACCCGTGGGACACGAACGCGGTGCCGGGCGGCAGCTCGGGCGGCAGCTCGGCCGCCGTCGCCGCGCGCCTCGCGCCGGCCGCGACCGGCACCGACACCGGCGGCTCGATCCGCCAGCCCGCGTCGTTCGCGGGCGTGACGGGCATCAAGCCGACCTACGGCCGCGTGTCGCGCTACGGGATGATCGCGTTCGCGTCGTCGCTCGACCAGGGCGGCCCGATGGCGCAGAGCGCGTCCGACTGCGCGCTGCTGCTGAACGCGATGGCCGGCTTCGACGAGCGTGACTCGACGAGCCTCGAGCGCGACGACGAAGACTTCACGCGCCACCTCGGCCAGCCGTGGGCGGCCGGCAACGACGCGGGCAAGCCGCTCGCCGGCCTGCGCATCGGCTTGCCGAACGAGTATTTCGGCGCCGGCCTTGCCGACGACGTGCGCGCGACGATCGACGCGGCGCTCAAGCAATACGAAGCGCTCGGCGCGACGCTCGTGCCGGTGTCGCTGCCGAAGACGGAGCTGTCGATCCCCGTGTACTACGTGATCGCGCCGGCGGAAGCGTCGTCGAACCTGTCGCGCTTCGACGGCGTGCGTTTCGGCCACCGCGCCGCGCAGTACGGCGACCTGCTCGACATGTACAAGAAGTCGCGCGCCGAAGGCTTCGGGCCTGAAGTGAAGCGCCGGATCCTGGTCGGCACGTATGTGCTGTCGCACGGCTACTACGACGCGTACTACCTGCAGGCGCAGAAGATCCGCCGCATCATCGCGAACGATTTCCAGGAAGCGTTCAAGTCCTGCGACGTGATCATGGGCCCGGCGTCGCCGACGGTCGCATGGGATCTCGGCGCGAAGGGCGACGATCCGGTGCAGATGTATCTCGCGGATATCTACACGTTGTCGGTGAGCCTCGCCGGTCTGCCCGGCATGAGCGTGCCGTGCGGCTTCGGCGCGGGCGCGAACGCGCAGCGCCCGGTCGGCCTGCAGATCATCGGCAACTATTTCAACGAAGCCCGGATGCTGCAGGTCGCCGACGCGTTCCAGCGCGCGACCGACTGGCACAAGCAAGTTCCGGCAGGGGTGTAAGCACATGGCTACTCAGTGGGAAGTCGTTATCGGTCTCGAGACGCACGCGCAACTGTCGACCGTCTCGAAGATTTTCTCGGGCGCATCGACGCAGTTCGGCGCCGAGCCGAACACGCAGGCGTGCCCGGTCGACCTGGCGCTGCCGGGCGTGCTGCCGGTGCTGAACCGCGGCGCGGTCGAGCGGGCGATCCGCTTCGGCCTCGCGATCGGCTCGACCATCGCGCCGCGCAGCATCTTCGCGCGCAAGAATTATTTCTACCCCGATCTGCCGAAGGGCTATCAGATCAGCCAGTACGAGATTCCGGTCGTGCAGGGCGGCCAGATCACGATCCAGGTGCCGGCCAACGAAAAGGCCGGCAAGGCTGCGTACGAGAAAACGGTCAACCTGACCCGCGCGCACCTCGAGGAAGATGCGGGCAAGTCGCTGCATGAAGACTTCGCCGGGATGACCGGGATCGACCTGAACCGCGCGGGCACGCCGCTGCTCGAGATCGTCACCGAGCCGGAAATGCGCAGCGCGGCCGAGGCCGTCGCGTACGCGAAGGCATTGCACGGGCTCGTCGTGTGGCTCGGCATCTGCGACGGCAACATGCAGGAAGGCTCGTTCCGCTGCGACGCGAACGTGTCGGTGCGCCCGGTCGGCCAGGAGAAGTTCGGCACGCGCGCGGAAATCAAGAACCTGAACTCGTTCCGGTTCCTAGAGGAAGCAATCAACTACGAAGTGCGTCGGCAGATCGAGCTGATCGAGGACGGCGGCGAAGTCGTGCAGGAAACGCGCCTCTACGATCCGGACAAGCGCGAGACGCGTTCGATGCGCAGCAAGGAAGACGCGCACGATTACCGCTACTTCCCCGATCCCGACCTGATGCCGCTCGTGATCGGCCAGGACTGGATCGAGCGCGTGCAGTCCGGCATGCCGGAACTGCCGGCCGCGATGCAGCAGCGCTTCGTCGACGAGTACGGCGTGTCCGCGTACGACGCGGGCGTGCTGACGTCGAGCAAGGCGATGGCCGCGTACTTCGAGGCGGTGGTCGCGAAGGCCGGCGCGGCGAATGCGAAGATCGCCGCGAACTGGCTGATGGGCGACGTGTCGTCGCAACTGAACCGCGACGGCATCGAGATCGACGCGATTCCCGTCTCGGCCGCGCAGCTCGCGCTGCTGCTGCAGCGCATCGCCGACGGCACGATCTCGAACAAGATCGCGAAGGAAATCTTCGCGACGATCTGGGACGAGAAGGCGACCGACGAAGGTGCGGCCGACCGCATCATCGACGCGAAGGGCCTGAAGCAGATCTCCGACACCGGCGCGCTGGAAGCGATCATCGACGAAGTGCTCGCGGCGAACGCGAAGTCGGTCGAGGAATTCCGCGCGGGCAAGGAAAAGGCGTTCAACGCGCTGATCGGCCAGGCGATGAAGGCGACCAAGGGCAAGGCCAATCCGCAGCAGGTCAACGAGCTGCTGAAGAAGAAGCTCGGCTGAGCATGCGCGCGCGCCTGAACCGCGCTTGACGACGGGCCGCTTCCGACCAGTTCGGGGCGGCCCGTCGCGTTTGGTGGATGCGTTATCGTATGCATCGCACCGTCCAACGGAGGAACGAATGGCGAAACAACCGTCGCTCGACGATTTCCGCGTGCCGTACAGCACGCGCGAGAAGGAAGCCGCCGCATTCAAGCTCGACGCGTTCGACCCGGCCGCGAAGCCGTTTTCGTCCGGCTCGAAGGAGGCCGACCGTGAACGGCTGTCGGTCGTGTCGACCGAGCTCGACGTGCAGCAGGAGCGCCTGCACACGCAGCAGAAGAAGCGCGTGCTGCTCGTGCTGCAGGGGATGGATACGAGCGGCAAGGACGGCACCGTGCGCGCGGTGTTTCGCGAGGTCGATCCGCTCGGCCTGCGCATCGTGCCGTTCAAGGCGCCAACGCCGATCGAGGCCGCGCACGACTTCCTGTGGCGCGTGCATGCGCAAGTGCCGGCGGCCGGCGAGCTCGCGATCTTCAACCGCAGCCACTACGAAGACGTGCTGGTGCCGCGCGTGCTCGGCGCGATCGGCGACAAGGAGTGCGAGCGCCGCTACCGGCAGATCCGCGATTTCGAGACGATGCTGTTCGAGAACGGCACGACCATCGTCAAGTGCTTCCTGCACATCTCGAAGGACGAGCAGCGCGCGCGGCTGCAGGCGCGCATCGACGATCCGACCAAGCACTGGAAATTCGACATCGCCGATCTCGACGCGCGCAAGCACTGGGACGCGTACCAGTCCGCGTACCGCGACGCGCTCGCCGCGACGTCGGCCGAGCATGCGCCGTGGTACGTGATCCCGGCGAATTCGAAGACGCACCGCAACGTGATGATCGCCGAGCTGCTGCTGCGCACGATGACCGACATGAAGCTGGAATTCCCGCCGCCGAAGCCCGAGCTCGAAGGCGTGAAGATCCGTTAAGCTGCCCCCTGTAAAAATATCGAACTGAACGGAACCCGACATGATGCGAGTGATCACCGCCAACCTGAACGGCATCCGCTCCGCCGCGAAGAAGGGCTTCTTCGACTGGCTCGGCGAACAGAACGCCGATTGCGTGTGCGTGCAGGAAATCAAGGTATCGGCCGACGACCTGCCGGCCGAATTCGTCGAGCCGCACGGCTTCAAGAGCTATTTCCACCACGCCGAGAAGAAGGGCTACAGCGGCGCGGGCGTGTACAGCCGCCGCGAGCCCGATGACGTGATCATCGGTTTCGGCAGCAGCGAATTCGATCCCGAGGGGCGTTACGTCGAGGCGCGCTACGGCAAGCTGTCGGTCGTGTCGGTGTACGTGCCGTCCGGCTCGAGCGGCGAGGAGCGCCAGCAGGCGAAGTACCGCTTCATGGCCGAATTCATGCCGCACCTCGCCGCGCTGAAGAAGAAGCGCGAGGTGATCCTGTGCGGCGACGTGAACATCGTCCACAAGGAAATCGACATCAAGAACTGGAAGAGCAACCAGAAGAACTCGGGCTGCCTGCCGGAAGAGCGCGAGTGGCTCACGAAGCTGTTCGACGACGTCGGCTACGTCGACGTGTTCCGCACGCTCGACCCGCGTCCCGAGCAGTACACGTGGTGGAGCAACCGCGGCCAGGCGTACGCGAAGAACGTCGGGTGGCGGATCGATTACCAGATCGCGACACCGGGCGTGGCCGGGACCGCGAAAAGCACGTCGATCTTCAAGGACATCAAGTTCAGCGACCATGCGCCGCTGACGGTCGACTACGACTACCAGAAGTGATGGCGGGCGGCTGCGCCGCGCGCGCAGCCGCCGGGCCATTCATCCCGGTCGCCGGATGCAAAACGGGCCGCCTGTTCCGACAGGCGGCCCGTTTCCCTTGGGGCGGCGCTTACTGCCTGAGCGACGCCATGTCGATCACGAACCGGTACTTCACGTCGCTCTTCAGCATCCGCTCGTAGGCCGTGTTGATCTGCTGCATCGGAATCGTCTCGATATCGGACGTGATCCCGTGTTCCGCGCAGAAATCGAGCATTTCCTGCGTTTCCGCGATCCCGCCGATCAGCGAACCCGCGAGGCGGCGGCGCTTGAAGATCAGGTTGAACACCTGCGGCGACGGATGGTCGTGCTCCGGCGCGCCGACGAGCGTCATCGTGCCGTCGCGCTTGAGCAGGTTCAAGAACGGATTCAGGTCGTGCTGCGCGGCGACCGTGTTCAGGATGAAGTCGAAGCTGTTCAGGTGCGCGTTCATCTGCGCTTCATCCTTCGAGATCACGACTTCGTGCGCGCCGAGCCGCTTGCCGTCCTCGATCTTCGACGGCGACGTCGTGAACAGCACGACGTGCGCGCCCATCGCACGCGCCAGCTTCACACCCATGTGGCCGAGGCCGCCGAGACCGACGATGCCGACCTTCTTGCCGGGGCCGACGTTCCACTGCCGCAGCGGCGAATAGGTCGTGATCCCCGCGCACAGGAGCGGCGCCGCGCCGGCCGGGTCGAGCGTGTCCGGCACGCGCAGCACGAACGCCTCGTCGACGACGAGCTGCGTCGAATAGCCACCGTACGTGATGTCGCCCGTCACGCGGTCCTGGCCGTTGTAGGTGCCGACGAAGCCGTTCTCGCAATACTGCTCGAGGCCTTCTTCGCAGCTCGCGCAGGTGCGGCACGAATCGACGAGACAGCCGACGCCGACCAGCTCGCCGACCTTGAAGCGCGACACCTGCGGGCCGGTCGCGCTCACGCGGCCGACGATTTCATGGCCGGGGACGACCGGGTAGATCGTGTTGCGCCATTCGTTGCGCGCCTGGTGAAGATCCGAGTGGCAGACGCCGCAGTAGAGGACGTCGATCTGGACGTCGAGGTCGCGCAGCGCGCGACGCTGGAATTCGAACGGGGCGAGCGGCGACTGCGCATCGGTCGCCGCGTAGGCATAGGTCGTACTCATGCAAGGGCTCCTTGTCCGGAAAACATCCGGCGAAACAGACTGCCGTCGCATCATGTGGCGATGCGGCGAGACAGGACGTCATCGTAAGGAGCGCGGCGCCGCGGCGAAATACACGAAGGTCTGGAAGATTTGCCTATTCCTCTCGAATTGCCCGCGAACAGCCGTCAAAATGCGTCCAAGGTGCTACATTGCGAGCCAGATTCTCTTGCCGGACAGGGCCGTACCGATGAGCTTCCAACCCCTTTTGGCCGACGCGGGCGAGCGCCTGCAGCGCCGCATGATCGAGCTGCACACGCGCCTCGCGCCGAACGAGGGCGACACGCTCGCGGCGCTCGACGGCGTGCGCTTCATCCGTGTGACCCATCCGGCGCCGCGCATGCCGGTGCTGTACGAGCCGAGCATCATCGTCGTGTGCCAGGGGCGCAAGCTCGGCTATCTCGGCGACCGCTCGTTCGTGTACGACGCGCAGCAGTATCTGGTGCTGTCGGTGCCGCTGCCGTTCGAATGCGAGACCTTCGCGAGCATGGACGAGCCGTTTCTCGCGATCTCGATCCGCGTCGATCTCGCGGTGATCGCCGAACTCGCGATCCTGCTCGACGAGACGCTCGGCGCGGCGGTCAGCGAGCCGCTCGGCGTCTATTCGACGCCGCTCGACGCGCCGTTGGCCGATGCCGTCGTGCGCCTGCTCGAAGCGCTCGCGTCGCCGCACGACACACGGGTGCTGGGGCCGGCGATCATGCGCGAGATCGCGTATCGCGTGCTGACTGGCGAGCAGGGCGACGCGATGCGCGCGGCGCTCGTGCAGCAGCATCATTTCGGCCGCATCGCGAAGGCGTTGCGGCGCATCCATGCGGAGCTGAAGGCCGATCTCGACGTCGAGACGCTCGCCCGCGAAGCCGGGATGAGCCTCGCGGTGTTTCACGCGCAGTTCAAGCACGTGACGGCGACGTCGCCGATGCAGTACGTGAAGACCGCGCGGCTGCACCAGGCGCGGCTGATGATGGTGCGCGACGGGCTCGGCGCCGGCGCGGCGGCCGCGCGGGTCGGCTATGCGAGCGCGTCGCAGTTCAGCCGCGAGTTCAAGCGGCTGTTCGGCCGCAGCCCGGGAGACGAAGTGCGCTGGATGCGCGACAGCGGGGTGCGCCCGGCCATGGCCGACGCGGACGCGTAGCGTCCCGCGCCGCGCGGCGGTTCAGCGCCGCACGATCTTGCGCCGCTGCGCGCTGATGCCCGCGTAGTCGGGCAGCGATTCGACACGCTTGCCCGTCGCCTTCGCGTACAGCGGCATCAGGTCCGGCAGCCGGTTCAGCAGGTCCTGGCGGCGCGCGCTGCTGTACGGATGCGTGTAGATGAAGCCCGACGCCTTGTTCGCGCGGGTCGCGACCGCGAGCTTGTCCCACAGCGTGATCGCCGCGCGCGGATCGAAGCCCGCGCGGGCGGCGATGTCGCCGCCGATCACGTCGGCTTCGGTTTCGTCGGTCGGGTCGTAGTGGAGCGATTGCAGGCGCTCGCCGAGGTTCAGCGCCTGCGGCAGCGGATCGCCGACGCCGAACAGCGGCGGCAGCGCGGCCGCGCGCAGCGACGTCTGCGAGGTCACGCTGAAGTTGCTGCGCGCGTGTTCGCGCAGCGCATGCGCGATGCCGTGCGCGAGCAGCACGCCGAGCTCGTCGTCGTTCAGGCGCACCCGATCGAGCATGCCGCCGTACACGAGCACCTTGCCGCCCGGCAGGCAGGTCAGGCGGATGTCGCGCGAGCGGATCGCATTCACGTCCCAGGCCCAGCTTTTCACGCGATCGTTCCACTTCACCGAATACGGCGCGAGCTTCGCGACGATCGCGCGCAGCCGCTTCACGCGCGGCTGGTTCGCGCTCAGCAGCCGGTTGCTGTCGGCGGCCGCCTGGACGATCTGTGCGTATTCGTTCGCGGTGAGCTGTTCGAGCAGCGGCGACGGGATCAGCGTGCGGAATGCGATCGCGTTGCCGTAGCGGACCTGCTGCGGCGTCGGCGTATAGGCCTTCGCGGGCGCCGCGGCGCCGGTCGGCTGCGCGCCTTCCGCGATGGACGGCGCGGCAGGCGCGGCCGCCGTCGCAGGCGCGGGCGGCGTCGCCGGCGCGGAGCCCGCCGCGGTCGCGCCGGTGTCGCTCGCGCAGGCGTCCATCGCGGCCAGTGCTGCGGCGCCGATGCTCAACGCAGCCGCGACGCGGGCGAGACGATGCAGGCGGTTACTGCGCACGGCTCGCCTCGCCGTCGCGTGCGGTACCGTTCCACGGCGCGATCCTGAACAGCAGCAGCATGCCGGGAATCGCGAGCGCGGTACACACGATGAAGTAGTCGAACCAGCCGATCTTCGCGACGATGAAGCCGCTCGCGGCCGACGCGAGCGTGCGCGGCACCGACGCGAGGCTCGTGAAGAGCGCGAACTGCGTGGCCGTATAGCGCGGGTCGGTCGTGCTCGCGATATAGGCGACGAACGCGGCCATCGTCAGGCCGGTCGTGAAGGTCTCGAAGCCGTAGACGATCGCGAGCGCGACCGTCATCGGGCTGAATTGCGGCGTGACGGCGATGCCGAACACCGACAGCGCGGACGCGATCGCGTGACTCGTCGACACGGTGAAGTCGTACAGCATCGCGAGCACCGGCGAGCCGGGGCCGAGCTGCGCGAGCCACGCGAAGCCGAGCGTCGACACCAGCTGCAGCGCGCCGAAGATCCACAGCCCGCGGCCGATGCCGATCTTCACGAGCCAGATGCCGCCGATGATGCCGCCCAGCACGCTCGCGACGAGCGCGGTGGTTTTCGCGACGATGCCGATCTCGGTGCGCGTGAAGCCGATGTCGAGGAAGAACGACGTCGACAGCGTGGTGGCCATCGTGTCGCCGATCTTGTACAGGAAGATGAACGCGATGACGAGCAGCGCGCCGGCCCAGCCGTCGCGCTGGATGAATTCGCGGAACGGCAGCACGATCGCGTCGCGCAGGTTGCGCGGCGGCGCGCCGACCACTTCCGGCTCGCGCACGACGAGCGTCATCAGGATGCCCGGCAGCATGAACGCGCCGGTGATCGCGAACACGGCGTCCCACGGCATGTGGTCGGACAGGATCAGCGCCAGCGAGCCGGGGATCAGCGCGGCGAGCTTGTACGCGTTCACGTGCACCGCGTTGCCGAGGCCCTGCTCGGTGTCGCGCAGCAGCTCGCGGCGGTACGCGTCGATCACGATGTCGGCGCTCGCGCCGAAGAACGCGACGAGCGTGGTGAGCGCGGCGACCGTCCAGATCGAGTCGCGCGGCGACACGAAGCCGAGCGCGGCGATCGCGCCCGCGACCAGCAGCTGCGTGAGCAGCAGCCAGCCGCGCCGGCGGCCCGGCCGCCAGCCGGGCAGGCGCGGGATGTAGCGGTCCATCAGCGGCGCCCACAGGAACTTCCACGTATACGGGAACTGGATCAGCGCGAACAGGCCGATTTCCTTCAGGTTCACGCCTTCGGAGCGCAGCCATGCCTGCACGAGGTAGACGAGCGTGAAGAGGGGCAGACCCGACGTGAAACCCAGGAACACGCAGATCAGCATGTGCGTGTTCAGATAGGCTCGCCAGCCGGGGTGATCCTCGTGAGCGGTGAGTGCGGGCGCCTCGTGTGGCGTTTTCGACATGGACTGGAACTGGGTAGCGTTGACTGATGGCGGCGGCAGCGCAGGCGGCGCGAGCGGCGCACGAGGGGCGACCGCTCGCGCGTGCGGACCGGAGCTTCCGTCAACGGCCCCCCGGCTCAGCTGCGCTTGACGCGGTAGACAGCAAGACTACCACGCCAGTTCGCTCCCCATCGAATCGGCTGGCCTTCGTGCAGCACGATGCGGTCGAGAATCGTGACGCCGACCTCGGGCGCGAGCGCCTCGAAATCCTTGATCGTCAGCACCCGCACGTTCGGCGTGTTGTGCCACTGGTAAGGCAGCGACTTCGACACCGGCATGCGGCCGCGCAGCACCGACAGCCGGTGCGCCCAGTAGCCGAAGTTCGGGAACGACACGATGCATTCGCGCCCGACCCGCGCGGTTTCGCGCAGGATCGCGGCGGTCTGGTGAATCGTCTGCAGCGTCTGCGACAGGATCGCGATGTCGAAGCTGTGGTCCTCGAACAGGCGCAGGCCGTCCTCGAGGTTCTGCTGGATCACGTTGATGCCGTTCTTCGTGCTCGCGAGCACGCCCGCGTCGTTCAGCTCGATCCCGTAGCCGGTGACGTCCAGCTCTTCCATCAGCAGCGACAGCAGCGAGCCGTCGCCGCAGCCGAGGTCGAGCACGGTCGCACGCGGCTCGACCCAGCGCGCGATCGCGCGGAAGTCCGCGCGCGCGGACAGGGAATTCAGCGCTTGCTGGTTCATGCTCCTACCTCGTTGGCGATTCGTTCGTAATACGCGCGGATCAGGTTGTGATAACGCGCATCGTCGAGCAGGAACGCATCGTGGCCGTGCGGCGCATCGATTTCCGCGTAGCTGACCGTGCGCTTGTTGTCGAGCAGCGCCTTCACGATCTCGCGCGAGCGCGCGGGCGCGAAGCGCCAGTCGGTCGAGAAGCTCGCGATCAGGTACTTCGCCTGCGTGTGCGCGAGCGCGGCCGTCAGGTTGCCGTCGAACGCCTTCGCCGGATCGAAGTAGTCGAGCGCGCGCGTGATCAGCAGGTAGGTGTTCGCGTCGAAGTAGTCGGCGAACTTGTCGCCCTGGTAGCGCAGGTACGACTCGACCTCGAACTCGACGTCGAAGCTGAAGTTGTACGCGTCGAGCGCGCCGTCGGCGCGGCGCAGCGCCCGGCCGAATTTCTCGGCCATGTCGTCGTCGGACAGGTACGTGATGTGGCCGATCATCCGCGCGACGCGCAGGCCGCGCTTCGGCTTCACGCCATGCGCGTAGTAGTCGCCGCCGTGGAAATCGGGATCGGACAGGATCGCCGAGCGCGCGACCTCGTTGAATGCGATGTTCTGCGCGGACAGCTTCGGCGTCGACGCGATGTCGATGCAGTGCGCGACGCGTTCCGGATACATCAGGCTCCACGCGAGCGCCTGCATGCCGCCGAGGCTGCCGCCCATCACCGCGGCGAAGCGCTCGATGCCGAACGCGTCGGCGACGCGCGCCTGCGCATGCACCCAGTCCTCGACGGTGACCACCGGGAACTTCGCGCCGTACGGCTTGCCGGTCGACGGATCGATGCTCATCGGGCCGGTCGAGCCGAAACACGAGCCGAGGTTGTTCACGCCGATCACGAAGAAGCGGTTGGTGTCGAGCGGCTTGCCCGGGCCGACCATGTTGTCCCACCAGCCGGTGCTGCGCGGATCGTCCGCGTAGACACCGGCGACGTGGTGCGACGCGTTGAGCGCGTGGCAGACGAGCACCGCGTTCGAGCGTGCGGCGTTGAGCTCGCCGTACGTCTCGACGACGAGCTGATAGTTGCCGATCACGCTGCCGCTTTGCAAGCGCAGCGGTTCGGCGAAGTGCATGGTCTGTGGAGCGACGATGCCGATCGATTCCATTCGTTCCGCCTTATGACTGGGCGGCTAAATGGTGTCGGCGAGGCGCGGAGGCGAAGGTGCGCGGCTGACGACCTCTTTAGCCGCATTTGTAGTGAACCGCCAGGGCGAACACACAGCCACGCCCCGGCCGGTTCGCGCGCCCGCAATCGAGTCAGCAAATCGGCGCGCTTCCGACCTGCCGCCCGTGGGGCGACAGTCGGCAAAGTATAGCGGAAATTGCGAGGCCCGGATTCGGGCGCATGGCGGGGCGCGCCGTCATGCGTCGGTCACTGCAGGATCAGCCGCAGATGCGCATCGGCCTGCTCGCCCGGCGGCTTCTGGAACCCGCCTTTCGCGAACCGATGCCACCGGCCGATCACGTAGCTGACGAGCAGGCTCGCGCGGGCGCCGGGATCGTAGTCGGCGGGCAGCACGAACGGCGTCGCGCCGTCCTGCGGCGCATTCGCCTCGGTACGCGCGACGCGCAGGCATTGCTTGACGGTCGCCTCGATCCGGTCGAGCAGCTGGTTCACGCGCTCGGTGAGCCGCTCGTCCTCGCCGACCAGCGCCTCGCCGGTCAGCACGCGCGTCATGCCGGGGTTCTTCGCGGCGAAATTGAGCATCGTCAACGCGATCGTGCGGGCCTGCAGCACGCCGTTCGGCTCTTTCGCGACGATCTGGTTGACGAGCCCGAACAGCGCCTGTTCGATGAACTCGATCAACCCTTCGTACATCTTCGCCTTGCTGGTGAAGTGCCGATACAGCGCGGCCTCCGACACGTCGAGCCGGGCCGCGAGCGCGGCGGTGGTGATTTTCTCGGGTTTCGGGGCCTCGAGCATCGCCGCGAGCGTCTGCAGGATCATGACGCGGCGCTCGCCTGGCTTCGGGCGCGGGCGCGAGGGTGTGGCCTGGCCTTCCGTTACGGCTTGGTCCTGCGGGTAAGTCGGCTGCATTTTTGTCGCCCCGATCGTGTGCCCAGTCGCAGCGATTTTAACGAACGAATGCGCTGGTCGACATAATGCGGACGTCCGGTCGCCGGCAGATGGCCGGGCAAGTGGCCGGTGATCCATATCGTGCCGATGCCCAGACGCTTGTAGCGTTTCAGGTGGCCGCGCGTATCCTCGACGAGGATCGCGTCGGCGAGCCGTGCGTGCGCGGCGCGCAGCGTCCGGCGCAGCATCGTGTGATCGGGCTTCGCGCGCCACGTGCGGCGGTCGCGCATGTGCTCGATCGCGATCACGCGCTCGAACAGCCGCTCGATGCCCAGCTCGCGCAGCACCGCGCGCGCATAGTTTTCCGGCGCGTTGGTCAGGATCAGCTTGCGGCCCGGTAGCGCGGCGACGATCCGCGCGAGGCCGCGCTCGGCCCGCACCATCGCGGGCAGGTCGGAAAACGTGTGGACCACGCGCAGGAAATCGTGCGGGTCGATCGGGTGATGGCGCGTGAGACCGAGCAGCGCGGCGCCGTAGCGCTCGGTGTAGCCGGTGCGCAGGCGGTCGGCTTCGGCGCGCCCGACCTGCAGCGCGTCGATGATGTATTGCGTCATCGCACGGTTGATCTCGGGAAAGATCGCATGCGATGCGTGGTGCAGCGTGTTGTCCAGATCGAACAACCAGACCGGCGCGCCGGCGCGCGGCCGGCTGCGCGAGATGCGCCGGCGCCGCAGCGGGGCCGGCAGGTCGGGGCGGGCAGGCGGGCGGCGCGCGCTCAATGCGAGCGGATCATCGTGCCGAACGGCTGCTCGGTCAGGATTTCCAGCAGCACCGAATGCTCGATCCGGCCGTCGACGATGTGCACCGACTTCACGCCGCTCTTCGCGGCGTCGAGCGCCGACGAGATCTTCGGCAGCATGCCGCCGGAGATCGTGCCGTCCTCGAACAGCGCGTCGATCTCGCGCGCGGACAGGTCGGTCAGCAGGTTGCCGTCCTTGTCCATCACGCCCGGGATGTTGGTCATCATCAGCAGTTTCTCGGCGTTCAGCACCGTGGCGAGCTTGCCCGCGACCAGATCCGCGTTGATGTTGTACGACAGGCCGTCTTCACCGAAGCCGATCGGCGAGATCACCGGGATGAACGCGTCGTCCTGCAGCGCCTTCACGACCGCCGGATTGATCGCCTCGACTTCGCCGACCTGGCCGATATCGATGTACTGGCCCGGGTTGTCGCGGTCCGGCATCAGCAGCTTGCGCGCGTGGATCAGGCCGCCGTCCTTGCCCGTCAGGCCCACCGCGTGGCCGCCGAAGTGGTTGATCAGCATCACGATGTCCTGCTGCACTTCGCCGCCCAGCACCCATTCGACGACTTCCATCGTCTCTTCGTCGGTGACGCGCATGCCCTGGATGAAGGTGCCGGCCTTGCCGATCTTCTTCAGCGCGTGATCGATCTGCGGACCGCCGCCGTGGACGATCACCGGATTGATGCCGACCAGTTTCAGCAGGATCACGTCGCGCGCGAAGCCCTGCTTGAGCCGCTCTTCCGTCATCGCGTTGCCGCCGTATTTGATGACCACGGTCTTGCCGTGGTAACGACGGATGTACGGCAGCGCCTCCGCGAGGATTTCTGCTTTCAGCGTGGGGGCGATCTGCGAGAGGTCGATGGGCTCGGACATGGCGGCGGCTCTGGCTGGGAACGGTTGAAACAGGCCGAATTGTACAGGAGTGGCGCAGCGCAGCATCGGGTTTTTGGGCCGATCGGAACACCGGCGGCGCGCCGCGGCATCGCACGCGGCGGCCCGCCGGCTATGGCGCGGCGCGATTCGGGCGGCGCCGCGCGGGCGGCACCGGCGGGCTGGCGCGCGCGCGTTTGCGGTGGAGCCTGGCCAGGCGGCCGACGTGCAAAATCCGGCCGCCGCGCTATGCTTGTCGCGTGGGGCGATGTCCCGCCCGCTTCCGCGATTGCGCCATGACCGATTCCGCCGCCGACGCCCGTTCCGCTCCGCGCCGTGCGCGCTGCCCGCGCTGCGGGCGCGGCTTCGACTGCGGCGCGCACACGCAGCCGTTCGACTGCTGGTGCGCGTCGATGCCGGTGCCGCCCGGCGGTACGCCGCCCGCGGCCGGCGCGCGGTGCCGGTGCCCCGAGTGCCTGGCCGACGAGATTGCGCAGCGCATGGCCGGCGCGGCCGGTTGACGGTGCCGCGCCACGCACGCGCCTCGTCCGTTCGCGTGCGCCGATCCGGCCCCGCTAGAGGCGCCGGGCGCTAAACGGGTAAACTGCTCGGATGCAACGAATCACCACCACCGGGCGCGTCAACCTCAGTCACCTGTTCTGGCTCCGTAATCTCGCGATCATCGGCCAGCTCGTGACGATCGGCGTCGTGCAGACCTATTTCGGCGTGCATCTGCCGTTGCCGGCGATGCTGATGGTCATCGCGCTCGAAATCGTTTTCAACGCGCTGACCTGGGTGCGTGTGCTGCGTGCGCGGCCCGAGACCAATTTCGAGCTGCTCGGCCAGCTGTGGGTCGACCTCGGCGCGCTGTCCGCGCTGCTGTTCCTGTCGGGCGGGACGACCAACCCGTTCGTGTCGCTGTACCTGCCGTCGCTCGCGATCGCGGCGGCCGTGCTGCCGTGGCACCTGATGATCTGGCTCGCGGCGTTCGCGGTCGCCTGCTACGCGGCGCTCGGCTTCGACTCGGTGCCGCTCAACATGGATAACCCGGCGAACCTGTTCGATTACTACCGTACCGGAATGTGGGCGAACTTCATGGTCAGCGTCGGGCTGATCGCGTGGTTCGTCGCGCGCATGTCGAATGCGCTGCGCCAGCGCGACGCGGCGCTCGGCGAGGCGCAGGCGCATCTGCTGCGCGACGAGCGGGCCGTCGCGCTCGGCGTGCAGGCCGCCACCGTCGCGCATGAAATGGGCACGCCGCTGTCGACGATCGCGATGCTCGCCGAGGAGTTGCGCGACGCGGCGCGCGCCGATCCTGGGCTGGCGCGCTACGAGGCCGACCTGAAGGTGCTCGAGGAACAGATGACGCTGTGCACGTCGGCGCTCGCGCGCCTGCGCAGCCGCGCGAGCGCGCCGGCGAGCCGCCAGCCGGTGGACGACTGGCTCGACACGTTCGTCGAGCACTGGCGCCTGCGGCATCCGCACGTGCAGTTCGAACTGCTCGGCGCGCGCCCGGCCGGCGTCGCGCTCGACGATACGGTCGCGGCCGGCCAGATCCTGACGATCCTGCTCGACAACGCCGCGCGCGCGAGCCCGCAGCGCGTGACGCTCGCCGCGAAGGTCGCGCACGATCGCGCGGCCGACGAAATCGAATTCGAGGTATGCGACGATGGGCCGGGCATTCCGGCCGCGCTGCGCGAATCGCTCGGCGCGATGCCGGTCGACAGCACGCAGGGCGGGCACGGTGTCGGCCTGTATCTCGCGTTCAGTGCGGCCGCGCGACTCGGCGGCGAGATCGAACTGTCCGATGTCACGCCGCGCGCAGCGGGCGGCAACGGGCGGGCCGGCGGTGCGGCAAATGGCCACGCGGCGGCGGCCTCGGGACAACGCGCGGGATCACGCACGGGTGCACCGGCAGCCGAACGGCCAGCCGGCACGCCGGACAGCCGCCCGGCCGGCGCCGCGGCCGGGCGCGGCACGCGGGCCGTGCTGCGCCTGCCGGTCGTGCGCGTCGCGATGCCGGCGGCCTCAACCAACACGTAGACGGAGAAACCCCATGAGCGAGAACAATTTCCTGGTGATCGACGACAACGAGGTGTTCGCGGGCACGCTCGCGCGCGGCCTCGAGCGCCGCGGTTACGCGGTCCAGCAGGCGCACGACAAGGAGGCGGCGCTCCGGCTCGCCGCGGGCGGCAAGTTCCAGTTCATCACCGTCGACCTGCATCTCGGCGAGGATTCGGGGCTGAGCCTGATCGCACCGTTGTGCGACCTGCAGCCCGATGCGCGCATTCTCGTGCTGACCGGCTACGCGAGCATCGCGACCGCCGTGCAGGCCGTGAAGGAAGGCGCCGACAACTATCTCGCGAAGCCGGCGAACGTCGAGTCGATCCTGGCCGCGCTGCAGACCAACGCGACCGAAGTGCAGGCCGAAGAAGCGCTCGAGAATCCGGTCGTGCTGTCGGTGGACCGGCTCGAATGGGAGCACATCCAGCGCGTGCTGGCCGAGAACAACAACAACATCTCGGCGACCGCGCGCGCGCTGAACATGCACCGCCGCACGCTGCAGCGCAAGCTCGCGAAGAAGCCGGTGCGGCAGTAAGCGGCGCACCAACGAAAACGGGCGACCCCCGAAGGGGCCGCCCGCTTCTCATCCGGCGCCGCGCGCGTTACAGCACGTAGCGCGACAGGTCTTCGTCCTGCGACACTTCGCCGAGCGCGCGGTCGACATACTTCGCGTCGATCGTCACGCGCTCGCCGGCGTGGTTGCCCGCCGAGAACGACACTTCCTCGAGCAGCTTCTCGATCACCGTGTACAGCCGGCGCGCGCCGATGTTCTCGGTTTTCTCGTTGACCGCGAACGCGATCTCGGCGAGGCGCCGGATGCCGTCGTCGGCGAATTCGAGCTGCACGTCTTCGGTCGCGAGCAGCGCCTGGTACTGCTTGACGAGGCTCGCGTCGGTCGCGACGAGGATTGCCTCGAAGTCGTTCACCGACAGCGAATCGAGCTCGACGCGGATCGGGAAGCGGCCCTGCAGTTCGGGAATCAGGTCGCTCGGTTTCGCGAGGTGGAACGCGCCGCTGGCGATGAACAGGATGTGATCGGTCTTCACCATCCCGTACTTCGTGTTGACCGTCGTGCCTTCGACGAGCGGCAGCAGGTCGCGCTGCACGCCCTGGCGCGACACTTCGCCGCCGCTGCCTTCGTTGTTGCGCGACGTGATCTTGTCGATCTCGTCGAGGAACACGATGCCGTTCTGCTCGACGTTCTGCACGGCCTTCGTCTTCACTTCCTCTTCGTTCAGCATCTTCGCCGCTTCCTCGTCGGTCAGCAGCTTCAGCGCTTCCTTGATCTTCACCTTGCGGCGCTGCTTCTTGCCGCTGCCGAGGTTCGAGAACATCGAGCGAATCTGCTCGGTCATCTCTTCCATCCCCGGCGGCGCCATGATGTCCATGCCGACCGACGGCTGCTCGAGGTCGAGCTCGACTTCCTTGTCGTCGAGCTGACCTTCGCGCAGGCGCTTGCGGAAGGTCTGGCGCGTCGCGTTGTTGTCGTCGTTCGCGTGCTCGGCGTTGCCGCCGAAGCCCACCGCGCGCGGTTGCGGCAGCAGGATGTCGAGGATGCGGTCTTCCGCCTGGTCGGTCGCCTTGCTGCGCACCTTGCGCATTTCGGCTTCACGCGTCTGCTTGACCGAGATCTCGATCAGGTCGCGCACGATGCTGTCGACGTCGCGGCCGACGTAGCCGACTTCGGTGAACTTGGTCGCTTCGATCTTGATGAACGGCGCGTCGGCGAGCTTCGCGAGGCGGCGCGCGATTTCGGTCTTGCCGACGCCCGTCGGCCCGATCATCAGGATGTTCTTCGGCGTGATTTCCTGGCGCAGCGGGTCGGCGACCTGCTGGCGGCGCCAGCGATTGCGCAGCGCGACGGCGACGGCCTTCTTCGCCTTCGCCTGGCCGATGATGTGCTTGTCGAGTTCCGAGACGATCTCGGCAGGGGTCATGGTGCTCATGGGGTGTCCTTACTCGATCGTTTCGATGATGCGGTTGTGGTTCGTGTAGATGCACATGTCGCCGGCGATCCCGAGCGACTTCTCGACGATTTCGCGCGGTGACAGGTCGGTGTTCTCGACGAGCGCGCGGGCCGCGGCCTGCGCGTACGCGCCGCCCGAGCCGATCGCGCAGATGCCGCCTTCGGGGTCGAGCACGTCGCCGTTGCCGGTGATCACGAGCGTGGTGGTGGCATCGGCCGTGATCAGCATCGCCTCGAGGCGGCGCAGCATCCGGTCGGTGCGCCAGTCCTTTGCGAGCTCGACGGCCGCGCGGGTCAGGTTGCCCTGGTGCTTCTCGAGCTTCGCCTCGAAGCGGTCGAGCAGCGAGAACGCATCGGCGGTGCCGCCCGCGAATCCGACCAGTACCTGGTTGTTGTAGATCCGCCGCACTTTCCGCGCGCCACCCTTCATGACGATGTTGCCGAGGGTTACCTGGCCGTCGCCGCCGAGCGCGACCTTGTCGCCGCGCCGGACCGAAACGATGGTCGTGCCGTGAAATTGCTCCATCTGCGTTCCTTGAGAAAAACGGGGAAGAGTCGGGCGGCGCGACGCGCCGCCGCGTGAATCCGCAGTGCGCCGGGGAGCGGCCCGGCGCGCGTCCGTTTCATTTTAGGGCGGGCGCCGGGATATCAAGAGGGGGAGGCAAATCGGCCGGCAGCCGGGAACCGGTGCCGGAAAACAAAAAGCGCGCGGCAGGCCGCGCGCTTTCGGGAAGCAGCGTGTCTGAGCGGAATACCGCTCGATCAGTCGCCGAACAGCTTCTGGCGCAGCTCGCGGCGCTCCTGCGCCTCGAGCGACAGCGTGGCGGTCGGACGCGCGAGCAGGCGCGGAATGCCGATCGGCTCGCCGGTTTCCTCACACCAGCCGTAATCGCCGGAATCGATGCGGGCGAGCGACTGCTGAACCTTCTTGAGGAGCTTGCGTTCGCGATCGCGCGTACGCAGCTCGAGCGCGTGCTCTTCCTCGATCGTCGCGCGGTCGGCGGGATCGGGAACGATCACCGTCTCGCGCAGGTTCTCGGTCGTCTGGCCTGCATTCTTGAGGATGTCCGCCTGCAACTGTTCGAGCCGATTTTTGAAGAAGGCGAGCTGATCCTCATTCATGTAATCCTTGTCGCTCATCTTCAGGATTTCGGCTTCGGTCAAGAGTTTCTTCGTCATCTGCTTGCTTCTTCAATGTGCGGCAAATCAAGAGATATTGCCTGCACTTTGGGATTACCCGCAACCGCGCTTGCAATCATTTGCGATTTGCCGCCGCGGGGCCGAAAGCCTCTGGAAAACCGGTTCTCAAATACCAGGATAGGCCTGGCGCGGATTTGCGCGCGCTGCGAACCGGTGTGCTGCGCGGCAGATCGCATCGGCCGCGGCCGGGAGGCGGATGGGCGATCCGGCGCGGTTGCGATGCCCGGAAAACTGGTTCAGCAAGAACCGGGCCTGTTTGTTGCCGTACTCCAGCGGGCACGTATTGTAACTGAATCGCAAGCGGCCGCCGTATCGGGTCGATCCCCGTCGGCCGCGCCAATATCTAGAAAATATAACGCGCAAATCGCGAAAAAGCGATGACGGCGAAACCCTGCCCGGAAAAGGCGTCGCGCGGCTGCCGCAGCCGCCTGCGAAGGCGGCCGGCAGCGGGGTGCGGCAGGCGCCCGCGCGGGTCAGGCGAGGCAGGCGTCGAGGCCGTCGGTGATCAGGTCCTGCGGCAGGTCGACGCCGATGAACACCATCTTGTTGGTTTTCTTCTCGACCGGCAGCCACTTCGCCGCGAGGTCGCTGCCCATCATCTGGTGCACGCCCTGGAACACGACCTTGCGGTCGACGCCCTTCATGTACAGCACGCCCTTGTAGCGCAGCATGCGCTCGCCGTAGATCTGCAGGATGCCGCCGAGGAAGTCTTCCAGCTTGTTCGGATCGAACGGGCGGTCGTTGCGGTACACGAACGACTTGATCTTGTCGTCGTGGTGCGCGTGGTGATGGTTGTGGTGGCCGTGGTCGTGATCGTGCGCGCATTGGCCGTGATCGTGGTCGCAATTCGCGTGATCGTGATCATGGTCGTGATCGTGGTGGTGGTGCGCGTGATCGTCCTCGGCGAGGAAATCGGGATCGATCTCGAGCTTCGCGTTCAGGTTGAAGCCGCGCAGGTCGAAGATTTCCTTGATGTCCGCTTCGCCGAAATTCACGACCTTGATCGCGGCCTTCGGGTTCATGTGCATCAGGCGGTGCTTGAGGCCCGCGACGGTCTGGTCGTCGACGAGGTCCGACTTCGTGATGAACAGGCGGTCGGCGAAACCGACCTGGCGCTGCACCACTTCGTGTTCGTCGAGCTGCGCGTTCGCGTGCTTCGCGTCGACCAGCGTGATGACCGCGTCGAGCAGGAAATCGTCGGCAATTTCGCTGTCGATGAAGAACGTTTGTGCGACGGGGCCCGGGTTCGCGAGGCCGGTCGTCTCGATCACGATGCGGTCGAAGTCGAGCTTGCCTTCGCGCTTCTTCGCGGCCAGATCGCCGAGCGCGCGGGCGAGGTCGCCGCGGATCGTGCAGCAGATGCAGCCGTTGCTCATCTGGATGATCTGCTCGTTCGAATCCTGCACGAGGATTTCGTTGTCGATGTTCTCTTCGCCGAACTCGTTCTCGATCACGGCGATCTTCATGCCGTGCTGTTCGTTCAGGATGCGCTTGAGCAGCGTCGTCTTGCCGCTGCCGAGGAAGCCGGTAAGGATGGTGACGGGAGTGGCCATGTCGGTCGCCTGTGGTTCGTGAATCGGGGTCAAAACCAGGATGTGCGTCGCGCCCTCGCGCTGCGAGCCGGGGCGCACAACCATCCATTGAAACATACCTGTCAAGCCCCCGCCCATCGTCCGGACGACAGGGGCGAGGCGCGGCCCGACAGGCGGAGCTGGCGGACCGGGTGTCCGCCAAGATCGGGGCGATCAGACGATTTGCAACAGCAGGCCCTTCAGATATTCGCCTTCCGGGAACGCGGCGAGCAGCGGATGATCGACGCCCGCGCCGAGCCGCTTCAGGATTCGCGCGTCGACCTTCGCGTCGGCGGCCGCGCCCGCGACGATCTTCTGGAACAGGTCCATGTCGATCGCGCCCGAGCACGAGTACGTGAACAGCAGGCCGCCCGGACGCAGCAGCCTGAAACCGCTCAGGTTGATGTCCTTGTACGCGCGCGCCGCGCGATCGACGCTGTCGCGGGTCGGCGCGAACTTCGGCGGATCGAGCACGATCAGGTCGAATCGTTCGCCTTCGTCGACGAGGCGGCGTAGCGTCTTGAACGCATCGGCGTCGAGCCAGGTCGCGCGTTCGGCGTCGAAGCCGTTGGCGACGACGTTTTGCTGCGCGAGCGCGAGCGCATCGCCCGACGAGTCGATCGACACGACGCGTTTCGCGCCGCCCTTGAGCGCCGCGAGCGAGAAGCCGCCGGTGTAGCAGAAGCAGTTCAGCACGTCGCGGTCGGCCGCGTACTGCGCGACGAGCGCGCGGTTGTCGCGCTGGTCGACGTAGAAGCCCGTCTTGTGGCCGTTCGGCACGTCGACGTGATAGCGCACGCCGTTTTCGTTCGAGATCAGCGTCGCGGGCGGCGCGTCGCCGGCCAGCACGCCGGTCGTCTGTTCGAGCCCTTCCTTGTCGCGGATCGACACGTCCGAGCGCTCGTACGCGTTCGGGCAGCCGGTCGCGCCGGTGAGCGCCGCGACGATCGCGTCCTTCCACGCTTCGACGCCCGCGGCCATGAACTGGCAGACGAGCTGGCCGCGCGGCGCGGCGCCGGCCTCGGCGGTGTCCGCGACGTAGTAGTCGACGATCAGCCCCGGCAGCCCGTCGGCTTCGCCGAACACGAGCCGCACCGCGCCCGTGCCCGACACCATCGTCGTGCGGTGCGCGACCGCGCGCTGCACGCGGCGCTTGAAGAACGCGTGATCGATCGGCTCGTGCTCGTCGAAGCTCCACACCCGCACGCGGATCTGCGACTGCGGGCTGTACGCGCCGCGCGCGAGGAAGCGGCCGTCGTGCGCGCGCACGAGCACGGTCGCGCCGGGCGCGGGCTTGCCGTCGACGCGGTCGATCGCATTGGCGTAGATCCACGGATGGCGGCGCAGCAGCGATTTTTCCTTGGACGGCTTGAGGGTGACGGTTTGCATGATGAGATCGAAATGGGCCGGGCGCGGCGCCGGCCGATGCCGGCCGCCGCGCGTGGCGGGTAACACGGGACGCGCGTCAGTCGCGCTTCTTCGCGCGCGGATGCGCGCTGTCGTAAATCTTCGCGAGATGCTGGAAGTCGAGCGACGTATAGACCTGCGTCGCGGCGACGCTCGCGTGGCCGAGCAGTTCCTGCACCGCGCGCAGGTCGCCGCTCGACTGCAGCACGTGCGTCGCGAACGAGTGGCGCAACACGTGCGGGTGGACGTTGGCGGGGATGCCGGCGGCGAGCGCCGCGCGCTTCACGCGCTCGCGCACGACGCCCGGCGACATCCGGTTGCCGCGCACCGACACGAACAGCGGATGCGGATCGTGCTTCACGAATTCGCCGCGCACCGCGAGCCACGCGTTCAGTGCGTCGATCGCCTTGCGGCCGACCGGCACCTTGCGCTCCTTGTTGCCCTTGCCGCGCACGGTGACTTCGGCTTCGGCGAGATCGAGCCAGCCGGCCGAGCGGTAGCCGTCGGCCTGCGTGTACGTCACGTCGAGCCCGATCAGCTCGGCGAGGCGCAGCCCCGACGAATAGAACAGCTCGAGGATCGCGTGATCGCGGATGCCTTCGGTCGTGCCGGCGAGCGGCGCGTCCATCAGCGCGGATGCGTCGTCGACCGACAGCGCCTTCGGCAGCGTTTTTGGGCGCTTCGGCGCGCGCACCGCGGCCACCGGGTTCGCGGGCATCTCGATGCGTTGCGCGAGCCAGCGGTAGAACGCGCGCCACGCGGAGAGCCGGTGCGAGATCGAGCGCGCGGACAGCCCGCCCGCATGCGCGCGGGCGACCGCGCCGCGCATGTCGGCGGCGGTTAGCGCGTCGAGCGGCCGGCCGGCCGCGAGCTTCTTCAGTTCGTCGAGTTCGTGCGTGTACGCGCGCAGCGTGTGTTCCGACAGCTGCCTGACGTGCTTCAGGTTCGACAGGTAGGCGGCGATCGGATCGTCGGTCATCGCGTGCGGCGGATCAGTGCGGCAGCAGGCGCGTGAGCGCGGCGCTCGCGAGCGTCGCGATCTGTGCGAGGAAGTCGGTGGCCATCCCGTCGTGGAAGCGGCGCGGATCGGGCGAACCGAGGACCAGCAGGCCGAACGCGGGTGCATCGCTGCCGGCGAGCGGCGCGCGCAGCGCGAGCAGTGCGACCGACGCGGCCGAGCCGTCGCCGGCCGGCGCGGCTTCGGTGCCTTCCGCGGCGCTCGCGGCCGGGGCGGCGAGCGCGGGCGCGAGCCACTGGGCGGCTTCGAAGCCCGTGTTCGCGCCGCAGTACGGCGTCGACAGGCCGTTCGTGAACAGGCGCACTTCCTCGCCGACCTGGCGCGCGAAGTCGGCTTGCGCGTAGGTGTCGGCGACGTCCCACACGCGCAGCGCCGTCTGCGGCACGTCGAACACGTCGGCGATGCCGTCGGCGATCGTGCGCGGCAGCGCGTACGGATCGCGCTCCGCGATCACGCGCGCGGTCCAGCGGCTGAATTTCGCGGACAGGCTGTCGTTCTCGTGGCCGTAGCGCACGAGTTCGGCGAGCCGGCGCTCGAGGTGCTTGTTCTTGTCGCGCAGCATCTCCATCTGCCGCTCCTGCAGCGAGATCGCGGCCTTGCCGTGCGGGTTCGCGAGACGGATCGTCGCGAGCAGCTCGGCGTGCTGCGCGAAGAATTCGGGATTGGCGAGCAGGTAGTCGGCGACTTCGCGATCGTTCATGTGGCTGGAGCGTTCAGTTATCAAGGACGTTGCAGGGTCAGGCGTTCAGGTCGATCTCGCCTTCGAACACGGTCGTGGCGGGGCCGGCCATCATCAGCGCGGCGGCTTCGTCGCGCGCGCCGTCCCAGCCGATCGTCAGCGTGCCGCCGTGCGTGTGCACGGTCACGGGCGAATCGAGCAGGCCGCGCCGGATGCCGGCCGCGACCGCCGCGCATGCGCCGGTGCCGCACGCGAGCGTCTCGCCCGCGCCGCGTTCGTACACGCGCAGCTTCACTTCGCGGCGCGACACGATCTGCATGAAGCCGGCGTTCACGCGCTGCGGGAAGCGCGCATGATGCTCGATCAGCGGGCCTTCTTCCAGCACCGGATACGCTTCGGCATCGTCGACGACCTGCACGGCGTGCGGATTGCCCATCGACACCGTCGAGATCCAGCGCGTCGCGCCGCCGACGTCGAGCGGCCACAGCGTGTCGCGGCCTTCCTGGCGGCCGTCGAGCCCCGCTGCGTCGAACGGCACCTGCGCCGGCGCGAACACGGGCGCGCCCATGTCGACGACGACTTCGCCGTTGTCCTGCAGCGTCAGCGTGATCAGGCCCTTCATGACCTGCACGCGCACGCTGCGCTTGTCGGTCAGGCCGCGGTCGCTGACGAACTTCACGAAACAACGCGCGCCGTTGCCGCAGTGCTCGACCTCGCCGCCGTCGCAATTGAAGATCCGGTACTTGAAATCCGCGCCGTCGACGGTCGGTTTCTCGACCAGCAGCAACTGGTCGGCGCCGATGCCGAAATGGCGGTTGGCGAGTGCGCGCACCTGCGCGTCGGTGAGCGGCGGCAGCGCGCGCGAATAGCCGTCGAGCACGACGAAGTCGTTGCCCGCGCCGTGCATCTTGGTGAACGAGAGTTTCACTGGGTCCGGAATTCCATGGCGAACGAGGCGGTCGGCACGACACGGACGGCCGGCGGCCATGCCGGGGCAGCCTCGTTCGTCGTGCTGATCTCAACCGCAAATGATACATGCAGCCGACAGGGGCGTCCTGCGCGGGCGGGGCCGCGTGTCCGTCGTGCAGATGGAAGGGGCGCAATCTGCCGATTGGCCGACTGGCCGCGCGAACGACGAGCGGCCGGATCGACAGGGGGGCGGTGCGGCAGGCGGGCGCGCAAAGGGCGCCGAAGGCGGCGAGAGCGCAGGCACGCACATGACGGCGCACCCGCGCATGTTTCGCGGCAGGGTCAGTACAGGCTCGGCTCGCCGGGCGGGCGCGTCTTGAAGCGCTTGTGCACCCAGTAATACTGCTCGGGCATCAGCGGAATCTGCTCCTCGAGGAATTCGTTCATCCGCCGCGCGTCGAGATCGTCGTCGCCGGTCGGGTAGTGATCCCACGGCTTGAATACCCTCAGACGATAGCCCTTGTAGTTCGGCAGCACCTCGCCGATGAACGGCACGACCTGCGCGCGGCCCGTCTTCGCGAGCCGGCCGACGGCCGTCAGCGTGCAGGCCGGCACGCCGAAGAACGGGACGAACGTCGAGTTGCGCAGCCCGTAATCCATGTCCGCGCCGAGCATCACCGGCTTGCGGTCGCGCAGCCAGCGCAGCACGACGCGCGCGCTGTCCGCGCGGCCGACCATCTCGGCGTCGAAGCGCCCGCGCGCCTTCTTCGCCTCTTCCTCGAGCACCGCGTTCGAGAACGGCTGGTACAGCGATCCGCAGCGGCGGTGCAGCGAACGGTTGAGCCAGATCGAACCGGCCTCGATGCCGACGAAGTGCAGGCCGAGGAACAGCGTCGGCGGCAGGTCGGGATCGGTGAGATCGACCGCGCTGTCCACCTGGATCAGCTTCGCGAGCTTCTTCTCCGAGCCGAACCACTGCACGCTGCGCTCGACGTAGCTGCGGATCGCATGACGGAAATGCTGGCCCGCCACTTCCTCGCGCCGCTCGTCGCTCCAGTCCGGGAAGCAGAGTTTCAGATTCGTATGTACGATGCGCTTTCGCCGGCTGGGGATCTGATACAGCAGCCAGCCGAGGCCATCGCCGAACCGTGCGGTCAGACCGTACGGCAGCAGGGCGAGCAGCTTCAGCAAGCCGATGGCGAGGTGCGTGCCGAGGCGGCCTAGCATGCGGAATCTCCGTAGGGCCGGCTGGCCGGCACGTTGCGAACAGGGTGGTAAGACAGCGGAAGATGCAGCACGGGCGGCGCTCTGTGACAATTCAGGAAAGCCGCTATAATACGGGCTTCGCCGAGTTAACTGACAACTTGCGGGGCGAAGCCGGTTGGCGCGACACGCGCTGCCCGGTCCTGGTAATCCGCTAAAGCGTCGCCGCTTCAGGCCCAACGAAGCTGGCTACGTGAAACCAACCGTAACCACACAGGAGCCTGAAAAAGTGGCAAACGATTATCTCTTCACGTCCGAATCCGTCTCCGAAGGCCATCCGGACAAGGTCGCGGACCAAATCTCGGACGCGATTCTCGACGCCATCCTCGAGCAAGACAAATATTCCCGCGTTGCGGCGGAAACGCTGTGCAACACGGGTCTCGTCGTGCTGGCCGGTGAAATCACCACGACGGCCAACATCGACTACATCCAGATCGCGCGCGATACGATCAAGCGCATCGGCTACGACAACACCGACTACGGCATCGACTACAAGGGTTGCGCGGTGCTCGTCGCGTACGACAAGCAATCGCCGGACATCGCGCAGGGCGTCGATCGTGCACACGACGACAACCTCGATCAAGGCGCGGGCGACCAGGGCCTGATGTTCGGCTATGCGTGCGACGAAACGCCGGAACTGATGCCGCTGCCGATCTACCTGTCGCACCGCCTCGTCGAGCGCCAGGCCAGCCTGCGTCGCGACGGCCGCCTGCAATGGCTGCGTCCGGACGCGAAGTCGCAGGTCACCGTGCGCTACGTCGACGGCAAGCCCGATTCGATCGACACCGTCGTGCTGTCGACGCAGCACGCACCGGACATCGAGCTGCCCGCGCTGCGCGAAGCCGTGATCGAGGAAATCATCAAGCCGACGCTGCCGGCCGACCTGATCAAGGGCGACATCAAGTTCCTCGTGAACCCGACCGGCCGGTTCGTGATCGGCGGCCCGCAGGGCGATTGCGGCCTGACCGGCCGCAAGATCATCGTCGACACGTACGGCGGCGCCGCACCGCACGGCGGCGGCGCGTTCTCGGGCAAGGATCCGTCGAAGGTCGACCGTTCGGCAGCGTATGCCGGCCGTTACGTCGCGAAGAACATCGTCGCCGCCGGCCTCGCGTCGCGCGCGCTGATCCAGGTGTCGTACGCGATCGGCGTGGCCGAGCCGACCTCGGTGATGGTCAACACGTTCGGCACGGGCCGCGTGTCGGATGCGGTGATCACGAAGCTCGTGCGCGAGCATTTCGACCTGCGTCCGAAGGGCATCATCAAGATGCTCGACCTGCTGCGCCCGATCTACGAGAAGACGGCAGCTTACGGCCACTTCGGTCGCGAAGAGCCGGAATTCTCGTGGGAAGCGACCGACAAGGCGCTCGCACTGGCCGAAGCGGCCGGCGTGGAGCCGACGGCACGCGTCGCGTAAGCGTCGTCCGCCCGAAATGAAAAACCCCGGCCAAGCCGGGGTTTTTTTATGGGTTTCGATCGTCGAAGCAATGGCGGCGATCGGGGCGGGCCGTGCCCGCCAGACACTCGCTCAGCGCGCGCCGAACCCGAACCAGCCGTTGCTCGCGGCAAGGCGGCGCGGGCGGTTGACGCGGCGCTGCGGGCCGAGCGTGCGGCGCAGCGCGAGCGCGCGCAGCGACGACGGCTTCTGCAGCAGCGAGCGCAGGCCGGCGCGGCGGGCGAACGCCTGCGCGCTCATCATCGAGAAAAACGCGTGGAACCACGCACGGATGCCGTCCAGCCGGCTGTGCGTGTGCGTACGCTCGGCCAGCGCCTGCGTGCGTGCGCGGTGATGGCGCAGCGAGCGGGCAGGAGCGGACGGCACGACGCGCTTCGCAGCGCGGTTGAAACGGGAAGTCAGACGGAATGGCATGTGAACGATGCTTCGCTTGTATGGGTGGCGCCCTGGAGAGCGCACTGGTATGAACGGCCTCGGATGGCACAACGGATCTTACCGAAACCCGTTGCGCGCCGCGCCCGCCAGAATTGACAGGCCGCGTCAGGCTACAGGGGATTCATGACGGGCAAAAGTCGCGATAAACCCTTGTGCCGCAAGGCGTGTGCCGCATACCGCCTGTCGCTCAGGCAGGTGCCGCGCCGCACAGTTCCCTTGAGCTGGGTCAAATCCGCGATTGGCATGCCCCTGCGCACGACAATGGTGCTGTTCGCGGTATCCGGCGCCGATTTACAATCGTCACATTCACACAATAAACGTCTGGCATCCCATGTCGTCTCCATTGCAGTCGGAATCGATCCGCGCGCAAGTCGCGGAATTGCGCGAGCGCGGCTTCGTCGTCGCGCGCGGCCTCGTCGGCGAAGCGCAGTGCGCGGCGCTCCGGCAGATCGCGGAGCGCCAGTTGCGGGAGGCCGCCGAGCCGATCGAGTTCGAGGCCGACCTGCGCTACCCGGGCGCGCCCGAATCGAAGCACGCGCCGGGCGGGCATACGGTGCGGCGGCTGCTCGATGCGTATTCGCGCGATCCGGCGTTTGCCGAGCGCGCGATCGCGCCCGAAATCGGCGCGTGGATGCGCGCGTATTTCGGCGAGGAGCCGGTGCTGTCGCGTGCGCATCACAACTGCATGATGACGAAGCATCCGGCGTACGGCAGCCTGACCGGCTGGCATCGCGATTTCCGCTACTGGGCGTTCGAGCGCCCGGACATGGTGTCGGTGTGGCTCGCGCTCGGGCCCGAAACCAACGAGAACGGTGCGCTGTGGCTCGTGCCGGGTTCGCATACGGCCGAATTCGGGCCGGAAGCGTTCGATGACGCGAAATTCTTCCGCAGTGATGTGCCGGAGAACCGCAGGATGATCGAAGCGGCCACCTGTCCGCCGCTGCAGACGGGCGACGTCGTGTTCTTCCACTGCAACACGCTGCATTCGGCCGGGCAGAACCGTTCCGACCAGGTGAAGTTCTCGCTCGTGTACACGTACCACGGCGCAAGCAACCGGCCGGTGCCCGGCACGCGCTCGGCGTCGAAGCCGGAAGTGCAGTTCTAGGCGCCGCTCCGGCGGCGCCGTCGCGATGCGCAGGCGATGCGGTGCATCGCGGGCGAACGAGAATGAAGCAACGGGCGGCCAGGCCGCCCGTTTCGTTTGATGCGGCCCGCGCGCGTGACGCGAGTCGTACGTGCGTCGCGCTGCGGCGCGATCAGCGCTTGCCGCCCGGCATCGCGAGGCCGATCAGGCCGACGAACGACGCCACGGC
The DNA here is from genome assembly GCF_003253915.1 of Burkholderia sp. 28_3. Taxonomy (NCBI): domain Bacteria; kingdom Pseudomonadati; phylum Pseudomonadota; class Betaproteobacteria; order Burkholderiales; family Burkholderiaceae; genus Burkholderia; species Burkholderia sp. 28_3. The sequence continues at coordinate 98,022 of NZ_QKZF01000006.1, forward strand.
GCCGCCGGCGATCAGCAGGATCGTCTTCGTCGCGGGTGAGCCGGTGAAGAAGCGCGACACGTTGTCGTTGATCGAATGGAACGACTGGCCGCCGAAATACAGCAGCACGACGCCGCCGACGAGCAGTGCAACCGAGATGACTCGGGACATACCAACCTCGCTGAAACGGTGATTCGAGACGCCGCAGTGTAGGCGACGACCGCGGTCGCGTCCATCGTCGCGCCGCCGTGCGTGATCCGGCCGCTTTCGCTACCATAGTCGTCGTATGACTCCTTCGCCGCCGTCGCGTCATTGGCGTGGCCGGCGCGCGTCCCTTTCCCCGATGTCCTGACGGAACAGACTCATGGCCTACGAAGCAGCTTCCGAACGTTATGCCGGCATGCAATACCGCACCTGCGGCAAGTCCGGGCTCAAACTGCCCGCCCTGTCGCTCGGCCTGTGGCACAACTTCGGCGATTCGACGCCGATCTCGACGCAGCGCGAGATCCTGCGCACCGCGTTCGACCTCGGCATCAACCACTTCGACCTCGCGAACAACTACGGGCCGCCGTACGGCAGCGCCGAAACCAACTTCGGCCGGCTGCTGAAAGAGGATTTCCGGCCGTATCGCGACGAGCTGCTGATCTCGACGAAGGCCGGCTGGGACATGTGGCCGGGGCCGTACGGCAGCGGCGGCGGGTCGCGCAAGTACGTGCTCGCGAGCCTCGACCAGAGCCTGCAGCGGATGGGGCTCGACTACGTCGACATCTTCTATTCGCACCGTTTCGACGCGCACACGCCGCTCGAGGAAACGGCGGGCGCGCTGGCGTCGGCCGTGCAGCAGGGCAAGGCGCTCTACATCGGCATTTCGTCGTATTCGGCCGCGAAGACGCGCGAGATGGCCGCGCTGCTCGCGCAATACAAGGTGCCGCTGCTGATTCACCAGCCGTCGTACAACATGCTGAACCGCTGGATCGAAGAGGATCTGCTCGGTACGCTCGACGACGTCGGCGCGGGCAGCATCGCGTTCACGCCGCTCGCGCAGGGCTTGCTCACGTCGAAGTACCTGAACGGCGTGCCGGCCGACGCGCGCGTGAACAAGCCGGGCGGCGGCTCGCTGAAGCAGGAGCACCTGAGTGCGGACAACCTCGAGCACGTGCGCAAGCTCAATACGATCGCCGAACGGCGCGGGCAGAGCCTTGCGCAGATGGCGCTGGCGTGGGTGCTGCGTAACGGCCGCGTGACCTCCGCGCTGATCGGCGCGAGCCGGGCCGAGCAGGTGCGCGAGAACGTCGGTGCGTTGCAGAACCTCGAATTCTCGGCGGAGGAACTCGCGGAGATCGATCGTTACGCGACGGAAGGCGGCATCAATCTGTGGGAAAAGCCGTCCACCGATCAGGCGATCTGATCGGAAGTCGATACGGGATGCGAAATATCGTGTGCCGTATCGCCGCCGCACACGCCATGCGGCCCATCGCTGCGGTGCAGCGATGGGCGTCGCGCACGGCGAGGCGCTAGATCAGCGCAGGCAGGCCTTCAACGAGCAATACCGCGACGCCGACGCCGAGAATGACGCCGAGTACGCGCAGCAGGTTGTGACGGAACTGGGTGGCGCACGGTACCGCGCCGAGAAATAGCGCTCCGGCCAGCGCCATCGGAATCAACAGGATGAAGTCGCCGATCGTGAAATAGGTCGTCATGCGTGTCTCCAGTGTCGGCCGAAGTGGGCGCTTCGGTGCTTGCCTGGGCGGCTCCATCCCTGCGGGATATCGGCCTGAAACGGCACGCGTGCGCTCACCCCGGCCCCATGCCGGGTGTTTCTAGTTGGTCCGGCCCGTTACGAGCAGGCCGGTCAATTCGAGTATAGGCAACCGGCGGCGTTTTTCGCTATCCGAACCATTAAAAATCAGTAGAAAGCCCCGCGAATCACGCGTTTTTCGTGCGAACAAGACGAACGCCTTGCGCGTATCTTTCCCGTTCCTTTCGATTTTCGCGGAATCGTCGTATGTGTCCGATACGGGCCGCCGCACCCGTGGGCGCGGCGGCCCGCCGCTCAGGCGCGGTCGGGGTGCGGGCGGGCGGCCGGTGCGCGGAACACGAGCGCGAGCCCGGCGATGATCGCGCCCATGCCGGCGAGCGCGAGCGGCTCGGGCCGGTTGCCGAGCCACACGGCGTCCATCAGCGTGGTGACGACCGGTACGAGATAGAACAGGCTCGTCACGTTGACGAGATCGCCGCGCTGCATCAAGCGGTAGAACAGCAGTTGCGCGATTACCGAAATCACGATGCCGAGCCACAGCAGCGGCACGACGAACGCCCAGCTGATGTCGAACGACACCGGCCGGAACGGCACGATCGCGACGCACAGCGCGAGGCCGATCGCGTTCTGCAGCGGCAGCACGTCGGCGGGCGCCGCGCGCACGCGCTTTTGCAGCAGCGAGCCGACGGTCAGCGCGACGAGCGCCGTCAGCGCGCACGCGATGCCGCCCGCCGACAGGCCGCCCGTCCCGCCGCTCACGCCGCGGCCCACGACGAGCGCGAGGCCGGTGAGCGACAGCGCGAGCCCCGCGATGCGCACCGGTTGCCAGCGACGCTCGACGATCGCGAGCGTGAGGATCGGCTGCACGCCGAGGATCGTCGCGAGCACCCCGGGCGCGATGCCGCGCTCGAGTGCGAGCAGATAGAAGATCGAATAGCCGCCCATCATCAGCAAGCCGGTCAGCGCGGCCATGCGCCGCTCGCCGCGCGGCGGCAGCCAGCGTTTGCGCAAGAACGCCAGCGCGAGCAGCACGAGCGATGCGAGCGCGAAACGGGCGGTGAGAAAGGCGAACGCGGACGCGTGACGCAGACCGAGTTCAGCGAAGATCGCGCCGCTGCTCCACAGCAGTACGAAGAGCGACGTCGCGCCATGCGCGGCCAGCGCGCGTTTGAACGAAACCATGTGAATCCACCTGTCGAACGGATCGAAACGTTCCATCCGCGCGCGCGGCAACGTACCGTGCGTCATGACGCACGCACCTGCAGCCCACGGCGCGAAGGGAAGACGAAAACGAAAAGCCGGCGAGTCAGCCGGCGCGTGCCGCCGGAGGGGGCGGCGCGGCGCAGACGAGCGGCGGTGCGACAGGAGGAGGAAGGACCGACGGATGCACGCACGCCTGCGGCCGCGAGTCGAACTGCGGCCGGGATTTTGCGAGGGCGGACGTGAGCGGATACATCGTGTCGGAGTGCGGTTGAACGCGAATGAAAGCTTAAGGTACCGCAAGGCAGCCATCGAGCGCAACTCTTGTCGGCGGCTGCATATCGCGAGCGGCGTCGTGCGTCGATGCAGGCCGATGCCGGTACGCACGCAAGCGTTCGACGAACGGTGGAAAGCGATCGACATGCGACGCACGCGACGTGATTCCGGTCGGTCGCGTGCAGTGTTCCGATGATTCGGCAGCGGCGAAGCGAAGCGGCACGCGCGTTGCGTCAATCATGTGCGTACGGCGGCGCCGGGCGGTTTCGGTGGTCAGTCACATTCGACAGGGTATGATGGGGGTAACCGGGCGGGCAAGTACGTGCCCGACGCAGTGGTTGATTGGAGACATTCGACGAATTCGCGGCACTTCGCCTGCTTCTTCTTCTTTTCGCGCTTCGATAAACCGTGAACAATGGGATCACGCGCAACGCTCCGCCGAGAGCGGCGCGGATCGTGCATTTGCCGGCTCGCCAGCGGGCCGGGTTTCAAGATTCAAGAGTGGGGAACCATCATGCATATCGGGTCGATCGTCTGCACTACCCATATCGCGGTGCCGAAAGGCGCGCGCGGCATCGTCCAGCGCATCCTGGGCGACATGGCCATGGTGACCTGGTACGCGGGCGTGCCGGGTGAGTCGAAAGAACTCAACACCGAGCCGTTCTTTCTCGAGGACCTGATCGACACCGGCGAATCCGTTCTGCCGGCCGGCGCGGCGCTTCACTAAGCACCCATCGCACCGGACGCTCGTCTTTCGGTCCGGCAGGCGGCACAATGCGGGGCATGACAGACGCCACCTCCGCTCCCGCTTCTCCCGCCAGCCCGCCGTTCGCCGGCCTCACGCCCGAATGCGTGCTCGACGCGCTCGACAGCGTGCTGATGCCGGCCGGCCTGCGCACCGACGGGCGTTTGCTTGCCCTCAACAGCTACGAAAACCGCGTCTACCAGGTCGGTATCGAAGACGGCCCGCCGGTCGTCGCGAAGTTCTATCGCCCGGCGCGCTGGTCGGACGAGGCGATTCTCGAAGAGCATGCGTTCGTCGCCGAACTCGCCGCGCGCGAGATTCCGGCGGTGCCCGCGCGATCGTTCGACGGCCGCACGCTGCACGCGTTCGACGGTTTCCGCTTCTCGATCTTCGAGCGGCGCGGCGGGCGCGCACCCGATCTCGACCGCAGCGACACGCTCGAATGGCTCGGCCGCTTCATCGGCCGTATTCATGCGGTCGGTGCGACGCAGCCGTATGTCGCGCGTCCCGTGCTCGACATCGGCACGTTCGGCTACGAGCCGCGCGACTACCTGCTCGCGCACGATTTCATTCCGGATGACGTAAGACCGGCGTACGAGACCGCGGTCGCGCTGGCGCTCGAAGGCGTCGAGGCGGCGTTCGAGCGCGCGGGCGAGATTCGCCTGCTGCGCACGCATGGCGACTGTCATCCGAGCAACGTGCTGTGGACCGATGCCGGCCCGCATTTCGTCGACTTCGACGACAGCCGGATGGCGCCGGCCGTGCAGGATCTGTGGTTGCTGCTGCCGGGCGATCGCGAAGGCGCGTCGCGCGCGCTGGCGGACCTGCTCGCCGGCTACGAGGATTTCTGCGAATTCGAGCCGCGCGAGCTGTATCTCGTCGAAGCGCTGCGCACGCTGCGGCTGATCCACTACGCGGCGTGGCTCGCGCGGCGTTGGGACGATCCGGCGTTTCCCGCCGCGTTCCCGTGGTTCAACACGCATCGTTACTGGGAAGCGCGCGTGCTCGAACTGCGCGAGCAGATCGGCGCGATGCAGGAAGGGCCGCTCTGGCCCGTGTGACCGTTGCGCGCGCGGCATCCCTGCCGCGCGTCAGGTTGGACAGGGCCGCGACGCGGCCCGTCCGGCTCAGAACTTCAGCATCAGCTTGATCAGCGCGGCGAAGCGCTTGCCGTACGGCGGCGCGAGCAGGTTGCGCGCGTTCAGGCGCGCCTGCGTGAGCACCGGCTTCATCTTCGAGAACGTCACGAAGCCATCGTAGCCGTGGTACGCACCCATGCCGCTCGCCCCGACCCCGCCGAACGGCAAACTGCCGCATGCGATGTGCATCAGCGTTTCGTTGATCGAGACGCCGCCCGAGATCGTTTCGCGCATCACGCGGTCGATCGTGCCGCCATCCTCGTCGAACAGGTACAGCGCGAGCGGACGCGGGCGCGCATTGACGTACGCGATCGCTTCGTCGAGCCGCTCGTACGGCACGAGCGGCAGCAGCGGCCCGAAGATTTCCTCCTGCATCAGTTGCGACGTGGCCGGCACCTGCGTGAGCGCGCACGGCACGAAGCGGCGCGATGCGGGATCGGACTGCGCATCGGACAGCGGGTGCAACTGCGCGCCGGCCGCCTGCGCGTCGCTCGCGAGTTGCTGCAGGCGGGCGTAGTGGCGCGGCGACACGATCGTCGTGTAGTCGCCGTTGGCCGACAGGTCCGGATACAGCTTCGCGAAGCGGGTCCGCGCGCGTTCGATGAACGCGCCTTCCATCCCGCGCGGCAGCAGCACGTAGTCGGGCGCGATGCAGGTCTGGCCGGCGTTCAGCGTCTTGCCGGCGACGATCGCATCGACGGCCGCGTCGAAGCGCGCATTCGGGCCGACGATCGCCGGTGACTTGCCGCCGAGCTCGAGCGTGACGGGCGTGAGGTTGTCCGCGGCCGCGCGCATCACGTGGCGGCCGACCTGCGTCGAGCCGGTGAACAACAGGTGATCGAACGGCAGCGCGCTGAACGCGGCGCCGATCTCCGCGTCGCCATTCACGACCGCGACGTGGTCGCGCGTGAAGGTCTTGCCGATGAGCTGCTCGAACAGCGCCGACGTGCGCGGCGTCAGTTCGGACATCTTGATGATCGCGCGGTTGCCGGCGGCGAGCGCGCAGATCAGCGGGCCCGCCGCGAGCAGCACGGGATAGTTCCACGGCACGACGATGCCGACCACGCCGAGCGGCTGCGGAATCACCTTCGCGCGCGCCGGGCGCAGCCACTTGTTCATCGGCTTGCGGATCGGCTTCATCCAGCGCTTGCCGTGCTTCAGCGCGTCGTCGATCTCTTCCTTCGCCATCCAGATTTCCGACAGCAGCACTTCCTGCTTCGCGCGATGGCCGAAATCGGCGCTGATCGCGCCGGCGAGCGCATCCGCGTGATCGATCAGCATCGTGCGCAGCGCGCGCAGGTGCTGCGCACGCGTGTCCCATGCCGGGTACGGTGCGCGCAGGTACGCCGCGCGCTGGTCGTGCAGCAGCGACGTCAGCGCATCGACCGACGGCAGTGCTTGCGGGGCCAGTTCGGGCAGGTCGTTCTTCATGTCGTCTCCTCCAGTTGGGCCTGGCTGATCGGCCGGCCGTCACGCCGCACGCGCACGCTCGGCGAGCGCGGCGACGCGGATCGGGTGATGCGGGTCGCGCGGCACGGGGCCGGATGCGACGGGTGTTCGAAAACCGGTTGCGGTATGCGGCAAGCGTCGTATCCGCGCGACGGTGTCCCCGTCCGAAAAGTGCGCCGCACGGCAGGCGCGCACGATCCGATACGGTGACGAGCGGGCGCGCGTTGCCGTTGCGCGCACGCCTGCCGGTGCACCGCAGCAGGGCCGCGCGACGGGTACGCGACGACCCGTCGCCGCTCATCGTGCAGCGACGTCGACACACCGTCCAAACGGTCGGCGATGGCGCGTGCCGTTCGATTTCCACCGACTGCGCGCATGACGCCGTACGTCGTCGCGCAGGCCGCCGTTTGAAATGAAATGCGGGCCGCGCGCGCGACCTCCGGATCATCCGGTCGACACGCGGCCTGCAGGATCTGGCGCTGCATCGTCGTTCCTCCCGTTTCGCGACGAGTCGGCTTCTCGTGGCCGGTGCATCGCGCGAAGCGATTCGATACATCTTAAATTTAGTTCACGCGGGCGTTTAGAGGAATCGCTCTTGAATCCGCGCGCCGCGCACGGGACGGCCATTCCTACAATGCCCGAACACAAGAGGGGACGCGGTCGCGCGGCGGTGCCGGCGCGCCTTCCATGACACGACGGAGACGTGACATGCAATACGACTACATCATCGTCGGCGGCGGTTCGGGCGGCTCGAGCCTGGCCGGCCGTCTCGCCGATGCCTGCCCCGATGCGACGATCGCACTGATCGAGGCCGGCTCGCATACGGAGCGCAACCTGCTGGTCAACATGCCGGTCGGCATCGCGGCGCTGGTGCCATTCAAGCTCGGCACGAACTACGGCTACGAGACGGTGCCGCAGCCGGGCCTCGGCGGGCGGCGCGGTTACCAGCCGCGCGGGCGCGGGATGGGCGGCTCGAGCGCGATCAACGCGATGATCTATACGCGCGGCCACCCGGGCGATTACGACGAGTGGGCGCAGCTCGGCGCGACGGGCTGGGGCTGGCAGGACGTGCTGCCGTATTTCCGCCGCGCGGAAGGCAACGAACGCGGCGCCGACGCGTGGCACGGCGCGGACGGCCCGTTGACCGTTTCCGATCTGCGCTTTCGCAATCCGTTCTCCGAACGATTCATTCAGGCCGCGCATGCCGCCGGCTATCCGCTGAACGACGACTTCAACGGCGCGACGCAGGAAGGCGTCGGCTTCTATCAGGTCACGCATCGCGACGGTTCGCGCTGCAGCGTGGCGCGCGCGTATATCTACGGCCGCAACCGGCCGAACCTGCACGTGCTCACGGATGCGACGGTGCTGCGCGTCGGCTTCGACGGCAAGCGCGCGGTCGGCGTCGTGGTGTCGCGCAACGGGCGGGTCGAGACGCTCGGCGCACGCGCGGAAGTGATCCTGTCGGCCGGCGCGTTCAATTCGCCGCAACTGCTGATGTGTTCGGGAATCGGCCCGGCGGAGCAACTGCGCCGCCACGGGATCGCGGTCGTGCAGGATGCGCCGGACGTCGGCACGAACCTGATCGACCACATCGATTTCATCATCAACACGCGCGTGAATTCGTCGGAGCTGGTCGGCGTGTGCGTGCGCGGCATCGCGAAGATGACGCCGGCGCTCGTGCGCTATTTCTCGAGCCGCACCGGGATGATGACGAGCAACGTCGCGGAGGCCGGCGGTTTCATCAAGAGCGATCCGTCGCTCGCGCGTCCCGACCTGCAACTGCATTTCTGCACGGCGCTCGTCGACGACCACAACCGCAAGATGCACTGGGGCTTCGGCTATTCGCTGCACGTGTGCGCGCTGCGGCCGTTCAGCCGCGGCACGGTCGCGCTCGCGAGCGGCGATGCGCGCGACGCGCCGCTGATCGATCCGCGCTTCTTCAGCGATTCACGCGATCTCGACCTGCTGGTGCGCGGCGCGCAGGCGATGCGCCGCATCCTGTCGCAGGCGCCGCTCGCGTCGCAGGGCGGGCGCGAGCTGTACACGCGGCCGGACCAGAGCGAAGCGGAGCTGCGCGCGACGATCGTCGCGCATGCGGACACGATCTATCACCCGGTCGGCACCTGCCGGATGGGCTCCGATGCGCGCGCGGTCGTCGATCCGCAACTGCGCGTGCGCGGCGTCGACGGGTTGCGCGTGGTGGATGCGTCGGTGATGCCGACGCTGGTGGGCGGGAACACGAATGCGCCGTCGGTGATGATCGGCGAACGCGCGGCGGACTTCATCGTCGCGGCGCGCCGCGGCGGTGTGCCGCGCGGCGAGGCGGCTACCGCGGTGCACGGCCGCTAGGCGCGGCGCGCGCACGGCACGGCAGCGGCCATGCTCAGGCAAACGTATCGACGAGGCCGGCGCGGCTCGCGCGCGCGGCGACCGGTGCGGATTGCGCGGCGTCGACAGGTGCATCGACGGCTGACGGTCCGCCGTTCCCGCGTCGCGACGACTGGCCGCCGGCGAAAGTCTGCTGCGGGTTGGGCTGCTGTTGCTGCGACGCGAGGCCGCCGTCGCTGACGGTCGCGCTGCCGAGCCCGAGTCCGCCTGCTTCCATCGCTTCGCGCAGCTTCGGCAGCGCGGCTTCGACCGCGTCGCGCACCTGCGCGTGCTGCGACACGAACAGCGCGTGCGCATGGTTGTCCGCAACGCGCAGCACGACCTGCAGCGGCCCGAGATCGGGCGGGTTGAGCGTCAGCTCGGCGCTCTGCTGGTGCGCGTTCGACAGGAACACCACTTTCTGGCTCAGTGCATCCGTCCAGTCGGCCGTGCCGACGTGCGGCGCGAGCGCGTGTGCGTTGGCGGCGGCGATCGCACCGGCGGCCGGCGACAGTTGCAGGTTCGCCTGCGCGGCGGCGGCAGCCGTGGCGCCCGCCGCGAGCGTCGCGCTGGCGGCCGGGTCCGTCGCGTTGCTGGCTGCCGTGAGCGCGTGCTGGGCGCCGGACTGCGCGTTCGCGTCGGCCTGCAGCGTTTGCGGCGTGACCTGGGTCGGCGCGGGCTGGGTGGCGAGCGCGCCTTTCGCGTCGGCGAGCGTGCGGTCGAACGTCGGCACTTTCGGTGTCAGCGGTGCGGCGGCGTTCGATGCGGTCGCTGCCGGCGTGGCGGCGGCGCTCGTGCCGGTCGCCGGCATCGTGATCGCGCCCGCGCCACCCGTCAGCTTGGCGAGCGCCGCTTGCAGCGCGTCGCGGCTCGATGCCGGGTCGGTCGGCTGCGCGGTCGCGTCCTTGGCCGCATGATCGGCGAGCGTCGCCGTGGCGTCCGGCTGGCCGGACACGGCCGTCTTTTGCGTGGTGGCGGCCGCGGCGGCGGTCGCCGCGTCGGCCGGCGTCGCGGTGTCCGGGCGCGCCTGCAGTTGCGCCTGCACGGCCGCGGCGGCCGCGAGGGCGGCGGCGTCGGGGTTGGCGGTGGCGGTGGCGGCGTTCGCGGGCGTGTCGTCGGTCGCCTTGTCGTCGTCGGTGCCGGACGGTTTCGCGCCGGCGGCCGGCTTCGACGAAGCCGGTCTGGTCGACGCGTCCGGCGTACCGGCGTTGGCCGTATCGCCGCGCGTGGCGACGCTTTGCTTGAGCGTCTGAGCGAACGGCACGGCGCTCGTGGCAGCGGCCGCATCGGCGCCGGCGGCGGACGCACCCGAGCCGCGGGCGGCCTTGAGTGCGGCGCCGGCGGTGTCGAGCAGCGCGCCGAGCAGGGGCAGGGGAGGCATGACGGTTCTCTCGTTCGAAGGCGGTGGTCGGTTACGACGAGCGGGCCGCGTCGGCCCGCATGCGCAGGATCTTCGCGGCGTGTTCGTCGGCGTCGCGCTGTTCGCGCCGGGCATCGCGCTGCGCTTCCTGCGCGATGCCGCGCGCCTGCAGGATTTCATACGAGCCGACGGTACGCTTCTTCTGCTGCCAGTTCGGGCGTGCCTCGTCGATGCGGACTTCGGCCGCGGCGAGCACGCTGCGCTGCTGCGCGATCGCGGCATCGAGCGTGTCGATGAACGCCTGGAAATTGCGCCAGTTGCCGGCCGGCATCCCGCTTTGCGCGGATTGCGCGAAGCGTGCGTGGTATTCGTCGCGATAGCGCAGCAGCGCGTCGAGCTGTTCGGCCGCCGCGGTGCGGTCGCGCTGCGCGGCGCCGAGCTGCTTCGCGGCCGAGTCGAGGTCTTCCTGCGCGCGGTCGAGCAGCAGCTGAAGGGGAAAGCCGTGGGCCATCGGGATCAGCCTCCGTAAGCGTCGAACAGCGCATCGAGCGCAGTGAGGCTTGATGCGAACGGCGCGCATTCGCGAAAGCCCTGCTGCAGGAACGCTTCGATGCGCGGGTAGAGCGCGATCGCGCGGTCGAGCTGCGCGTCGCGGCCGGGTGCGTAGGCGCCGACCGCGATCAGGTCGCGATTGCGCTGGTAGCGCGACAGCATCTGCTTGAACTGCCGCACGTGGTCGAGATGCGTTTCGTCGATCAGCGCGGTCATCGCGCGGCTGATCGACGCCTCGATGTCGATCGCGGGATAGTGGCCGGCCTCGGCGAGCGCACGCGACAGCACGATGTGGCCGTCGAGGATCGCGCGCGCCGAATCGGCGATCGGGTCCTGCTGGTCGTCGCCCTCGGTCAGCACCGTGTAGAACGCGGTGATCGAGCCGCCGCCTTCGGGGCCGTTGCCGGTGCGCTCGACGAGCGCGGGCAGCTTCGCGAACACCGACGGCGGATAGCCTTTCGTCGCGGGCGGCTCGCCGATCGCCAGCGCGATCTCGCGCTGCGCCATCGCATAGCGCGTCAGCGAATCCATCAGCAGCAGCACGTGCTTGCCCTGGTCGCGGAAATACTCGGCGAGCGACGTCGCGTACGCGGCGCCCTGCATCCGCAACAGCGGCGACACGTCGGCCGGCGCCGCGACGACGACCGAGCGCGCGAGCCCGTCCTCGCCGAGGATCTGTTCGATGAATTCCTTCACTTCGCGGCCGCGTTCGCCGATCAGGCCGATCACGATCACTTCCGCGCTCGTATAGCGCGCCATCGTGCCGAGCAGCACCGACTTGCCGACGCCGGAGCCGGCGAACAGGCCCATCCGCTGGCCGCGGCCGACGGTGAGCAGCGCGTTGATCGCGCGCACGCCGACGTCGAGCACGTGGTGGATCGGCTCGCGATCGAGCGGATTGATCGACGGCGCCGACAGCGGCGCATCGACTTTCGACGCGAGCGGGCCGAGGCCGTCGAGCGGGCGGCCCGACGCGTCGACGACGCGCCCGAGCATCTCCCAGCCGACCGGCAGCCGCTTCGCGCCCGCGAGCGGATCGGCGACGGGCGCGCTTTCGCGCGGCCACACGCGGGCGCCGGGCAGGACGCCGGCGACGTCGGTGGTCGGCATCAGGAACAGGCGGTCGCCGGCGAAGCCGACGACTTCGGCTTCCGCGTGCGGCAGCGTGCTGCCGGGCGGCAGTTCGATCGTGCATTCGGCGCCGACCGACAGGCGCAGCCCGATCGCCTCGAGCACGAGGCCGGCCGCGCGCGTGAGGCGTCCGCACGGCCGCAGCGGCAGCGCGCGGTGGCTGCGCGCGGCGAGCCCGTTCAGGTGCGTGCGCCAGTGCGCGAGATGCGGATTGTGCGGCGCGCGCGGGGCGGCGTCGGCAGCCGCGGATGCGGCGTGCGGCGTGGCGTCGTCCGCGGGATCGTGCGCGGCCGCCGGCCCGAACGACGCGAGCGCGAGCTCGCGTTCGAGCGGCGTCATGCCGTCGTGCGCGAACGCGTCGGGCGAGCGCGTCACCACGTGCTCACCTTGCCGATCGCGGCGGCGACGCGCTGCCAGCGCGTGGGCAGCGTCGCGTCGACTTCGCCGGTCGCGGCGTGCGCGCGGCAGCCGCCGCGCTCGATCGACGCGTCGGTGCGCACGTTCCAGCCGAGCGTGTCGAGATCGTCCTGCAGATACGCTTCGACGACGGGCAGGTCGGCCGGATTCACCGCGAGATGCGGCGCGCCGGACAGCGCGGGTTCGGCGGCGAGCACGTCGCGCACGGCGGCGACCAGCGCGGCCGGGTCGTGCTTCACGTGCTGGCGCACGACCTGCTGCGCGATGTCGAGCGCGAGCTGCGCGAGCTCGGATGCGAGATCGTGTTCGACGGCGGACACGGCTTCGCGGAACGACGCGGCGAGCGCCGCGAGCTGCGCGGCCTGTTCGCGGGCGTCGGCCTGGCCGGCCTCGAAACCCTGTTCGCGGCCCTGCTCGAAACCGGCCTGGTAGCCGAGCGCCTGGCCTTCGACGTGGCCGGCCGCATGGCCTTCGGCGTGCGCGGCGTCGCGCACGCGCTGCAGTTCCTCGGCGAGCGCGGCGGCAGCGGCCGCCGCGTGGTCGGGCGGCGGCGGGGGCGGCGGCGGGTCGAACGACGCCATCTCCCACCGCTGGTACGCGGTGAGGGTGCCCACGCGATCGCTCGCCGAATCAGACATACGCGTCTTCCGCCTTGCCGCCGATCGCGATCTGGCCGCTCTCGGCGAGGTTGCGCACGATCTGCAGGATGCGGCGCTGCTGCGTCTCGACTTCGGACACGCGCACCGGGCCGCGCGCGTCGAGATCCTCGGCGAGCAGTTCGGCCGCGCGCTGCGACATGTTCGCGAGGAACTTCTGGCGCAACGCGGGCGGCGCGCCCTTCAGCGCGACGATCAGCGTTTCCGACTCGACTTCCTTGAGCACCATCTGGATCGCGCGGTCCTCGAGGTCGAGCAGGTTCTCGAACACGAACATCTGGTCGATGATCTTCTGCGCGAGATCGGCGTCGTACTGGCGCACGCTTTCGAGCACGCCTTCCTCGTGCACGCTCGTCATGAAGTTCAGGATCTCGGCCGCGGTGCGGATGCCGCCCATCGGGCTGCGCTTCAGGTTGTCGCTGCCGGACAGCAGGCCCGTCAGCACGTCGTCGAGTTCGCGCAGCGCGGCCGGCTGGATGCCGTCGAGCGTCGCGATCCGCAGCAGCACGTCGTTACGCAGCCGTTCGGTGAAGCACGACGCGATCTCCGAGGCCTGGTCGCGGTCGAGGTGCACGAGGATCGTCGCGATGATCTGCGGATGCTCGTTCTTGATCAGCTCGGCCACCGCGCCCGAATCCATCCACTTCAGGCCCTCGATGCCGCTCGTGTCGCTGCCCTGCAGGATGCGGTCGATCAGCACGCCGGCCTTGTCCTCGCCGAGCGCCTTCGTCAGCACCGAGCGGATGTACTCGCTCGAATCGAGCGACAGCGCGGTGTGCTGCTCGGCTTCCTTCACGAAGTCCTGCAGCACGTCCTCGACCTGCTCGCGCGTGACGTTCTTCAGCGCGGCCATCGCGGCGCCGATCTTCTGGACCTCGCGCGGCGCGAGGAACTTGAATACCTGCGCGGCCTCTTCCTCGCCGATCGACATCAGCAGCAGCGCGCTCTTGGTCAAGCCTTCAGCGTTCATCGGACACCCAGTTCTTCACGACGGTGGCGACGATCTTCGGATCCTGGCGGGCGATCGTGCGCGCGTAGTCGAGGTTGCGTTCGTAGCGGTTCTTCTCGTTTTCGAAGCCGAGCAGCAGCGGGTCCGGTTCCTCCGCCGCCTTGTCCGGCGCTGGCAGGCCGTCGAGCGCGACCGCGTCTTCCGGCGCCGCGAGCGCCGGCGCGGCCGGCTCGGGCGGCGGGAACGCGCGGCGCATCGCCGGGCGCACGAACATGAAGTACAGCGCCGCCGCGGCCGCCGCGATGCCGAGCCACTTCGCGGCTTCCTTCGCCATCGCGATCATGTCGGGCTGGCGCCACCACGGCAGGTCGGCGTACGGGTCGCTCACGGTCGAGAACGCGCTGTTCACGACGTTCACCGAGTCGCCGCGCTTCTCGTCGTAGCCCATCGCGTCCTTCACGAGCTGCTCGACCTGCGCGAGCTTCGCGGGCGGCAGCGGCTGCATCGTCACGTGGCCCTTCGCGTCGGCGACCGGCTGGTAGTTGACGACGACCGCGACCGACAGCCGCTTCACGCTGCCCATCGGCTGTTCGGTATGGCGGATCGTCTTGTCGAGCTCGTAGTTGGTCGTCTGGTCCTTGCGGTCGCTGACCGGCGTGGTCTGCGGCGCGTTCTGGCCGTTGCCGGCGACGATCGGCGCGGAGGCCGGCTGCGGCGGCGTGTTCGACAGCGCGCCCGGCACGCCCGACGCGCCGCCCTGCGCGAGCTCGGTCGCGCTGCTGGTCTGCTGGCTGCGGATCGCGGCTTGCTGCGGCGTGCCGTTCGGGCCGTAGCTTTCCGACGTCTGCTCGATCTTCGAGAAATCGAGATCGGCGCTGACCTGCGAGCGCGCGTTGCCGGCGCCGAAGATCGGCGCGAGGATCGCGTCGATGCGCTTCTGCGTGTTGTGCTCGACCTGCTGCACGTACTTGAGCTGGCTCGCGTCGAGGCCGGAAGCGGACGCGGTCTGGGTCAGCAGGTTGCCGTCCTGGTCGACGATCGTCACGTTCTTGGCCGGCATGTCGGGCACGCCGGACGACACCATCCGCGTGATCGCCTGCACCTGGCCCTCGTCGAGCACGCGGCCCGGGTAGAGGTCGACGAACACCGACGCGCTCGGCGCTTCCTTGTCGCGCACGAACACCGACGGCTTCGGGATCGCGAGATGCACGCGCGCGCCGCGCACGGCGTTGATCGATTCGATGGTGCGCTGCAGCTCGCCTTCGAGCGCGCGCTGGTAGTTGATCTGCTCGGCGAACTGGCTGATGCCGAATTTCTGGTTGTCCATCAGCTCGAAGCCGACCGAGCCGCCCTTCGGCAGCCCCATCGCGGCGAGCTTCAGGCGCGTCTCGTGCACCTGGTTCGACGGCACGAGGATCGCGCCGCCGGCATCGGCGAACTTGTAGGGAACGTTTGCCTGCTGGAGCGCGGCGATGATCGCGCCGCCGTCGCGGTCCGACAGGTTGCTGTACAGCACGCGGTAGTCGGGCGCGCGGCTCCACAGCACGAGCGCGGTGATCGCGGCGATCGCGAACGCGACGGCGATCACGAACGGCAGCTTCGGGTTGCCCTTCATCCGCGAGATGCCGGGAATGCGTTCCGCGAAGCCGCCCAGCCCGAAGTCCGCGCCTGCGCCACCCGCGCCCGGCAACGCGGCGGCCGCGGCGGCGCCGGGCGCCGGGCTGAGGCCCGCGCGGGCGTCTGGGTTGATCAGCGAGTTGGCCTGCGAATCCATGCGTCGAGTTTCTCCGGAGCGGGACGACTGAGCTCGCTCGGACGAGCGGGCGGACAATGACACGATGCGATTATCGTGACCGGGGGCGCACTCCGATCGACCGAAAAGAGCGGGGTTTCCCCCGTACTTTCGCGGCTTTGACGCGCGCCGCGCTGCTATCCTTTTTCGCGATCCGGCATGGTGCGCGTGGTGCGGCGCCGGCGGGTCGCCCGGTGCGTCCGGGTCTCTTCTCTATGTCTGGGGACAGCATGACTGCGAACGTCAGCGGAATCGGTTCGGTGTTGCAACAGATGCAGTCGATGGCCGCGCAGGCGTCCGGCGGCGTCGCGAGCCCGACGGCGGCGCTGGCCGGCTCGGGCGCGGCGACGGCCGGCACGTTCGCGAGCGCGATGAAGGCATCGCTCGACAAGATCAGCGGCGACCAGCAGCACGCGCTCGGCGAGGCGAAGGCGTTCGAGGTCGGCGCGCCGAACATCTCGCTGAACGACGTGATGGTCGACATGCAGAAAGCCAATATCGGCTTCCAGTTCGGGCTCCAGGTCCGCAACAAGCTAGTGAGCGCTTACAACGATATCATGCAGATGTCGGTGTGAGGGGACGGCCATCCGGCGACGCGCATCCGGCGACGCGCATCCGGGGTCATCCGCGGACGGTTCAGGGCCTGCCGAACGAGTCCGGCGAGCCGGCATCGCAGGCCCGGCGGCGGCCCCCCGCGCACCTAAAGCTTTTCAAATCCCTTCCGATAACTCCGGTGAAGGCCGCGCCGTGCAACGCACGGCGGCGGCTCCCGTATAGCAGGCAATAACAAGGAGAAGCGCATGTTTTCCCCAGGACACGCTGGAGCCAGTGCGTACGCGCGTGTCGGCGTCGAGACCGGGGTGATGGGCGCCTCCCCGCACCGGCTGATCGCGATGCTGTACCAGGGCGCGCGGCAGGCGATCGCGCTGGCGCGCATGCATCTGCAGCAGGACAACGTGGCCGGGCGCGGCGAGGCGATCGGCAAGGCGATCCGGATCGTCGAGAGCGGCCTGCAGGCGTCGCTGAACCGCGACGCGGGCGGCGAGATCGCCGACCGGCTCAATGCGCTGTACGCGTATATCGGCCGGCGCCTGCTGGAAGCGAACGCGCAGGCGAGCGACGCGATGCTGGTCGAGGTCGACGGCTTGCTCGCGACGCTCGAGGAAGCATGGACGGGCATCGCCCCGGAAGTCGCGCGGATGGCCGCGCAACAGGTAGCGGAAGCATCACGATGAATCACAAGGCCGAATACTTCGCGCGTTACGAGGCGCTCGCCGCCGTGTCGGGCCGGATGCTGTGCGCCGCGCGCGGCGCCGACTGGAGCGCGTTGCCGGGGTTGCAGGCCGAATTCATGCAGCTTGTCGACGGGTTGAAGGAGGCCGATCCGGGCGTCGCGCTCGACGAATCGGATCTCGGCCGCAAGCTCGACCTGATCCGCCGCATCCTGGCCGACGACGCCGCGATCCGCGATCTCGCGAGCCCGGACGTCGCGCGGCTGTCCGCGCTGTTCGAGGCGCGGCGCTCGACCCAGGTATTGACCGATCTCTACCGCGCGCGCGGGTAGGGCCGGGTTCCGGGAGACGGGCGCGAAGCGTCCGGGCCCGGTGCCGCACGCGGCGCGCGCTGTTCCCGCGGGCGGCACCGGCGTGCCGTGCCCGGATTCGCAACGATGTGGCTGATATAAGCAGGCTCCGATCATGACCGGTATCGACTCCGTTGCGGCCGCGCTGCTGGCGAGCCGCCTCGACAGCCTGCTGACCGGCACCGTTTCGGCGCCCGCCGGCGGCGGCGCCACCGCGCAGGTCGGCACGCCGGGCGCCGGCGCATCGTCCGCGCCGCCGGCCGGCAGCCCGCCCGCCGCGCCGCCGGCTTCCACGCAGACCGCGCTGTCCGAGGTCGGGCGCGTGCTCGACGCGATCTCGCGCTCGGGCGGCGATGCGACACCGGCGATCGTCGGCCGGCTGCCGCTGCTGGCCGATCCCGCCGTGCTGCTCACCGATACGCCCGTGCCGGCGCGTGCGCCGGCGGCGTCCGGTCCCGCCGCGCCTGCCACGCCGGCTTCGGCTCAAGCGTCGTCCGCCGCGGCCGCGCGCGATGCGCTCGCGCCGCCGCCGGTCGCGGCGCTGCGGGCGGCGCTCGCGCAGGCCGTGAGCGAAAGCGGCCTATTCTACGAATCCCATCTCGCACAGTGGCTGGCCGGCCAGCGTCCGCTCGCGGCGCTGATGCGGGAGCCGCAGGCACGCCTCGCGACCGCGCTCGCGCCGGTCGACCCGGAAGCCGTCCCGCACGCGTCGACCGACGTGCTCGATGAACTGCTCGCGCAGCGCCCGCCGCTGCCGGCCGCCGCGCGGGCAAGCGCGCAACCGCCGGCGCAGGGCGGCGCACCCGCGCGCGAGCCCGCGCAGCCCACACTTGCGGCGGCCCGGCAGGGTGCGTCGCTGCCGTCCGACCCGGCCGATCCGCTGGCTGCGCACGCCGATGCGCGCTGGACGCCCGCGCGTGCCGAGCTGGCCGCCGCGTCGTCCGATCCGCAGCCGCCGCTCGCAACCGTGCATCCGGCCGCCGTGCCGCTCGTTCGGCAACAGCTCGACGCGCTCGCGACCGACCAGTTTCGCTGGACCGGCGAGGCGTGGCCCGGCGCGCGGCTCGACTGGACGATCGAACCCGACGAGCCCGGCCACCGTGCGCCGCGCGGCGGCGGGGACGACGACGCGGGCGACGGCATCGCGTGGCGCACGCGCCTGACGCTGACGCTGCCGTCGCTCGGCACGGTCGATGCCGAGCTGGTGCTGAACGGCGCGCAACTCGTCGCGCGGCTGCGCGCGAACCAGACGGGCGCCGACCGTCTCACGCGTAACGAAGCCGCGCTGCGGCAGCGGCTCGAAGGCTCGGGGCTCAAGGTAGGCGGGCTGTCGATCCGTGCGGTCGACGACGGGCCGGACGGCTTCGACCTGTTCGCCGCGCAGGCGGCCGCCGCCGCGTATGCGCGCGGCGCGGCCGGCGGCGCCGACGTGCGGGTGCCGGGCGACGATGACGAGGCGCTGCCATGAGCACGACGTCCCGCAAGCGTGCGGCCGCGCTCGTCTACGACCCGAAAGGCGGCGATGCGGCGCCGCGCGTGGTCGCGAAGGGCTACGGCGTGCTCGCCGAGATGATCGTCGCGCGCGCGCACGATGCGGGGCTGTACGTGCATACGGCGCCGGAGATGGTGTCGCTGCTGATGCAGGTCGATCTCGACGACCGGATTCCGCCGCAGCTTTATCAGGCGGTCGCTGACCTGCTCGCGTGGCTGTACGCGCTCGATCGCGCCGAACCCGCGCCGGACGACGCCGCGCCGCGTTTCCCGCTGCCGCCGTTGCGCTGAAAGGCCTGCCGACGGGCGGCTTATTACGAAATGCTGTCCGATGCTTGCGGGATCATTCTGTCGGTATCTGCCGTCGATCGATCGTCATCGCAAGGCAACGCACGCCTTTCCTTCTCGTTCTCGCGCGCTCCCGGCCTTGTCGCTTCGTATGCGTATGGATTGAGCCGGCGGTCGATTTATGTAATGATATCCATTCTCATTTTCATGCTGCCGGGCGGCGCGCACTCCCTGCGCGCCGCCCGTCGTTTTGAACGAATGGATACTTTCGCGTGAATGCGCCCGAAACGATCGACCCGCCCAAGACGGGCATGCCGCGCGCCGGCGTCACCGTGCTGCACCCGGCGGGCCGCCCGCTGAGCGACGACGAACTGGCCGCGCGCCGCCAGCGCTCGCGCCGTGCGACCTTCATCAAGTGGCTGCGCAAGGTGCACGGCTGGGTCGGGCTGTGGGGCGCGGTGCTCGGGCTGCTGTTCGGCGTGACCGGCGTGCTGCTGAACCATCGCGCGCCGCCGCTGAAGATTTCGACCGGTGAGCCGCAGGTCGAGGAGATGCAGATCGCGCTGCCCGATCCGGTGCCGAAGACGCCCGCCGCGATGACGAAGTGGCTGCAGCAGGAGCTGCAGTTCGACGGCAAGCCGGGCCGCATGCGCAAGGAGCCCGCGCAGGCCGTCGCATGGGGCGACAAGCGCGTGATGCAGCCCGAGCACTGGCAATTCGGCGTGTTCGGGCCGCACCAGAACCTGCAGGCCGAGTATTGGGTCGGCAACGGCTACGTGTCGGTGAAGCGCACCGGCAACACGTTCCTGACGACGCTGAACAACCTGCATCGCGGTGTCGGGATGAATCTGGGCTGGGTGCTGCTGATGGATACGATCGCGGGCTCGCTGATCCTGCTGTCGCTGACCGGCGTGCTGCTGTGGACCGAGCTGAACAAGCGCCGCACGGTCGGCGTCGTGCTGGTGGTCGGTTCGGTTGCCGCGGCGCTGGCCGCCGGCCTGACCTGAGCGCGGGTCGCGCCGGGGTAGCGGCCGGCGGGCGTGATCGCCCGCCGCCGTCGCGGGTCAGAGGCCGCAGGCCGCGCCGCTGTTCGCCGCGATTTCGCGCGCGGCCTTCGCGCCTTCGACCTGCAGGATCGTCGGCAGCGACACGTTGTTCTTCGCGGCGGTGATCTCGGCGAGGATCGAGATCGCGATTTCCGGCGGCGTCCGGCTGCCGATGTAGATGCCGGCCGGCCCGTGCAGCCGGGCCAGTTCCACTTCGTTCAGATCGAATTCGCGCAGGCGCTCGCGCCGCGCCGCGTTGTTGCGCCGCGAGCCGAGCGCGCCCACGTAGAACGCGGGCGTCTTCAGCGCCTCCATCAGCGCGAGATCGTCGAGCTTCGGGTCGTGCGTGAGCGCGATCACCGCCGAACGCGCATCGAGCTTCATGTCGAGCACCGTATCGTCGGGCATCGTGTGCACGACGCGCGTGCCCGGCACGTCCCACGCATCCGTGTATTCGTCGCGCGGATCGCAGACCGTCACCTGGTAGTCGAGCCCGACCGCGATCTGGCACAGATAGCGCGACAACTGGCCGGCGCCGATCACGAGCATCCGGTAGCGCGGCCCGTGGATCGTCACGAGGCGTTCGCCGTCGAACGCGAGCCCGTCGGTCGCCTGCGCGGGCGACAGCGACGCGCGGCCGGTCGCGAGCGTCATCGTGCGCGTGACGAGGCGGCCGGCCTCGACTTCCGCGCACAGTGCGGCGATCCCGCTGTCGCGCGTGAGCGGTTCGAGCACCAGCTGGATCGTGCCGCCGCAAGGCAACCCGAAGCGGTGCGCTTCCTCGGCGGTCACGCCGTACTTGAGCGCTTCCGGGCGCGCATCGGCCGCGATGCCGCTCGCATGCACGCGGGCGATCAGGTCGTCCTCGATGCATCCGCCGGACACGGAGCCGACCACCAGGCCGTCCTCGCGCACGGCGAGCATCGCGCCTTCGGGGCGCGGCGACGAGCCCCACGTCTTCACGACCGTCACGAGCAGCACGCGGCGCCCTTCTTCGAGCCAGCGCGCGCTGGATTTCAGTACATCGAGATCGACGCTTTCCATCGTTTTTTCCTGTTGCCGGACGGCCCGTCGCGCGGCGCCGTCATTCGATGGCCGGATTATGAACCGCCCGGCGCGCGCGTGCAGGCGGCGCGGCGGCGGGGGCGGGCAAATCCGGACGATCGGGCAAGAGATCGCGACGATCGGACACTGATCGCGCGGCGGCCGAGGGTTCGGGAGAGGGGGCGTGCGGAGCCGGGGCGGTTCCGCGTGGGGTTCGTCATCGCGCGCCGCGGCGGCGCGCGATGACGGCGCTCAGTGCGCGTCGGGGTGGCCGTGCGCGAGCTTCGAGTGGTGTCGCGAGTACAGTGCGTAGATCACGAGGCCGATCACGAGCCAGATGCCGAACGCGGCCCACGTGACGGGCTGCAGGTTCAGCATCAGGAACAGGCACGATGCGACCGCGAGGATCGGCACCACCGGCACGCCCGGGCAGCGGAACGCGCGCGGCAGTTCGGGGTGGGTGCGGCGCAGCACGAGCACGGCGATCGACACCATCGAGAACGCCGCGAGCGTGCCGATGTTGATCAGCTCGGCGAGCACGTTGAGCGGCACGAGCGCGGCGATCAGCCCGAAGAACAGGCCGACCAGCCAGGTGGTCAGGAACGGCGTCGCATAGCGCGGATGCACGCGCGACAGCGCGGCCGGCAGCAGCCCGTCGCGCGACATCGCGAAGATCACGCGCGTCTGGCCGTAGCTCATCACGAGGATCACGGTGAGCATGCCGAGCACCGCGCCGAGATCGATGAAGCCCGCGACCCACTTCTCGCCGGCGACCTGCAGCGCGTACGAGATCGGGTGCGAGATGTTCGCGTACTGGGCCGACGGCACGATGCCGGTCGCGACCGCGGCGACCGTCACGTACAGCACCGCGCACACCGCGAGCGACGCGATGATGCCGATCGGCAAATCGCGCTTCGGGTTCTTCACTTCCTCGGCCGCCGACGACACCGCGTCGAAGCCGATGAACGCGAAGAACATCACGGCGGCCGCGCCGAACACGCCGTTCCAGCCGTGCGGCATGAACGGCTTCCAGTTCGCGGGCGTCACGTGGAACAGGCCGACCGCGATCACCAGCAGCACCACCGACACCTTGATGAACACCATGATGTTGTTGATGCGGGTCGATTCGCGGATGCCGATCGACAGCAGCGTCGTGATCACGATCATCACGAGGAACGCGGGCAGGTTGAACCACGTGATGACGCCCGGCACCGCGCCGGGCGCGGCCGTCAGCACGGTCGGCAGCGACAGCCCGAAGCCCTGCAGCAGCGACTGCAGATAGCCCGACCAGCCGACCGACACGGCCGACGACGCGAGGCCGTACTCGAGCATCAGGTCCCAGCCGATGATCCACGCGACCAGCTCGCCGAGCGTTGCATACGAATACGTGTAGATCGAGCCGGCGACGGGGATCGTCGACGCGAATTCCGCGTACGACAGCGCGGCGAGGCCGCACGCGATCGCGGCGATCACGAACGACAGCATCAGCGCGGGGCCGGCCTGGACGGCGCCGGTGCCGGTCAGCACGAAGATGCCGGTGCCGATGATCGCGCCGATGCCGAGGAAGGTGAGGTCGATCGCGCCCAGCGCTTTCTTGAGCCCGGCGGCTTGCGCGCCGGCGATCATGCGATCGACGTTTTTCTTGCGGAAGAGAGACATTGCGGATGAATCGCCATCGCGCGCAGGCACGGCGCGTTGACTGAGTGAAAACCCATAATTTTAGCTGATTTGGCGTGCAAGCCCCGCTGCGGCGCCGCGGTGCGCCGTGGAATCGTCCGATAAAACAAGCGCTTGCGCCCGGAGCGGGCGCGGTTGGGCGCGGCGCGGCGTGCGCCGCGTCGCGGGATCGGACGAATTCGAATGGGCCGGGGGGGCTCAGGCGCCGGCCGTGGGCGCCATGTCGACGAGCCGGTTGCTCATCACGTAGAACGTGAGTTCCGCGTTGTTGGACAGCCGCATCTTCTCGAGCAGCCGCGACCGGTACACGCTCACCGTCTTCACCGACAGCGACAGCGTGTTCGCGATATCGGTGAGCCGCTTGCCGGACGCGAGCATGCAGAGCGTCTGATATTCGCGATCGGACAGCTTCTCGTGCGGCAGCGGTTCGTTCTCGAACGACACGTATTCGGCGAGCGCCTCGGCCATCGCGGGGCTCACGTACTTGCGGCCGGCCGCGACCTGCTGGATCGCGCCGATCATCTGCGCGGCGTTGACCGTCTTCGACAGGTAGCCGGCCGCGCCTGCC
Organism: Burkholderia sp. 28_3; assembly: GCF_003253915.1. Lineage (NCBI taxonomy): Bacteria > Pseudomonadati > Pseudomonadota > Betaproteobacteria > Burkholderiales > Burkholderiaceae > Burkholderia > Burkholderia sp. 28_3. The sequence goes on from NZ_QKZF01000006.1 coordinate 121,489, forward strand.
TTCAGCGCGCGCACCGCGTACTGATCCTCGCGGTACATCGAGAACATCAGCACCGGCGTGCGCGTCAGCTTGCGCTTGAGGCGCTTGAGCACCTCGATGCCGTTCGTGTCGGGCAGCGAGATGTCGAGCAGGATCACGTCGAATTCCTGCTTGTCGACGGCCGCCATCGCGTCGCCGCCGTTCTCGGCCTCGGTCACGTCGCGCGCGACGCCGCGGTCGATCAGCAACTGGCGGATCCCTTGCCGGACGATCGCGTGATCGTCCACGAGCAGGATGTTCAGGCTCATCGCGACCTCACGAAAGCGACGTGCGGCGTGCCGCGACGGGCACCGCGAGCAGCGAATCCCACGCGAAGCGCGCGGTGACGCGCGTGCCGCGACCGGTTGCCGGCGTGGCCGTCTCGAAGCTGCCGCCGAACGCCTCGCAGCGCGCGCGCATGCCGGCGAGGCCGTAGCCGCTGCGGCGATTGCGCGCGAAACCGGTCCCATCGTCGGTGACACTCAGCGACAGGTGCGTGCCGTCGGTGACGATCCGCACGTCGACCGACGTCGCGCGGGCGTGTTTCGCGACGTTCGACAGCGCTTCCTGCGCGACGCGGAACACCGCGAGCGCGCCGGCGCCGGCGATTTGCGTGAGGCGCGCGTCGGCCGCGCACACGAAGCTCGTGCGCAGGCCGGTGCGCGCCGCATGGGTGTCGATCCACGACGACAGCGCGCCGACCACGCCTGCGTCGAGCGCCGGCGTGTCGCGCTCGTCGATCAGCCGGCGATTCGCGTCGGTCGCGGCGTCGAGCGCCTGCTGCGCCAGCGCCAGCGCGCGCAGGCAGCCTTCCGGCGCATCGGCCGGCAGCCACGTTTGAACGTTTGCGAGCGCGAAGCGGGCAGCGGTCAATTCGGCGCCGAGCCCGTCGTGCAGCTCGCCGGCCAGATGGCGGCGGGCCGCTTCGTCGGCGGCGAGCAACTGGGCGGAAAGTGCCGCGATCCGTGCGGCGGACGCGTCGCGTTTCGATGCGACGTCGGCCAGGGGCGAAGTCGCGGCGCAGCCGGGCATGCGCTGCCGCGACGGGAACGGGGCGTGGGCGCCCGAGGGCGCGTTAAGCGACGTATCCATGACTCTCCCTGCTGTCAGAAAGCGGTTCAGACACCGGCTGGTTGCGTGCACCGGCTGCCGTTTCGATGACGGTCGCCGCCAGAGAATCGCTCCATGCCGAGGTAACAAAAGTTACGTCTTGTAACACTTGCATCCGACCCTTCCACTCTCATCCGAACGGCAACCACGCGCGGCGAATAATATCTCAAAATTTCTGAAAAGGTCATGTCGGGCGGACATTTAAGGGTAAATGTGAATAATCGGAATGAACCTGTTGTAGGAAAAACACTGACACCCGAACACCGGGCGATGACGTATCCAAATGTAACTATTTGAGATGGAATGGTCCCAGTTTGTTACGAATTCGCCAAGTAGGGGCGAAAAAAAACCGGAGCTTTCGCTCCGGTTCTTGATGCGGCACAAATTCGGGGATCGATCAGTCCACGAATGCGCGCTCGATCACGTAGTGACCCGGCGCGCTGTTCTTGCCTTCGACGAGGCCGGCCTGCTTCAGCAGGTCGGTCGTGTCCTTCAGCATCGCGGTGCTGCCGCACAGCATCACGCGGTCGTTTTCCGGCGAGAAGGCCGGCACGCCGAGATCCGTGAACAGCTTGCCCGTCGCGATCAGGTCGGTGATCCGGCCCTCGTTGTCGAACGCTTCGCGCGTGACGGTCGGGTAGTAGACGAGCTTTTCCTTGATGATGTCGCCCAGGTACTCGTGGCCCGGCAGGTCGTGCTTGATGTAGTCCATGTACGCGAGCTCGCCCTTCAGACGGCACGTGTGGGTCAGGATCACCTTGTCGAAGCGGTCGTAGATGTCCGGATCGCGGATGATCGACATGAACGGCGCGAGGCCCGTGCCCGTCGACAGCATCCACAGCGTCTTGCCCGGCAGCAGGTTGTCGGCGACCAGCGTGCCCGTCGGCTTCTTGCCGATCAGCACCGTGTCACCCACCTTCAGGTGCTGCAGGCGCGACGTCAGCGGGCCGTTCTGCACCTTGATGCTGAAGAACTCGAGATGCTCCTCGTAGTTCGGGCTGACGATCGAATAGGCGCGCGCGAGCGGCTTGCCGTCGACTTCGAGGCCGACCATCGTGAATTCGCCGTTGTTGAAGCGCAGGCTCGCCTCACGGGTGCAGGTGAAGCTGAAAAGCGTGTCGGTCCAGTGATGGACGGATTGGACGGTGGCGGTGTCGTATTTGCTCATGGCTTTGAAAACGGACGCGCGTGGCGAACGCGTGTAACGGGCCCAAAAACGGGCAAAAAACCGAGTGCGACGGCCCGATCGCGGATCGGCCGGCCGGCGCGTCGGACACGCGCCTTCTCGATGACAGACGTTTGAGGAACTCGTTATTTTACCCTGTTGACGCGGATCGCGGGCTTGACCCCCGCGGCTGCGCGGATTTGGCGCAACAGATCCTTTCAACATGCTTTCCATGATCGGCTGCGCGTGTCGCGGCGACTGCGGCGTGCTCCGGCAGCGCCGTGACCGGGGGCGCCGCGGGACCGCGGGCGCTACTGCGGATCGAGGCGCAGGCGCGCGATGTACGGCAGGTGGTCCGACAGCCACGCGGCTTCGCCGGACGGCGCACGCCATTCGAGCGGCGTCAGCCCGCGCACGAACATCTTGTCGAGCGCGAGCGCCGGCGAGAACGCGGGGAACGTGCGGCCCGATTCGCCGAGCAGCGTCGCGACCTCGGACAGCCCGATCTCGCCGAACAGCGCGACCGAATCGTTGCGCCAGTCGTTGAAATCGCCGGCGAGCACGAGCGGATCGTCGCCCGCGTTGCGCACGATCCAGTGCGCGATCCAGTGCATCTGGCGCAGCCGCGCGGCGCGCGTGAGCGCCAGGTGCGCGCACAGCAGCGTGACCGGGCGGGCGCCCGCGAGCGTCGCGCGGGCGACGAGCAGCCCGCGCCGCTCGAAGCGGTGCGCGGAGATGTCCCAGCGGCCGCCGAGATCGAGCGGATGCGGCGACAGGATCGCGTTGCCGTGCCGCCACGACGGCTTGAACACGTTCGGCCCGAGCGCGATCTGCCAGTCGAGCGCCTGCGCGATCTCGGTGGCCTGGCAATGCCACACGTCGTCGACCGTGTCGTCCATCGGCGCGCCGAAGCCCGGTGCGAGCATCGGGCGCGGCATGCGGCGCGCCATCGCTTCCTGCAGGAAATACACGTCGGCGTGGGTCGACTGCATCCAGTCGCGCATCGCGTTCCACGCGGTGAAGCCGAGCGGCGAGCGGCCCTTGTGCAGGTTCCAGCTGACGGCGGTGATTTCGTCGGGCGCGGCGTGCGGTTCGGCGAACGGCAGGGAGAGAGCGTCGGCGGACATGACGCTCAGTCCTTCGCGACGTGCGCGCGCACGCGGTACACGAGATGCGGATGCTGCTCGACGAGCGTCCAGTCGGTCCACGCCTCGCCGCCGACCGACAGACCGGGGTGGCTCGCGACGATCTGCCGCGGCGACGCGGGCACGCACGGATCGCCGCGCGTCGCGTTTTCGTCGTCGAGCGTTTCCTGCACGTCGAGCCCGAGCGACACGGTGTTCGCGTTGGCGTCGACGGCGAGCGGGGCGACCGTCACCGAGCGCGAGCGCTCGGTCGGCACGACGCGCGCGGCATTGCCGCAGCCCACCGGCACGGCGGCCGGATAGCGATGGGTATCGGTGCGGGACTGGCCCACGGTGGTGTTTTGCTGGAACGTGTCGATCGTCTGACCGTCGCGCACCACCTGGATTTCCCATGCGACGACGGCCGGCGCGGGGCTCTGCGCATGGGCGGCGAGCACGACGCTCGCAAGCAGGACGGCCAGGCCGTGTTTCAGCATGAAACGTCTCCGGAAACGCGGGATAGCGGGGAACGGACGCACATCTTACGCCCGATCGATTTCGGTCGCGATGTGACGGGACGCGCCGCGACGGGTTCGCAGCACGATGCGGTCCTGCTCGACAGGTAAGGACGCGTCATGCGTTTTCAAGCGAAAAAGCGCGCGAACTCGGCGACGCTCGCGCGCTCGGTGACGAGGCGGTTCTCGATCGCGTCGGGGTCCGCATGGCCGAGCGACATGCCGCAGACGAGCTGCTCGTTGGCCGGAATGTCGAGATGTTCGGCGACGATCCGGTGAAACGGCACGAACGCGGCCTGCGGGCAGGTGTCGAGGCCGCGGGCGCGCGCGGCCGTCATCACGCCTTGCAGGAACATCCCGCAGTCGAGCCAGGCTCCCAACGTCATCACGCGGTCGAGCGTGAAGAACAGCGCGACCGGCGCATCGAAGAAACGGAAATTGCGCGCGTGCTGCGCATGCATGCGCGCCTTCTCGTCGCGGCCGATGTTCAACAGGCCGTACAGGTCCCAGCCGACCTTGCGGCGCCGGTCGATATACGGCGACACCCATTCGCGCGGGTAGTAGTCGTATTCGGCGACGTATTTCTCGTCGCGCGCGGGATCGTCGTAGGCCGCGGTGAGCGCGGCGGCGAGCGAGTCGCGCGTGGCGCCCGTCGCGACGTACACGCGCCACGGCTGGATGTTGGTGCCCGACGGCGCGCGGCTCGCGGCTTCGAGGATCGCCTCGAGCGTGTCGCGCGGCACCGGCGTCGGCAGGAATGCGCGGATCGCGCGGCGCGACTTGAGCGCGGCGTCGACGGTATCGACGGAACGGATCGCATCGGCGTCGACGCGCGGGGAAGCAGTGGGGACGGACATCGGCAACTCTTCGGGCGAGGCGTCTGGCGCGGCGCGCGAACGCCAGCGGCGCACCCGGCGCGAGCGTCGTGAACTGTCGATCATACGCCGCGGCGCACGACCGTGCAGCGCGGGCGCGCTGTTAGCAGCAGACTCCCCCGGCTGCTTGCTTGCACGGCGATGCGGGATCGCTACACTGAAATCGTAAGGGTCTGATGAGTGTGTGACGGCAAGGCAGCGAGGTTGGTATGACGACGGCGATGGTGAAACAGGAACTGGCGGTGGCGTCCTTCAGCACGGTGTACGACCTCGAGCAGGTCGAGACGGCGCTGGGCGACCTGAACGAGAGCGCAAGCGACGCACTGCGCTCGACCTACGAGAAGATGCTCAAGACGGGGAATCTGCGCTTTTGCGTGAAGCCGAACCGGATGCCGTCGTTCGACGCGCTCGGCGAGGCGTTGCCGAATTTCGGCGAGCCGCTCGACGACGTGCGCAAGCAGATCGCGCTGTGTCTCGAAACGGATGACCGGCTCGAACTGATGCCGATCCTGCTGCTCGGGCCGCCCGGGATCGGCAAGACGCATTTCGCGAAGGCGCTCGCGCAACTGCTCGGCACCGCGTACCACTACGTGCCGATGAGTTCGCTGACGGCCGGCTGGATCCTGTCGGGCGCGTCGTCGCAATGGAAGAACGCGAAGCCCGGCAAGGTGTTCGACGCGCTCGTGAACGGCAGCTACGCGAACCCGGTGATCGCGGTCGACGAGATCGACAAGGCCGGCAGCGATGCGCAATACGATCCGCTCGGCGCGCTGTATGCGTTGCTCGAGCACGACACCGCGCGCGCGTTCGTCGACGAATTCGCGGAAGTGCCGATCGACGCGGGCAACGTGATCTGGATCGCGACCGCGAACGACGCGCAGGCGATTCCGGAGCCGCTGCTCAACCGGATGAACGTGTACGAGATCGCGCCGCCCGATGCAGCCGGCGCACGCCGGATCGCGCAGACGATCTACGACGAGATCCGCACGTCGCATGCGTGGGGGCGGCGCTTCCCCGAGACGCTCGGCGACGATGCGCTCGACGTGCTGGCCGCGACGCCGCCGCGCACGATGCGCCGCGCGCTGCTGCACGCGTTCGGCGCCGCGCGGCTCGACGGCCGCGACGCGATCGGGCCGGCCGACATCCGCGCCGACGAAGGCGCGGCGAAGCGCCGGCCGATCGGCTTCTGACGCGGCCACGCGCGCCCGGCCGCGGCGCGCGTGGCATTCGTCGCATTCGTGGCCGCATCGTTGTCTGCGCCACCGTCCGCATCGTCGCGACGCGATACGTCGGCGTTCGGCAAGCGGGCGAACCGGGACGTACAATTCTTGTCTCTCCCTTCGACGCGCGAGCAGCGCAAAAAGCCATGGAGCAGACGGATTGTGTCGTGATCGGCGCGGGTGTCGTCGGTCTGGCGATTGCGCGCGAACTGGCCGCGCGCGGGCGTGAAACGATCGTGCTGGAGGCGACCGACGCGATCGGTACGGGCACGAGTTCGCGCAACAGCGAGGTGATTCACGCGGGGCTTTACTATCCGCGCGGGTCGCTGAAGGCGATGTCGTGCGTGCACGGGCGCGACCTGCTGTACGAATTCTGCGAGACCCATCATGTGCCGCACCGGCGTACCGGCAAGCTGCTCGTCGCGACGAGCGCCGCGCAGGTGAAGCAGTTGAAGGCGATCGCCGCGCGCGCCGCCGAAAACGGCGTGCTCGACCTGTTGCCGCTCACGCGCGCCGAGGCGCAGACGCTCGAGCCCGCGCTCGAATGCGTGGAGGCGCTGTTCTCGCCGTCGACCGGCATCGTCGACAGCCACCAGCTGATGCTCGCGCTGCTCGGCGACGCGGAGCGCGACGGCGCCGTGTGCGCGCTGCACGCTCCGGTCGAGTCGATCGACGTGCTGCGTGGCGGCCGCTTCATCGTGCGCACCGGCGGCGGCGCGCCGGCCGAGATCGACGCCACCTGCGTGATCAACAGCGCGGGGCTCGGCGCACAGGCGCTCGCGCGCCGCACGCGGGGCCTCGATCCGCGCTGGGTGCCGCCGCTTTATTTCGCGCGCGGCAATTATTTCAGCCTGTCGGGCCGTGCGCCGTTCTCGCACCTGATCTATCCGATGCCCGATCGCGCGGGGCTCGGCGTGCACCTGACGCTCGATCTTGGCGGGCAGGCGCGCTTCGGCCCGGACGTCGAGTGGTGCGATTCGCTGCGCTACGAGGTCGATCCGGCGCGCGCGGGCGCGTTCTACACGTCGATCCGCGCGTTCTGGCCGGGCTTGCCCGACGATGCGCTGCAGCCGGCGTACGCGGGTATCCGGCCGAAGCTCGCGGGGCCCGGCGAGCCGCCGGCCGACTTCATCGTGCAGGGGGCCGCGCAGCACGGCGTGCGCGGGCTCGTGAACCTGTTCGGCATCGAGTCGCCGGGGCTCACCGCGTCGCTCGCGCTCGCGCAGCGGGTGGGCGACATGGTGTCGCGCGCGTGATGCGCGGCCCGCGTCCGTGCGGGCCGGCCGCGCGAAACCCGTGTGAAATCCCTTATCTCCGGCATTTCGGCGCGCACATTTATTCGCTTGGGCGTTATTCTGTCGAACGGCCGTCGCCAGAACGGCTTTCAAACCAATAACGTTGGAGCGAGTCCCCCTATGAAAGCAACCCGTCGGAGTTTCCTGATTACGAGTATTGGTGCCGTGTCCGCGCTGGCACTGTCGCGTGAAGCGCTGGCCGATGCGCCGATGCTGTCGGAAACCGATCCGACCGCGGCGGCGCTCGGCTACAAGGCCGATGCCACCAAGGTCGACAAGACGAAGTATCCGAAATACGCAGCGGGCCAGGATTGCGCGGCCTGCATGCTGTACCAGGGCAAGAAGGGCTCGACGTCGGGCCCGTGCGGCGCCTTCCCCGGCAAGCAGGTCGCGGCGAAGGGCTGGTGCAGCGCATTCTCGAAGATGGGTTGAGGCCGGTGCGGCATCGTGCGATGCCGCATTGTGGCGAAAACCGCAAAACGCTCGCTGTCGTTCGATGGCGAGCGTTTTTTATTGCTTGAAAACGGTTCCGGCGCTTTCTACACTCGCTGCACACCTGCGCGGCGCGGCATGCCCGCGCGCCGCGCCGCCCGACACGGCGAATTCACGAGGACGAGGCACGCATGGCGACGATTGCGAATTCAACGAAAACGATCCGGCCCGAGCGTGCGCTGAACCGGCGCGCGGTGGCGGCCGCCGTGATCGGCAATGCACTCGAGTGGTACGACTTCACGGTGTTCGGCTTCATGACGGTCGTGATCGCCGAACTGTTCTTCCCCACCTCCAGCGAATACTCGTCGCTGCTGCTGACCACCGCGACGTTCGGCGTCGCGTTCTTCATGCGCCCGATCGGCGGCATCGTGTTCGGGCTGTACGCGGACCGCGCGGGCCGCAAGGCCGCGCTGTCGCTCGTGATCCTGCTGATGACGGCCGGCATCTTCCTGCTCGCGATCGCGCCGCCCTATGCGGCGATCGGCATCGGCGGGCCGATCCTGATCGTGCTCGGCCGCCTGCTGCAGGGCTTCTCGGCGGGCGGCGAATTCGGCAGCTCGACCGCGCTGCTGATCGAAGCGGCGCCGTTCTCGAAACGCGGTTTCTACGGCAGCTGGCAGATGGCGAGCCAGGCGGCCGCGCTGCTGATCGGCGCGCTCGTCGGCGCGGCCGTCACGCGCGGGCTGTCGCACGACGCGCTGCGCAGCTGGGGCTGGCGCGTGCCGTTCGTCCTCGGGCTGCTGATCGGCCCGATCGGCTTCTACATCCGCCGCCATCTCGCCGATTCCGAAGCGTTCCTGCATGCGCAGCAGAACGCGCGCCGCGCGACGCTCGGCGAAGTGTTCACGCGCCACCCGCGCGAGGTGCTGTGCGGGCTCGGCTCGGTGATCGCGCTCACCGTGACGATCTACGTGCTGATCAGCTACCTGCCGACCTTCGCGGTGAAGCAGCTGAAGCTGCCGTATGCGGAATCGTTCTACGCGGTGATCATCGGCAACCTGCTGCTGATGGTGCTGTCGCCGATCGCGGGCGCGTGGTCGGACCGCATCGGCCGCAAGGGGCTGTCGCTGTGGTCGCTCGTGCTGACGCTCGCGCTGATGTACCCGCTGTTCGCATGGCTCGACGCGGCGCCGAGCATCGGGCGGCTGATCGCGGTGCAGGCCGTGCTGTCGGTGACGCTGGCAGGCTACTACGGGCCGTTCGGCGCGATGATCGCCGAGCTGTTCCCGGCCAACGTGCGCTCGACCGGGCTGTCGATCGCGTACAACGTCGCGGTGATGCTGTTCGGCGGCTTCGGCCAGTTCATCGTCACGTGGCTGATCAAGGTCACCGGCACGCCGCTCGCGCCGACCTACTACGTGATGGCGGGCCTCGCGCTGTCGATCGTCGCGGTCGCGTTCGTGCCCGCGCGCAGCGCCGACCTCGATGCGCCGGCGTGACGACATGACGATTTGAGGACGGTCATCGAATCGTTTCGCCAAACGCAATGATGTGATGCAGAACGCGGGGAAACGGTGTGTCGCCCCTTCGCGTTCGCACCCGAATTGTTTAGTCGTCGAACGAAACATGCCGCGAAATGGACGGAATTGTCGCTCGCGCGCGTGGTTGCATTTTTTACCCACACTAAAAATCGGCAAAAACCCGGCGGGCGTATAGAAGAGTTTTTTCTCCAGCTTGTTGCAGCATCGTTAGCTCAAGTAATATCCGCGTACGCCGGCTCCCTGGCGGGACCGGTTCCGATCTGGAGACCTGGAGGAAACATGGAATACAACCGTCTGTTGCACACCCTGCGTGTTACCGCCATGGCAGGCGTGGCAGCGGCATCGCTCGGCGTCGCGGGTTCTGCATTCGCACAGATCCCGAACAAAACGCTCGTCTACTGCTCAGAAGGCAGCCCGGCGGGTTTCGATTCCGCGCAATTTACGACCGGCGTCGACTTCACCGCCGCCACGTTCACCGTCTACAACCGCCTCGTCGAATTCGAGCGCGGCGGCACGAAGGTCGAGCCCGGCCTCGCCGAGAAGTGGGACGTGTCGTCCGACGGCAAGGTGTACACGTTCCACCTGCGCCACGGTGTGAAGTTCCACACGACCGACTTCTTCAAGCCGACGCGTGAATTCAATGCGGACGACGTCGTGTTCTCGTTCCAGCGCATGCTCGATCCGAACAATGCGTTCCGCAAGGCGTACCCGGTGTCGTTCCCGTACTTCACCGACATGGGTCTCGACAAGCTGATCACGAAGGTCGAGAAGGTCGATCCGTACACCGTGAAGTTCACGCTGGCCGAGCCGAACGCGCCGTTCATCCAGAACATGGCGATGGAATTCGCGTCGATCCTGTCGGCCGAATACGGCGACCAGCTGATGAAGGCCGGCAAAGCCGCCGACATCAACCAGAAGCCGGTCGGCACGGGGCCGTTCATCTTCCGCAGCTACACGAAGGACGCGACGATCCGCTTCGATGGCAATCCTGATTACTGGAAGAAGGGCGAAGTGAAGCTGTCGAAGCTGATCTTCTCGATCACGCCGGATCCGGGCGTGCGCGTGCAGAAGATCAAGCGCAACGAATGCCAGGTGATGAGCTATCCGCGCCCGGCCGACATCGCGACGCTGAAGGCCGATTCGAACGTCGACATGCCGTCGCAGGCCGGCTTCAACCTCGGCTACCTCGCGTACAACGTCGAGCACAAGCCGGTCGACAAGCTCGAAGTGCGTCAGGCGCTCGACATGGCGATCAACAAGAAGGCGATCCTCGAGTCCGTCTACCAGGGCGCCGGCCAGGCCGCGAGCGCGCCGATGCCGCCGACCCAATGGTCGTACGACAAGAACCTGAAGATGGCGGCCTACGACACCGCGAAGGCGAAGGCGCTGCTCGCGAAGGCCGGCTTCCCGAACGGGTTCGAGATCACGCTGTGGGCGATGCCCGTGCAGCGCGCGTACAACCCGAACGCCCGCCTGATGGCCGAGATGATCCAGGCCGACTGGGCGAAGATCGGCGTGAAGGCGAAGATCGTCACGTACGAGTGGGGCGAGTACATCAAGCGTGCGCACGCGGGCGAGCAGGACACGATGCTGATCGGCTGGACGGGCGACAACGGCGATCCGGACAACTGGCTCGGCACGCTGCTCGGCTGCGAAGCGATCAAGGGCAACAACTTCTCGCACTGGTGCTACAAGCCGTTCGACGAGCTGGTCCAGAAGGGCCGCACGACGACGGGCCAGGACGCGCGCACGAAGCTCTACACGCAGGCCCAGCAGATCTTCGCGCAACAGCTGCCGTTCTCGCCGATCGCGAACTCGACGGTCTACCAGCCGGTGCGCAAGAACGTGGTCGACATGCGTATCGAGCCGCTCGGCTATGCTCGCTTCGACGGTGTCGGCGTGAAGTAATACGGCCCGTATAAGCTGTCGCGAAGACCGGCTAACTCATCCGGCGGCGGGAGGCCAAAAGCTTCCCGTCGCCGGTCGCACATTTCCCACAAGAAAATACGAGACGCATCATGTTCAGATTCGTGTTGCGCCGCGTGGGGATGGTGATCCCGACTTTCATCGGCATCACCATCCTGGCGTTTGCGCTGATTCACCTGATACCGGGCGACCCCATCGAAGTGATGATGGGCGAGCGCGGCGTCGATCCCGCGATGCACGCAGAGGCGATGAAGCGCCTCGGGCTCGACCAGCCGCTGCCGCTGCAGTACCTCCACTACGTCGGCCGTGCGCTGCATGGCGACCTCGGTACGTCGATCATCACCAACACGAGCGTCGGCGGCGAATTCTTCGCGCGCTTCCCGGCGACCGTCGAACTGTCGCTGTGCGCGCTCGTGTTCGCGCTCGCGGTCGGTTTGCCGGCCGGCGTGATCGCCGCGCTGCGGCGCGGCTCGGTCGTCGACCACGGCGTGATGGGCACCGCGCTCACCGGCTACTCGATGCCGATCTTCTGGTGGGGGCTGATCCTCATCATGGTGTTTTCGTCGTATCTCGGCTGGACGCCCGTGTCCGGGCGCATCGCGGTCGAATACGATTTCCCGCACCCGACCGGCTTCATGCTGATCGATGCGCTGCTCGCGCCGGACGAAGGCGCGTTCAAGTCGGCGGTGAGCCACCTGATCCTGCCCGCGATCGTGCTCGGCACGATTCCGCTCGCGGTGATCGCGCGGATGACGCGCTCGTCGATGCTCGAAGTACTGCGCGAGGACTACATCCGCACCGCCCGCGCGAAGGGGCTGTCGCCCGTGCGCGTGGTCGTCGTGCATGCGCTGCGCAACGCGCTGATCCCGGTCGTCACCGTGATCGGCCTGCAGATCGGCACGCTGCTTGCGGGTGCGGTGCTGACCGAGACGCTCTTTTCGTGGCCCGGGGTCGGCAAGTGGCTGATCGATGCGATCGGCCGCCGCGATTATCCGGTCGTCCAGGGCGGCATCCTGTTGATCGCGACGCTCGTGATCGTCGTGAACCTGGTCGTCGACCTGCTGTACGGCGTGCTGAATCCGCGCATCCGCCACACGAGGTAATCCCATGAGCAATCTGCAAAATACCCTGCCGACCGAATCCGCGCCGGCCGGCGGCCGTGCGCTCGCGCTGCGCGAGTTCTGGGCCAACTTCTCGCGCAACCGCGGCGCCGTCGGCGCGGGCGTCGTCGTGATCGTGCTGATCGCAGTCGCACTGCTCGCGCCGCTGATCGCGCCGCACAGCCCGGTCGAGCAATACCGCGACTACGTGAAGATTCCGCCCGCGTGGCTCGCCGGCGGCAACTGGCAGTTCATCCTCGGCACCGACGAAGCGGGCCGCGACATCCTTTCGCGGCTGATGTTCGGCGCGCGGATGTCGTTCTGGATCGGCTTCGTGTCGGTCGTGCTCGCGCTGATCCCCGGCATCGTGCTCGGGCTCGTCGCCGCGTTCTTCCAGAAGTGGGCCGACACGCCGGTGATGCGCATCATGGACGTGCTGCTCGCGCTGCCGTCGCTGCTGCTCGCGGTCGCGGTCGTCGCGATCATCGGCCCGGGCCTCACCAACACGATGTTCGCGATCGCGATCGTCGCGCTGCCGGCCTACGTGCGTCTCACGCGCGCGTCGGCGCTCGGCGAGCTGCAGAAGGAATACGTGACCGCGTCGCGCGTGGCCGGGGCCGGCACGCTGCGCCTGATGTTCTCGCAGGTGCTGCCGAACTGCACGGCGCCGCTGATCGTGCAGGCGACGCTCGGCTTCTCGTCGGCCATCCTCGACGCGGCCGCGCTCGGCTTCCTCGGCCTCGGCGTGCAACCGCCGACCGCCGAGTGGGGCGCGATGCTCGCTTCCGCGCGCGACTACATCGACAACGCGTGGTGGATCGTGACGATGCCCGGCCTGTCGATCCTGATTTCGGTGCTCGCGATCAACCTGCTCGGCGACGGGCTGCGTGACGCGCTGGATCCCAAGCTGAAACGGATGGCATGACCATGACCCAGAACCTACTGACCATCCGCAATCTCGCGGTGAACTTCAACGGCCTGCCCGCGGTCGACCGGATCAACCTGTCGGTCGCACCGGGCGAGGTGGTGGGCGTCGTCGGCGAATCGGGCTCGGGCAAGAGCGTGACGATGATGGCGCTGATGGGCCTGATCGACGCGCCCGGCAAGGTGACGGCGGACGAAGTCACGTTCAACGGCGTGGATCTCTTGAAGGCGTCGCCGAAGTCGCGCCGCAAGATCGTCGGCAAGGACATCGCGATGGTGTTCCAGGACGCGCTGACGAGCCTGAACCCGAGCTACACGGTCGGCTACCAGATCAAGGAAGTGCTGAAGCTGCACGAAGGGCTGCGCGGCGACGCGCTGCACCGGCGCGCGCTCGAACTGCTCGACCAGGTCGGCATTCCCGATGCGAAGAACCGCATCGCGTCGTTCCCGCACCAGATGTCGGGCGGGATGAACCAGCGCGTGATGATCGCGATGGCCGTCGCGTGCAACCCGAAGCTCCTGATCGCCGACGAGCCGACCACCGCGCTCGACGTGACGATCCAGGCGCAGATCATGGATCTGCTCGTGAAGCTGCAGAAGGAGCGCGGGATGGCGCTCGTGCTGATCTCGCACGATCTGGCCGTGGTGTCGGAGGTCGCGCATCGCGTCGCGGTGATGTACGCGGGCGAGATCATCGAAACCAATCGCGTGCCCGACATCTTCCGCGCGCCGCATCATCCGTACACCGAAGCGCTGCTCGCGGCGATTCCCGAGCACAATAAGGGGGCGCGTCGCCTTGCCGCATTGCCCGGCATGGTGCCGGGCCGCGATGATCGCCCGTCCGGCTGCCTGTTCGCGCCGCGCTGCAAGTACGTGGTCGACGATTGCCGCAAGGCGCGGCCGGCGCTCGACACGCTGGTGCCGGCCAACGATGCGATGCGCGCGCGCTGCATCAAGCCGCTCAATGTTTCCAACCTCGACCTGACGGGAGGCGCACGATGAACGCAGTCCAGGATACGCGCCACGCGTCGCACGACGAGGACGTCCTGGTGGCCGACGGCCTCGCGAAGCACTACTCGGTGAAGCGCGGGATGTTCGGGCAGGGCACGGTGAAGGCGCTGAACGGCGTGTCGTTCTCGCTGAAGCGCGGCAAGACGCTCGCCGTCGTCGGCGAATCGGGCTGCGGGAAGTCGACGCTCGCGCGCCAGCTCACGATGATCGAAACGCCCACGTCGGGCAGCCTGACGATCGACGGCAAGAACGTGGCCGGCGCGAGCCGCGACACGGTCGCCGACCTGCGCCGCCGCGTGCAGATGGTGTTCCAGAACCCGTTCGCGTCGCTGAATCCGCGCAAGACCGTCGAGCAGACGCTCGCCGAGCCGCTCGAGATCAACGCGAACCTGACGGCCGCCGAGCGCGCCGCGCGCATCGCGCAGATCATGCGCACGGTCGGCCTGCGGCCCGAGCACGCGAAGCGCTATCCGCACATGTTCTCGGGCGGCCAGCGCCAGCGCGTCGCGATCGCGCGCGCGATGATCCTCGATCCGCGCATCGTCGTCGCCGACGAGCCGGTGTCCGCGCTCGACGTGTCGATCCAGGCGCAGATCCTGAACCTGTTCATGGATCTGCAGGAGCAGTTCAAGACGAGCTACGTGTTCATCTCGCACAACCTGTCGGTGGTCGAGCACGTCGCGGACGACGTGATGGTGATGTACTTCGGCAGCGTCGCCGAACTCGGCGACAAGGCGACGATCTACGCACGGCCGCGCCATCCGTACACGCGGGCGCTGATGTCGGCGACGCCGGCGATCTTCGAGGAAGACCGCCGCGTGCAGATCAAGCTGCAGGGCGAACTGCCGTCGCCGCTCAATCCGCCGTCGGGCTGCGCGTTCCACCAGCGCTGCCCGTACGCGGTCGAGCGGTGCCGCGTCGAGGAGCCGCAATTGCGCGAAGTGGACGGCCGGCGCGTGGCCTGCCATCGCGCCGAGGAGGTAGGGGAGGCGAATGCCTGAAGCGTTGGCGGCGCGCGTGTCCGGCGTGCGCCGTGTGGGGACCGGCAGTGCGCGCGTGATGCGCGCGTACCGCTACGCGCGGCGCTGGAGCGTGCGTACCGTCACGGGCGCGGCGCTGGCCGGCGCGTGCGCGGCGGCCAGCGTCGTGGTCTCCGTCGAACCGGCGCGCGCCGAAGGGCGTGCGCCGGCGACTTCGCCGATTCATCCGTCGCAGGTCCCGCCGCCCGGCATGAGCCTGCCGGGCTTCCATGCGCCGGCCGTCTCGGACGGCACGGTGTCGCGCGGCACCGTGCGCGTGCAGCCGGCGCGCATGCCGTTCTACGTCGCGACCAAGGGCAAGGTCACGCTCTACGTGCTCGGCACGCTGCATACGGGCGATCCGTCCGATTACCCGAGCGCGCAGCCGTTCCGGCCGCGCATCCTCGCGGCGCTCGCCGCGTCGCCGACGCTCGCGCTCGAGCTGTCGCCCGACGATCTGCTCGAATCGCAGGACGACGTGTCGAAATACGGCGTGTGCCGCTACCCGTGCCTGCAGCGCCTGCTGCCGGAGCCGCTGTGGCAGCGGCTCGCGGCGCGCCTGCGCGGCAACCCGGCCGCGCTCGCCGAGATCCGCAAGATGCGGCCGTGGCTCGCGGCGCTCGTCGTCGAGACCTACGATTCGCTGTCCGCCGGCCTGCAGACCGAATACGGCACCGAGGCGCAACTGCAGAACGTGTTCCTGAAGAAGAAAGGCGGCCGCGTGATCGGGCTCGAGACGCTCGCCGAACAGATGCGCGCGTTCACCGGGCTGACGCTGGCCGAGCAGCGCGAGATGCTCGCGCAGGACATGGTGCAGACCCCCGCGCAGAACGCCGACGACATCAAGGCGCTGCACCGGCTGTGGCGAATTGGCGACGCCGATGCGATCTCGGCGTGGGCGGTCGCGAAGAGCGAACGGCTCGCCCGTTCGAAGGCGTTGTCGGCGTCGCTCGACAACAAGATCGTGTACGAGCGCAACCGGCGCTTCGTTGCACGGATGACGGCAATCGCCGCGCCGAACCGGCCGCTGTTCGTCGCGATCGGCGCGCTGCATCTGGGTGGCCCGCGCGGCGTGCTCGAATTGTTGCGCCAGCAAGGATACCGGGTCGACGCGAACTGATCGTGCCCGGCTGCATGCGCTGATCGTCCCCTGTTTGATCGACGTCGCGCGCGCCGCGCGCCGCGCCTGCACGGCGGTGTCGGTCGATAAGGAAAACCCTTGAATCGTCGGAAAATAGCGTTTAAAACGATTGACATCCCGTTCGGCCGATATCTATTCTTCACCCCACAAGTTGAAAAAATGAAAAGAATAGATAAGTTCTACGGGGTAGCAGAAATAAAGCGCGGGGTGAGCGTCGCCGGCACGTGAAGCGCGTGCCGGCCGCGGAGAGTCTGCATGCACGGCGGGGCCAATCGTCGTCGAACAACACATGCATGCAGGCCGACTTGCACATAAGCGACGTTCCGTCGTCTGACCGGGGAAGGCAGTGATCGGGCGGCGGCGGACGTTTTTTATCCGGAATGTTTTTCCGGTCACCGTCGAAAGACGGTTTCGGGGGGTGAATCGACAGACGGCGAAGCCGCACCGATTGCACCAACGGAAAAGCGCCACGAGGGCGCTTTTTTCTTTGGTGCGACGAAAACGTGCGGGGCGCGGGCAAGGCGCCCGCTGCGGCGTTACGCGCCTTCGTCGGCCTGCAGCGCGCCGGGCGCGACGACGTCGACGCCGGCGGCTTCGAGCGCCGCGCGGATCCGCTTCGCGAACGCCAGCGCATGCGGCCCGTCGCCATGCAGGCAGACGGTCTGCGCATTGAGCGGCACCCATTCGCCGCTCAGCGCGCGCACCTGCCGGTTGCGCACCATGTCGAGCGTGCGCGCGAGCACCGCGTCTTCATCGTCGATCAGCGCGCCGGGCAGGCTGCGCGGCACCAGCGAGCCGTCCGCGCGGTAGCCGCGATCGGCGAACACCTCCTCCACCGCCGCGAGCCCCGCCTGCCGCGCGGCGGCGATGAACACGCTGTTCGCGAGCCCGAACACCGCGAGCGACGGATCGAAGTCGTGGATCGCCGACACCACCGCGTCGGCGATCAGCGGATCGCGCGCGGCCTGGTTGTACAGCGCGCCGTGCGGTTTCACGTGCGCGATGCGGCCGCCCTCGGCCTGCGCGATCGCCGACAGCGCGCCGAGCTGGTACAGCACGCCCGCATAGATGTCGCCGGCCGGCAGCTGCATTTCCTTGCGACCGAAATTCTCCGGATCGTGAAAGCTCGGGTGTGCGCCGATCGACACGCCTTTCTGCACGGCCCAGCGCACGCAGTCGCGCATCGCGTTCGCGCCGCCTGCATGCCAGCCGCATGCGATGTTCGCCGACGTGACGAGGTCGAGCAGCGCCTCGTCCGATCCGCATCCTTCGCCGAGATCGGCATTCAGATCGATTTCCATGATGTTCCTCGTCCACTGGTTGCGTGGCGCGTCTTTCGTTGCTGCTTCCGCCATTGTCACGCCGCGCGCGATTGGGCGCGGCGGCGCGCTTCCTCGCGCATCTCGATCGCGACGTCGATCTGCCGCAGGTACGCCCGTTCCGCGATGAGGGCGGCGCGCGCGGCGTCGGGCGTCGTGCGCACGAAGCGGATCGGCAGGTTGAGCCGCGCCTGCGCGAGCTTCCACAGGTCGGCGCGGATCACCGTGCCGATCTTCGGATAGCCGCCGGTGGTCTGCGCATCGTGCATCAGCACGATCGGCTGGCCGTTCGGCGGCACCTGGATCGTGCCGGGCAGCACCGCGTGCGACAGCAGCTCGACCGGGCGCGCGCGCACGAGCTCGGCGCCGGCGAGCCGATAGCCCATCCGGTTGCTGTTCGCGGTGACGAGCCATTCCTCGTCCCAGAACGCCTGCTGCGAATCGGCCGCGAACGACGCGTAGTCGGGGCCCGGCAGCACGCGCACGGGCATCGCCCATGGTGCATGCGCGGGGCGGTGACGGCGCGGCGGCTCGTCGACGCGCACGAACGCGCACCATGCCGGCGCCTTCACGCCGAATTCGGGCGCATCGGCCGCGAGGCAGCCGGCGCCGGCCGGCGGCACGCCGACCGGGAGCCGGTCGCCGTCGCGCAGCGTGCGGCCGCCGAGGCCGCCGAAGCGCGACGCGAGATCGGTGCTGCGCGAGCCGAGCATCGGCAGCACGTCGATGCCGCCCGCGATGCACAGGTAGCCGCGCATGCCGCGTTTCGCGGCCGGCAGCACGAGCGTCTGCCCGGCGGCGACCGGCAGGCTCCACCACGAATGCACGGGCTTGCCGTCGAGCGTCGCACCGAACTCGGTGCCGGTGATCGCGATGCGCGTGGCGCGCGTGAAGCGGAACGTGGCGGGGCCGATCGTGATTTCGACGGCCGCCGCGTCGGGGCGGTTGCCGACGAGCCGGTTGCCGACTTCGAGCGCGAGGCCGTCGAGCGCGCCGCCCTGCGCGACGCCGAGATGGCGCGTGCCGCGGCGGCCGAGATCCTGCACGGTCGACAGCGGGCCGGCCCGCACGACCTCGATGGTGCCCGGTGCGTGGTTCTGGGTCATCGTGCGTCGACTCCGGCAATGGTGAAGCGCACGCGGTCGCCGGGCAGCAGCAGCGTCGGCTGGGGCCGCGCCGGATCGAACAGCACCTGCGACGTGCGGCCGATCAGTTGCCAGCCGCCGGGCGACGTGGCCGGGTAGATGCCCGTCTGCGCGCCGCCGATGCCGACCGAGCCGGCCGGCACCTCGAGACGCGGCGCCGCGCGGCGCGGCGTGTGCAGCGACGC
The DNA here is from genome assembly GCF_003253915.1 of Burkholderia sp. 28_3. Taxonomy (NCBI): domain Bacteria; kingdom Pseudomonadati; phylum Pseudomonadota; class Betaproteobacteria; order Burkholderiales; family Burkholderiaceae; genus Burkholderia; species Burkholderia sp. 28_3. Next base: position 140,554 of record NZ_QKZF01000006.1, read on the forward strand.
GTCGAGGCCGCCGAGATACGCGAAACCGGGCTGGAACCCGACGAAGAACACGACGTAGGCGCCGGCCGCGTGGCGCGCGACGACCTCGTCGGCCGACAGGCCCGTGTGGGCGGCGACGGCAGCCAGGTCGGGGCCGGCGGCACCGCCGTACTCGACCGGGATCTCGACCTCGCGGCCGTCCGCGTGCTCGACGTCGGCCGTCTCCCACGCGTCGCGCAGCGCGGGCGTGAGCGACTCGGCCGTCGCGGCGAGCGCGTCGAACACGATGGTCAGGTTGTTCATGCCGGGAACGACGTCGATCACGTCGGGCCACGCGCGCGCGGCCTCGGCCACGGCCCAGACGCGGCGCTGGCAATCGAGCGTGGCGGGCGGCGGCACCTCGCAGACGAGGGCGGCATCGCCGAGCGGATAAATGCGGGGTGGCGTCATCGGACTGGCACGGTTCGGACGGCAATGTTAGCGCACATTGTCAATAAAATATCGACAACTTCTCAATAAGCGTTTTCGCCTAGCTCGCCGGCCGGGGCTTCTGGCGTACACTCGGGCACATCCTGTCATCCGGCTTGCGCCTGTCCATGAAGCGTCCTGCGACCAAGATCGTGTCATCCGAACACCTCGTTTCCGATTCGAGCGCGGAGCTGTCGGAGCTCGAATACGGGCTCATCATGGCCGGCAATGCGTTCAACCGCTGGATGGTGCGCTGCATGTCGGCGGCCGGCGCGAAGGACATGACGGCGGTCGAGGTCTCGCTGCTGCATCACGTCAGCCATCGCGAACGCAAGAAGAAGCTCGCCGACATCTGCTTCGTGCTCAATATCGAGGATACGCACGTCGCGACCTATGCGCTGAAAAAACTGATCGCCCGCGGCTATGTGAAGAGCGAGAAGAACGGCAAGGAAGTGTTCTTCTTCGCGACCGACGCGGGCCGCGACCTGTGCCTGAAGTACCGCGAGGTCCGCGAGCATTGCCTGATCGAGACGCTGAAGGACAGCGGCCTCACCAACGAGCAGATCGGCGACGCGGCGCAGTTGCTGCGCCACGCCTCGGGCCTGTACGACACGGCCGCGCGCGCGGCGGCATCGCTGTAAACGATTGCGGCAACGGTCGGGCGCGGCGACGCGCTCACGGGCAGGCGGCGACGAGCGCGGCGCCGCGCGCGGCATTATCCGGCGGCCGGGTAAAGCGCGCCGTCGGTGACGATCCAGCGCAGCGCGAGATCGTGCGCCTCGGCCGGCAGCGCATCGACGCGGCACGCTTCGTACGCGATGCCGACCGTCACGGGCAGCGTGTCGCCCGGCCACGCGGCGAGCGTGCGGTCGTAGTAGCCGCCGCCGTAGCCGAGCCGGTAGCGCTGCGGATCGAATCCCACACAGGGAATCAGCAAAAGATCGGGCACGACGACGATTCCCGACGCCGGTTCGGGAATCCGGTGATGACCTTCGCGCATCGGCGTGTGCGCGTCCCATGCGTGGAACGCGAGCGGCGTGTGACGCTCGCCGATCACCGGCAGCGCGGCGCAGCGGCCGGCCCCTGCCGCGCACCATGCGAGCACCGCGTCGCGCGCATCGAATTCGCCCGGCAGCGGCCAGTAGAACCCGACCGTGCGCGGCGCGAGACGGTCGAGCAGCGCGCGCAGCCGCGCGTCGAGCGCGGCGTTCGCGGCAGGTTGCGACGCGGCGTCGCGACGGGCGCCGGACAGCGTTTTGCGCAGCGCAACCTTCGGGTTCGGCACAGGGTTGCGTGCTATGCTTTCGCTCACTTCGTGCTCCATTCAAAACGATGTCGAACAGCCTTTTCCGAGTATATCGCGCGGTCGCGCTGACGCTTTCGGCCGCCGCGCTCGTCGCGGGCACGGCCGCGTGCGCCGCACCGAACGACGACACGCTCCCCGGGGATGACCAGATCTTCGTGCAGCTTCGCGAAGCCGCACGCCGCAACGACGCCGCGAAGGCCGCCCAGCTCGCGTCGATGATCCCGAACTATCCGGTTCCGTCCTACGTCGAGTATTTCCAGATCAAGCCGCAGCTGTTCGATTCGACCGGCCGCGCGCGCGTCGATGCGCCGGACGCGCCCGTGCAGTCGTTCCTGCAGCGCTACGACGGCCAGGCGATCGCCGATCGCCTGCGCAACGACTACCTGCTCGTGCTCGGCGCGCGCCACGACTGGCGCAATTTCGACGACCAGTACAAGCGCTTCGTGCTCGACGACGACACGCAGGTCAAGTGCTATGCGCTCGAATCGCGCGCGGCGCGCAACGAGAACGTCGCCGACGCGGCGCGCGCGCTGCTCGTCGAGCCGAAGAACTACGGCGATGCATGCGTCGACCTGATCACCGCGCTCACCGTCAACCAGCAGTTCACGAGCGACGACGTGTGGCAGCAGGCGCGCCTCGCGTACGAGCAGAACTACACGACGCTCGGCGGCAAGATCGTCGACGCGCTCGGTCCGCGCCCGGTCGGCTTCGACCAGGCGACGAGCGCGCCGCCGCTGTATCTCGCGCGCGGCGTCGGGCCCGACGCCGCGTCGCATCAGCTCGCGCTGATCGCGCTCGGCCGCATGGCGCGCAACGATCCGGACGCCGCCGCCGGGATGCTGACGACGGTCGCGCCTTCGCTGACCAAGCAGGAACAGGCGATCGCGTGGGGCGCGATCGGCTACCAGGGCGCGATCAAGCGCTCGCCGATGGCATCGGTCTGGTATGCGAAATCGGCGAACGCGCCGCTGTCGAACCCGGGCTACGAATGGCGCACGCGCGCCGCGCTGCTCGCCGGCAACTGGCCGATGGTGCGCTGGTCGATCGAGCAGATGCCGCCGTCGCTGCGCAACGATCCGGCGTGGATCTACTGGCATGCGCGCGCGCTCAAGCAGAGCGGCGACACGCTGCAGGCGAACCAGGAATTCGAGCAGGTCGCCGGCCAGTTCAACTTCTACGGGCAGTTGGCCGGCGAAGAGCTCGGCCAGCGCACGACGATCCCGCCGCGCACGAAGGTGAGCGACGCCGAGATCGACGCGATGGGCAAGATCCCGGGCTTCGCGCTCGCGCAGCGCTTCTACGCGCTGAACCTGCGCCTCGAAGGCAATCGCGAATGGAACTGGCCGCTGCGCGGGATGACCGATCGTCAACTGCTCGCGGCCGCCGAATACGGCAAGCGCGTCGAGCTGCTCGACCGCACGGTCAACACCGCCGACCGCACGAAGGCCGAGCACGACTTCACGCTGCGCTATCCGTCGCCGTACCGCACGACCGTCGAGCGCTATGCGCAGTCGACGGGCCTCGACGTCGAGTGGGCGTACGGGCTGATCCGCCAGGAATCGCGCTTCATCATCAGCGCGCGTTCGTCGGTCGGCGCGGGCGGCCTGATGCAGCTGATGCCGGCGACGGCCCAGATGGTCGCGAAGAAGCTCGGCATGGGCACGATCTCGCGGGCGCAGATGCACGACATCGATACCAACATCCAGCTCGGCACCTGGTATCTGGCAGACATCTACAACAACTTCGACAGCTCGCCGGTGCTCGCCACCGCCGGCTACAACGCGGGCCCGGGCCGGCCGCGCCAGTGGCGTCAGGTGTTGACGCAGCCGGTCGAAGGCGCGATCTTCGCGGAGACGATTCCGTTCAACGAGACGCGCGACTACGTGAAGAACGTGCTGTCGAACACCGTCTACTACGCGGCGCTCTTCGAGGGCAAACCGCAGTCGTTGAAGAAACGTCTAGGCATGATCTCGCCCTGATACACGAACTGCCGCGCGAGACGCGGCAGTGTTCTTTTTAGGACCCGAACATGGATCGCCAGACCGTTGCGCTGCTGGGCGGCACCGGCTTCATCGGCAGCCGGCTCGTCAATGCGCTGATCGATGCCGGCAAGCAGGTGCGGATCGGTACGCGGCGGCGCGAGCACGCGCGCCACCTGCAGATGCTGCCGGTCGACATCGTCGAACTCGACGCGCTCGATACGCGCACGCTCGCGCGCTTCGTCGCCGGCGCGCACGCGGCGATCAACCTGATCGGCGTGCTGCACGGCGGTCGCGGCACGCCGTACGGGCCGGGTTTCGCGCGCGCGCACGTCGCACTGCCGGCCGCGCTCGCGACGGCCTGCACCGAGGTCGGCGTGCGGCGCCTGCTGCACATGAGTGCGCTCGGCGCCGATCCGCACGGCGCGAGCATGTACCAGCGCTCGAAGGGCGACGGCGAAGCCGCGCTGCATGCGGTCGCGGCCACCGATTCGCTCGCGCTGACGATCTTCCGTCCGTCGGTCGTGTTCGGCCCCGGCGATGCATTCCTCAACACGTTCGCGAACCTGCAGCGCACGGTGCCCGTGCTGCCGCTCGCGATGCCCGACGCGCGCTTCCAGCCGGTATTCGTCGGCGACGTGGTGCGCGCGTTCGTCAACACGCTCGATCTCGCGGGCGCGCACGGCAAGACCTACGAACTCGGCGGCCCGACGGTCTACACGCTCGAGCAACTGGTGCGCTATTGCGGCACGCTGGTCGGCCGGCAGGCACGCATCGTGCGGCTGCCCGACGCGCTTGCGCGGCTGCAGGCGAGCGTGTTCGAATGCCTGCCGGGCGAACCGGTGCTCACGCGCGACAATCTCGCGACGATGTCGGTGCCGAACGTGCTGTCGGGGCCGCTCGCGCCGGAACTCGGGCTCTCGCCCGCGAGTCTCGAAAGCATTGCGCCCGCGTATCTCGGCGAAGCGGCCAGGCGCTCGCGGTTCGACTGGTTCCGCTCGCGTCGCTAATACCCGCGGGGCGCCGCCGGCCGGCGCTTCTTTTCCTTTTTCGCATTTTCCGGAACCCCGTCATGAAGCTCGTCATTGGAGACAAGAACTACTCGTCGTGGTCGATGCGACCGTGGCTGCTGCTCGCGCATTTCGGCATCCCGTTCGACGAGATCGTGGTCGAGCTGCGCCGCGACGACACGGCCGCGCGCATCCGCGAATATTCGCCGACCGGCAAGGTGCCGTGCCTCGTCGACGATCACGGCTTCGCGATCTGGGATTCGCTCGCGATCGCCGAGACGCTCGCCGAGCGCTATCCGCAATTCCCGATGTGGCCGGCCGAGCCGCTCGCGCGCGCGCATGCGCGCTGCGTGTCCGCCGAGATGCATTCGGGCTTCATGGCGCTGCGCACGCAGATGGGCATGAGCATCCGCGCGTCGATGCCGGGGCGCGGCGCGACACCCGACGCGCTCGCCGACGTCGCGCGCATCGACGCGCTGTGGAGCGAATGCATCGAGGCGTCGGGCGGGCCGTTCCTGTTCGGCGAATTCGGGATCGCCGACGCGATGTATGCGCCCGTCGTGATGCGCTTCAATACGTATGCGCCGGCCTTGTCGCCGGAGGCGGCCGGCTATGCGGCCCGCGTGACGGCGCTGCCGGCCGTGCAGCAGTGGATCGACGCTGCACGCCGTGAAACCAACGTGATCGCCGAGTACGAACCCCAGCCATGAACATCTACGCAGTAGGCGGCGCGATCCGCGACGAATTGCTCGGCGTGCCGGTGCAGGACCGCGACTACGTGGTGGTCGGCGCGACGCCCGAGCAGATGACCGCGCAGGGCTTCCGGCCGGTCGGCAAGGATTTCCCGGTGTTCCTGCATCCGCAGACGCAGGAGGAGTACGCGCTGGCGCGCACCGAGCGCAAGACGGCGGCCGGCTATCACGGCTTCCAGTTCCACTACGCGCCGGACGTCACGCTCGACGAGGATCTCGCGCGGCGCGACCTGACGATCAACGCGATGGCGCGCGAGGTGAGCCCGGAAGGCACGCTGGTCGGCCCGGTGATCGATCCGTTCGACGGGCAGGCCGACCTGCGCGCGCGTGTGTTCCGGCACGTGAGCGACGCGTTCGTCGAGGATCCGGTGCGGATCCTGCGGATCGCGCGCTTTGCCGCGCGGTTCGCGGATTTCACGGTCGCGGACGAAACGCTCGCGCTGATGCGGCGGATGGTCGACGCGGGCGAGGTCGATGCGCTCGTCCCCGAACGCGTGTGGCAGGAAATCGCGCGCGGGCTGATGGAGGCGAAGCCGTCGCGGATGTTCGCGGTGCTGCGCGAGTGCGGCGCGCTCGCGCGCATCCTGCCCGAGGTCGATGCGCTGTGGGGCGTGCCGCAGCGCGCCGATTACCACCCGGAAGTCGATACCGGCGTGCACGTGATGATGGTCGTCGACTACGCGGCGAAGCAGGGCTATTCGCTGGCGGTGCGCTTCGCGGCGCTCACGCACGATCTCGGCAAGGGCACGACGCCCGCGGACGTGCTGCCGCGCCACGTCGGCCACGAAAGCCGCAGCGTCGAGCTGCTCAAGCCGTTGTGCGAGCGGCTGCGGGTGCCGAACGAATGCCGCGATCTCGCGCTGGTGGTCGCGCGCGAGCACGGCAACCTGCATCGCGTGATGGAAATGGGCGCGGCCGCGCTGGTGCGGCTGTTCGAGCGCAGCGACGCGCTGCGCAAGCCGGCGCGCTTCGCCGAGCTGCTGCAGGCCTGCGAATCGGATGCGCGCGGCCGGCTCGGACTCGATGCGCAGCCGTATCCGCAGGCCGAGCGGTTGCGCGTCGCGCTCGCGGCCGCGCGCAGCGTCGATGCCGGCGCGATCGCACGCGGCATCGGCAGCGACACGGAGAAGATCAAGGAAGCCGTGCATCGCGCGCGGATCCAGGCCGTCGCGCAGGCGCTCGCGATCGGCGAGTAGCCGGCAGGTGCAGGCTCGGAACAGCGCGCGGCCAGCCGTTACGGTTTCTTCTTACGTGCCGGAGTCGCGGCCGCCGGGCGTTTGCCGGCGGCGGCGCGCGGCTTCGCCGCTCCCTTCTTTTCGGCTGAGCCGGCCCTGGACGGCCGTGCCGCGGCGGCGTCGCGGTCATCCCGTTTGGACGCCGGCGCGCGCCGGCTCACGCGCGGCTCGCCGGGCTTCGACTGCCTGATTTCCGTCGTCGCGGACACGAATTCCGCACCACTGTCGTCGAACAGCGGCAGCGTGCTGACGGTGATCAGCTCGGCCGGCCCGTCGCCGACATTGGCCACGCGATGCCGCTTGCGCGCGTCGAAGTGCAGCGAGTCGCCGGGCGTCAGCGGGTAATTCTTCTTGCCGACCGTGTAGCAGATGCGGCCCGCCAGCACGTACACGAATTCGTCGCCGCCGTGCGCGACCCATTCCGACCGGTAGCCCTCCATCATCTGCACCTTCAGCGCGTTGATCTGGCTGCCGTCGAACGTGGTGGACAGCCGCTCGTACCACTGCGACGCGGCGTCGAGCGCGTACGGCTTGCGGCTGCCCTCGTGCGAATCGGGCTGCGCCTGGCGCGGCTGCTCGATCAGCGTGCCGAGCGGCACGCCCAGCGCCTTCGCGACGTTGACGAGCGACGACAGCGAGATGCCCGTCAGATGGCGCTCGACCTGGGACAGGAACCCGACCGACAGGTTCGCTTCGGTCGCCACTTCCAGCAGCGTCTTCTTCGCTTCCCGGCGCAGGCGGCGAATGCGCTGGCCGATACGCATGAGGTCTGAATCCATGAATCTCTTTCGTGGCAACGAGTCGGGGTGCAGGCAGGGGCCGTGCGGCTGCCCGGGGCGGCGAGGCCGGCGCATTGTACCGCGCAGCGTCGCGGGGGCGAATCGGCGTTGTGCGGGGATCCGCATGCGGCACGCCGATTTTAGTCCTACGAAAATCTTGGCTTGACCTCGATTTCGACGTGCTCTAGATTCTGTCGCGCATCAAACAAAGTTAAGTGAGACAAAAATTTTACCGAAGGCCTGCCTCCCGGCCGGCGGCGCGGTCCGGCCGCGCGTCGTGCCGCGCGTGACCTGCGCCGCAACGACGTGCCGTGCCCGGCGCGCGATGCCGCGCGACGCCGCCGGCCGCCGACAACAACGAATAACGGGCATCCGATGATCGATCGACTGAAATACAGCTTCTCCGGCCTTCCCCCGTACGACGCGTCCGTCGCCGACACGCAGGCCGGCCTGTTGCGCCTGCTCGATGCCGCGCGACTCGACGCGGTGGTGATCACGTCGCAGGACGAATACGTGACCGAATACCTGCCGCGCAGCAACAACCCGCGCTACGCGGTGTCCGGCTTCGACGGCTCGGCCGGCTGCGGGATCTTCCTGAGCGCGGCGACCGCGCAGGCGCTCGATCTGCCGCCGTTCGTGCTGTTCGTCGATGGCCGTTATCACTTCCAGGCCGACGAGCAGTGCGATCCGGCGCGCGTGCGCGTCGAGAAGCTCGGCATGAACGTGACGATCTGGCAGGCGATGGCCGACTGGCTGCTCGCGCACGCGAGCCGGATCGCGCGGGTCGGCTACGACGCGCGGCGGATCAGCGTCGGGCAGCGCAACCGGCTGTTCGAGCAGACGCAGGCAGCGTCGCTCGACTGGACGAGCCTCGCCGATCGCGAGATCGACCGCGCGATCGCGCTGCCGGGCTGGAACGTCGAACGGCCGATCTTCGAGCTCCCGGCAGCGATGACGGGCCTGAGCGTCGCGCAGAACCTCGACGCGCTGAACCGGCGGCTCGCCGCGCATACCGACGCGGCCGACGGCAAGACCGCGTTCTTCACCTGCGCGTCGGACGATCTCGCGTATCTGCTGAACAGCCGCGGCTATCACATCCCGAACGTGTCGTCGCACCTCGGCTTCCTGTTCGCGATCGGCGAGCAGGTGGTGCTGTTCTTGCCGGAAGGCTGCGACCGCTGCGCGGTCGCGCTCGATTCGTATCCGGCGCTGCAGGTGATTCGGCGCGACGTGGCGGCGCTCGAGCGCTTCCTCGCACGGTTCGCGGTCGAGCACGTGTGCTACGGCTTCGAATCGGTGAACTGCGCGCTCGTCGACGCGGTGAACCGGGTGTGGCCGCACGCGCGGCATGCCGATTTCAACCCGGTCGAGGCGCTGCGGGCGAGCAAGACGCCGGCCGTGCTCGACCGCTTCCGCGACGCGTTCGCGCGCAGCTCCGCGGCGATCGCCGAGACGATGCGCTGGGCGAAGAACGGCGAGCCGGGCGTGCGCCACACCGAGTACGACCTCGCGCGCACGATCAACGACGCGTACGGCGCCCGTTCGGCGGTCGCGCTGACGTTTCCGTCGATCGCGGCGAACGGCGCGAACAGCGCCTTCGCGCACTACACGGCGGCGAGCGCCGACGTCGAGCTGACCGAAGGCGAACTCGTGCTGCTCGACAGCGGCGCGTACTACGAAGCGGGCTTCGCGACGGACTGCACGCGCGTCGTGCTGCGTCGCACGCGGCCGGACACGGTCGCGCAGCCGTGGCAGCGCGAGATCTACACGGTCGCGCTGAAGGCCTGCATCAAGGGGCTCGTCACGCGCTTTCCGGCGAGTGCGACGGGCGGCGACGTCGATGCGCTGGTGCGGCAGGTGTGCCGCGACCATGGCTACGATTTCGGCCACGGCACCGGGCACGGCGTCGGGATTCACGTGCACGAGGGCGGCGTGCGGTTCGCGCCGGGCGCGACCTACGGGCTGGTGCCGAATGCGGTGATTTCGGTCGAGCCGGGCATCTACCTGCCGGGCAAGGGCGGCGTGCGGATCGAGAACATCGTGATCGTGCGGGCGGACGACGCGCAGCCGGACACCGTGACGTTCGAGAACATCGTGACGGTCGGCTACGACTGGGACCTGATCGATCTCGACCTGCTGGACGACGCCGAGCGCGCGTACCTGCGCGACTACGAGCGGCTGTGCGTGGCGCGCGGCACGCAGGTCACCGCGTGTCCGCTGTTGTAACGAAGGGGGAGGCGGGAGCGCGGCCGCCGGGCGGCCGCGCGGCGCGACGTCAGCGCGTGAGCGCCGACACGCGCCCGTCGGGGCCGTACACGCCGGCCGGCGCGGGCGCCGAGCGCAGCACCGCGAGCGCGCGCTCGTTGTAGTCCATCCGGATCCGGATCAGCATTCCGTTGTTCGCGTTGGCCTGGCGCGCGCGTTCGGCGGCCTGTTGCAGCAGTTGCCAGCGGCTGGCGAGGCGCGCATCGCGCTCGGCCGCCTGGTCCATGCCTTTCTTGCCGGCCGGAAAGCCGAGCGCGCAAAGCTGCGTGTCGCGCGTGCGTTCGAGTTGCGCGAGCCGGTCGATCAATTCGCTTTTCTTCTCGACGATCCCGGGCAGCATCTCGAGCGGCTCGGCCGTCGTCAGCGCCTTTTCCTCGTAGACGAGCAGCGACGCGAACGCTTCGACCGTCGCGTGTTCGTCGTTGACCGTGGCCAGCAGCTCTTCTCTCATCGCGTCATGCTCGTCACGCCGGCGCGTGCAGTGCTGCGCACGCCGGCAAACCGGGTGACCCGGCCACGAGGCCGGGAGTTAGCTGCCCGGGCGCTGCTGCTGGAGCAGCTCGCGGGCGGTGTTCAATACGCCGTCGGCGATCTTGTTCGCGTCGATCGTCAGCGTGCCGTTGTTCAGCGCGTCCTTGATCGACTGGACCAGGCCCGTGTCGATATCGGCGTCGCCCGACGCGGATATCGAACGCAGCTGGCCGGACAGACCCGACAGGTTCACGGTCGTGTCGCCGCCGGTCGATCCGGCGTCGCCTGCCTGCGCGGACGACTGGGCCGTGCCGGACGGCGCACGGGCCGCGCCGTTGCCGGTCGGCGCGAGGGGGCTCGGTTTCGGAGTGGAATCGATCTTCACGATGGGTTTCCTGTACGGTTTGACCCAGATAACGGCCGGGTCGGCCCGAACTTTAGCATCGCGAGCCCGAAATGCTCCGAATAAACAATTCTTTACATTCTTGCGGCAGATCCGTCCCTACAGCGGAATTTCCACGGTGCCGGCGTCCTTGACGATCGCCGTGACGATCTGCCCGGCCGCCATCCGTACCCGCACCGACTGGCCGGGCGCCGCATTCGCGAGCACGCTGCCTTCGGCCGAAATCGTGAAGCCGGGGCCGGCCGCGACGACCCGCACCGTCTGGCCGGCCGACACCGACGCCGCGCTCTTCAGCATGTCCTGCCGCAGCGGCAGCCCGGCCGAGATGCGCGCGAGCGCGGTTGCGCCGATCGCCTGCGCCGGATCGGTGATCACCGCGAGCGGCAGCACCGTCAGGTCGCCGTCGCGCGCGACCAGGTCGGCCGCGGAGAGCGGCTCGCCGGGCGCGATCTGGCGCGCGGCGACGTAATAGGTGGCCTGCACGGCGACCTTCGCCTGCAGGTAGACGGTCCACGGCCGCTCGCCCGCGCAGCGCACGCCGACCGTCGTGCGGCCCCACAGGCGCGCGCCGGTCGGCAAAAACGGTTCGAGCGTCGTGCACGCGGCGAGCCCGCGCGGAAAGGCGGTCGTGACGGTCGCGGTGGTCTTGCCGGGCAGGCCGGCGATCTGCTGCTGCAGGAACGCGAGCGCCGCGCGCCGGATCGTTTCGGGATCTTGCTGGCCGGGCGGCGTCGCGGGCCGGGCGGCAGGGGCGGCCGGAGCCGGATTGCCGGAAGCGGCCGCCGTGCGCGGCGCCGCCGCTGATGCCGCACGGGCTGCCGCGAGGCGGGCGGCGGCGGCCGGTTGCGGCGCCGGCCGCGCGGGATTCGATGCAGGCTCGGCCGTGCCGGCGACGACCGTCGCGATCGCGGAAGGATCGACTGTGCGCGACGGCGCACCGTAACCGGCGTTCGGGCGGGCGGCTGCGTAGACGGGGGCCGCCGCAGCGGCCGGCGGCGGGACGCTCGTCACGACCATCTGGCCGGCCGGTTGCGCCGCGTAGCCGGCGCCGGTCGAGGCGCTCGCCCCGCCGGCCGCGCGCTGCGCACCCGGAACCGAAGCGGCGCCCGCATTCCCGCCGAACTGCCCGCCGCTCGCCGCATTGGCATGCGCGAGCGCGGTGTCGGCCGTCTCGCCGCGCCCGGGAATCACGATCATCCCGTCGTCGGCGTGGGCGGCAGGCGCGGCGATCCACAGCGCCGCGGCGAGCGCGAACGCACGCCGGACGTGCGCGAGCCGCCCGTTCCTGTCGCGAAGTGCGCCGCCAGTCATCGCCATGCCTCCGATCCGTTGATCCGCTTCGCATTCTAGGGAGCGGGGGCGTCGCGCAAACGATGAATAGAGGGGGCCTTTGCCGCGTTATTCGCCCGATTGCCGGTTGCGTCCCGCGCCTACCATCGCTGTCATGGAAAAAAGCCTCTCGCGTCGCCATCCGGCGCGAGGGGCGTGCAGCGCTTCATACGGAGAGACGCACACATGCTGGACAAACTCGATGCGGAATTCGCGTTCGGCCGACAGGCGCTCGACGTGCGCGCCTATCGGCAGGAACTGCTGTCGTCGAACATCGCGAACGCCGACACGCCCGGCTACCAGGCCCGCGACGTCGATTTCGCGTCGACGCTCGCGCGCTCGCTGAAGCAGACGAGCGGCGGCCTGGCGCCGAGCAACGCCGCGCAACTGCCGATGACGCAGCCGGCCGGCGTGACGAGCGGCATGTCGATGGTGTCGACGGCGCCCGGGCACATGGCCGGCACCGCGAAGCTGATCCCGACCGGCGGCCCGGCGGACGACTACGGCCGTGCGCAATACCGGATGCCGCTGCAGCCGTCGCTCGACGGCAACACGGTCGATCTCGACGTCGAGCGCGTGCAGTTCGCGAACAACGCGCTGCACTACGAGACCGGGATGACCGTGATGACCCAGCAGATCAAGGCGATGATCGCCGCGATCACGACCAACTCGTAAGCGCCGCTTCCGAACCTCGCCCAGCACAAGGAGCTTCCATGCCTTCGTTGATGAACATCTTCGGCGTCGCCGGTTCGGCGCTGTCCGCGCAATCGCAGCGCCTGAACGTCACCGCGTCGAACCTCGCGAACGCCGACAGCGCGACCGGCCCCGACGGCAAGCCGTACAAGGCCAAGCAGGTCGTGTTCGCGACCGACCCGATGGGCGGCGCGCGCACCGCGTCCGGCCAGGGCGTGGGCGGCGTGCGGGTGACCAAGGTGATGGACGACCCGTCGCCGATGAAATCGACCTACGACCCGGCGAACCCGGCCGCCGACGCGAACGGCTACGTGCAGATGCCGAACGTCGATCCGGTGCAGGAGATGGTGAACATGATCTCGGCGTCGCGCTCGTACCAGGCCAACGTCGAGACGCTGAACACCGCGAAGACGCTGATGCTCAAGACGCTGACGATCGGCTCGTAAGCCGCGCGCGGCCCGACCTTACCGACCCGACAGTTCCGACAGAAGGCCACCCAGGATGACTTCCTCCAACACGACGATCGGCAGCAACGGCACCAACGTGTCGACGCTGCCGACCGACACGATGAACACCAACAACGTGTCGTCGACCAACGGCACGTCGGCGAGCGACCTGCAGGCGACGTTCCTGAAGCTGCTCGTCACGCAGTTGCAGAACCAGGATCCGACCAGCCCGGTCGACAGCTCGCAGATGACGTCGCAGCTCGCGCAGATCAACACGGTGAGCGGCATCGCGCAGTTGAACACGTCGCTCACGTCGCTGTCGACGCAGCTCGCGGCCGGCCAGCAGACGCAGGCCGCGCTGCTGATCGGCACCAACGTGCTCGCGCCGGGCAACAGCGTCGCGGTGAAGGGCGGCGCGGCGTCGCCGTTCGGCGTGTCGCTCGCGAATTCGGTGTCGAACCTGACGATCACCGTGAAGAACTCGGCGGGCGCCGTCGTGAACACGATCAACGCGGGCGCGCAGTCGGCCGGCACCGTGCCGTTCAACTGGACGCCGACCGACGCGGCCGGCAACGCGCTGCCGGACGGCACGTACACGGTCAGCGCGTCGTACACCAACAGCGCCGGCACGCCGCAGGCGGCCACGACGCTCGCGGCCGCGACGGTGCAGAGCGTGGTCAAGCAGGCGGACGGCACCGCGGGGCTCGTGCTGTCGAACGGCACGACGGTGGGGCTCACCCAGGTTGCGTCGATCTTCCCGAACACCAAGTCGTCCACGTCCGGCGACACCACTACCAACTGATCGAGCTTTCTCGTAACGGAGACCGAAATGGGTTATCAACAGGGTCTGAGCGGCCTCGCCGGCGCATCGAACGCGCTCGACGTGATCGGCAACAACATCGCGAACGCGAACACGGTCGGCTTCAAGTCGAGCACCGCGCAATTCGCCGACATGTACGCGAACTCGGTCGCGACGTCGGTCAACACGCAGATCGGCATCGGCACGTCGCTGAACTCGGTGCAGCAGCAGTTCGGCCAGGGCACGATCAATACGACGAACTCGTCGCTCGACGTCGCGATCAACGGCAACGGCTTCTTCCAGATGTCGAACAACGGCGTGACGACGTACTCGCGCGACGGCACGTTCCAGCGCGACAAGAACGGCTTCATCGTCGACTCGCAGGGCCGTAACCTGATGGGCTACGCGGCCAACGCGGGCGGCGTGATCAATACCGCGCAGACCGTGCCGCTGCAGGCGCCGACCACCAACATCGCGCCGACCGCGACGACCAAGATCACCGGCCAGTTCAACCTGAACTCGCAGGACACGGTGCCGACCAAGACGCCGTTCAGCGCGACCGACAACACGACGTACAACTACACGACGTCGATCCAGGTGTACGACTCGCTCGGCGGCTCGCAGGCGGTCAACATGTACTTCGTGAAGTCGGCGGCCGGCACGTGGGAAGCGTACGCGGGCGTGCAGGGCGGCGCGACGACCGATCTCGGCACGATCACGTTCGATACGTCCGGCGCGATCCAGAGCACGACGACCGGCACGCCGGCCACGCCGACCGCGTCGCTCGGCCAGTTCCAGTTCACCGTGCCGAACACCGACGGTTCGGCGACGCCGCAGAAGCTCACGCTCGACCTGACCGGCACGACGCAGTACGGCGGCAAGGACGGCGTGAACAACCTCGCGCAGGACGGCTACGCGAGCGGCACGCTGACGACCTACTCGATCGGCGCCGACGGCAAGCTGACAGGCAACTACTCGAACGGCCAGACCGCCGTGCTCGGCCTGATCGCGCTCGCGAACTTCAACAACCCGAACGGGCTGGTGAACCTCGGCGGCAACCAGTATGCGGAATCCGCCGCGTCGGGCGTGCCGCAGGTCTCCGCGCCGGGCAGCACGAACCACGGCACGCTGCAGGGCAGCGCGCTCGAGAACTCGAACGTCGACCTCACGTCGCAGCTCGTCAACCTGATCACCGCGCAGCGCAACTACCAGGCGAACGCGCAGACGATCAAGACGCAGCAGACCGTCGACCAGACGCTCATCAACCTGTAAGCGCGGATAACCGGCAGCCATGGACCGACTGATCTATACGGCGATGACGGGCGCGTCGCAGTCGCTCGACCAGCAGGCGGTGGTCGCGAACAACCTCGCGAACGCATCGACGACGGGCTTTCGCGCGCAACTCGCGACGTATCGCGCGGTGCCGATGAATTTCGGCGACGGCAGCAAGATCGATCCGACGACGACGCGCACCTACGTGCTGTCGTCGACGCCCGGCGCCGACTACGCGCCGGGTCCGATCACGCGCACCGGCAATCCGCTCGACGTCGCCGTGCAGGGCCCGGGCTGGCTGTCGGTGCAGACGGCCGACGGCAGCGAGGCGTACACGCGCGCCGGCAACCTGCATGTCGACGAGAACGGCCAGCTCGTCAACGCGAGCAACCTGCCGGTGATCGGCAACGGCGGCCCGATCTCGGTGCCGCCGAACGCGGAAGTGACGATCGGCAAGGACGGCACGGTGTCCGCGCTGATGCCGGGCGACCCGCCGACGGCCGTCGCGATCGTCGACCAGATGAAGCTCGTCAATCCCGATCCGGCCACGCTCACGCGCGGCAACGACGGGCTGTTCCGCACCGCCGACGGCAATCCGGCCGACGTCGACCCGAACGTCGTCGTCACGCCGAATTCGCTCGAAGGCAGCAACGTGAACCCGGTGACCGCGATGGTCGCGATGATCGACAACGCGCGGGCGTTCCAGCTGCAGTCGAAGCTGATCCAGACGGCCGACCAGAACGAGCAGACGGCGAACCAGTTGCTCAATTTCAGCTGAGCGCCCGCGCCAGCCTAAGCAGGAGACCAGACAAGTGAATCGTTCGCTCTACATCGCCGCCACCGGCATGAATGCGCAGCAGGCGCAGATGGACGTGATTTCGAACAACCTCGCGAACACCAGCACGAACGGCTTCAAGGCGTCGCGCGCGGTGTTCGAGGATCTGCTGTACCAGACCATCCGCCAGCCCGGCGCGAACTCGACGCAGCAGACCGAGCTGCCGTCGGGCCTGCAGCTCGGCACCGGCGTGCAGCAGGTCGCGACCGAGCGCCTCTACACGCAGGGCGGCCTCACGCAGACCGGCAACTCGAAGGACGTCGCGATCAACGGCGCGGGCTTCTTCCAGGTGCTGATGCCGGACGGCACCAACGCGTACACGCGCGACGGCTCGTTCCAGACCAACGCGCAGGGCCAGCTCGTCACGTCGAGCGGCTACCAGGTGCTGCCGGCGATCACCGTGCCGCAGAACGCGCAGTCGCTGACGATCGGCAAGGACGGCGTCGTGTCGGTCACGCAGCCGGGCTCGAGCAACGCGGTCCAGATCGGCTCGCTGCAGATCGCGACCTTCATCAACCCGGCCGGCCTCGAGGCGAAGGGCGAGAACCTGTTCGCGGAAACGACGTCGTCGGGCGCGCCGAACGTGTCGCAGCCGGGGCTGAACGGCGCGGGCGTGCTCAACCAGGGCTACGTCGAGGCGTCGAACGTGAACGTCGTGCAGGAACTCGTCAACATGATCCAGACGCAGCGTGCCTACGAGATCAACAGCAAGGCCGTGACGACGTCCGACCAGATGCTGCAGACCGTCACGCAGATGAAGAGCTAACCGGAAGTCCCGCCGTCGCCATGAAGCAGGTTCGCCTCCCCTCGTCAGCCACCGTCCGCGCCGCGTGCGCGGTCGCGGTGGCGGCGCTCGCCGGTTGCGCGCAGATCCCGCGCGATCCGATCATCCAGCAGCCGATGACGGCGCAGCCGCCGATGCCGATGTCGATGCAGGCGCCCGGCTCGATCTACAACCCCGGCTTCGCGGGGCGGCCGCTGTTCGAGGATCAGCGGCCGCGCAACATCGGCGACATCCTGACGATCATGATCGCGGAGAACATCAACGCGACCAAGTCGTCCGGCGCGAACACCAACCGGCAGGG
Organism: Burkholderia sp. 28_3; assembly: GCF_003253915.1. NCBI lineage: Bacteria > Pseudomonadati > Pseudomonadota > Betaproteobacteria > Burkholderiales > Burkholderiaceae > Burkholderia > Burkholderia sp. 28_3. The sequence continues at coordinate 157,660 of NZ_QKZF01000006.1, forward strand.
CAACACCGACTTCAACGTGCCGACCGCCGGCTTCCTCGGCGGGCTGTTCGCGAAGGCGAACCTGTCGGCGACCGGCGCGAACAAGTTCGCGGCGACCGGCGGCGCGAGCGCGGCGAACACGTTCAACGGCACGATCACGGTGACCGTCACCAACGTGCTGCCGAACGGCAACCTCGTGGTCAGCGGCGAGAAGCAGATGCTGATCAACCAGGGCAACGAATTCGTGCGTTTCTCGGGGGTCGTCAACCCGAACACGATCTCGGGCGCGAACTCCGTCTACTCGACGCAGGTCGCCGACGCGAAGATCGAATACTCGTCGAAGGGCTACATCAACGAAGCCGAGACGATGGGCTGGCTGCAGCGCTTCTTCCTCAACATCGCGCCGTGGTGATGACGATGCAGACGACCCTGTTCCACCGCCTGTCGGCCCGCGCGCATGCGGCCGCGCGGCTCGCCGTCGCGTTCGCGGCCGTGGCGGCCGCCTGCGTGCTCGGTGCCGCGCCCGCGCACGCGGAACGCCTGAAGGATCTCGCGCAGATCCAGGGCGTGCGCGACAACCCGCTGATCGGCTATGGCCTCGTCGTCGGCCTCGACGGCACGGGCGACCAGACGATGCAGACGCCGTTCACGACGCAGACGCTCGCGAACATGCTCGCGAACCTCGGCATCTCGATCAACAACGGCTCGGCCAACGGCGGCCCGTCGTCGCTGAACAACATGCAGCTGAAGAACGTCGCGGCCGTGATGGTGACGGCCACGCTGCCGCCGTTCGCCCGGCCCGGCGAGGCGCTCGACGTGACCGTATCGTCGCTCGGCAACGCGAAGAGCCTGCGCGGCGGCACGCTGCTGCTCACGCCGCTCAAAGGCGCGGACGGGCAGGTGTACGCGCTCGCGCAGGGCAACATGGCGGTCGGCGGCGCGGGCGCCAGCGCGAACGGCAGCCGCGTGCAGGTGAACCAGCTCGCGGCCGGCCGGATCGTCGGCGGCGCGATCGTCGAGCGCGCGGTGCCGAACGCGATCGCGCAGATGAACGGCGTGCTGCAGCTGCAACTGAACGACATGGACTACGGCACCGCGCAGCGCATCGTGTCCGCGGTCAACTCGAGCTTCGGCCCGGGCACCGCGACGGCGCTCGACGGCCGCACGATCCAGCTCGCGGCGCCGGCCGATTCGGCGCAGCAGGTCGCGTTCATGGCGCGGCTGCAGAACCTCGACGTGAGCCCGGACAAGGCCGCGGCGAAGGTGATCCTGAACGCGCGCACCGGCTCGATCGTGATGAACCAGATGGTCACGCTGCAGAGCTGCGCGGTCGCGCACGGCAACCTGTCGGTCGTCGTCAACACGCAGCCGGTGGTGTCGCAGCCGGGGCCGTTCTCGAACGGGCAGACGGTGGTCGCGCAGCAGTCGCAGATCCAGCTGAAGCAGGACAACGGTGCATTGAAGATGGTGACGGCCGGCGCGAATCTCGCCGACGTCGTGAAGGCGCTGAACACGCTCGGCGCGACGCCCGCGGACCTGATGTCGATCCTGCAGGCGATGAAGGCGGCCGGCGCGCTGCGTGCGGATCTGGAGATCATCTAAATGGCGGCGAACCTTCCGAACGCAAACGACCTGACGCAGCGCTTCGCGCTCGACGTGCAGGGTTTCGATGCGCTGCGCGCGCAGGCGAAGCAGTCGCCGCAGGCCGGCGCGAAGGCGGTGGCCGGCCAGTTCGACGCGATGTTCACGCAGATGATGCTCAAGAGCATGCGCGACGCGTCGCCGGACGGCGGACTGTTCGATTCGCATACGTCGAAGATGTACACGTCGATGCTCGACCAGCAGCTCGCGCAGCAGATGTCGACGCGCGGGATCGGCGTCGCCGACGCGCTGATGAAGCAGTTGCTGCGCAACGCGGGCGTCGGCGCGGGCAGCGACACGGCGGCCGACATCGGCGCGGGCGGCATCGGCGGCCTCGGCACGGCCGGCAACGAAGGCAGCCTCGCCGCGATGAACGCGATGGCGAAGGCCTATGCGAACGCGGCGAACAACGGCGCGCTCGCCGGCGCGCGCGGCTACTCGGCCGGCAGCGCGCTGACGCCGCCGCTGAAGGGCGCGAGCGGCGTGCAGGACGCGGACGCGTTCGTCGACCGGCTCGCGGGCCCCGCGCAGGCGGCCAGTGCGACGACCGGCATCCCGGCGCGGTTCATCGTCGGCCAGGCCGCGCTCGAATCGGGCTGGGGCAAGCGCGAGATCCGCGCGGCGGACGGCTCGACCAGCTACAACGTGTTCGGCATCAAGGCGAACAAGGGCTGGACCGGGCGCACCGTGTCGGCGCTGACCACCGAATACGTGAACGGCACGCCGCGCCGCGTGGTCGCGAAATTCCGCGCGTACGACTCGTACGAGCACGCGATGACCGACTACGCGAACCTGCTGAAGAACAATCCGCGCTATGCGGGCGTGCTGAGCGCGAGCCGCAGCGTCGAAGGCTTCGCGCACGGCATGCAGAAGGCCGGCTACGCAACCGACCCGAATTACGCGAAGAAGCTGATCTCGATCATGCAGCAGATCGGCTGACGGGCCCGCCCGCCACCGATTTGTCCCCCTTCGGACCGCGCCCGGCCCCCCGCCGCGCGCGGTTTCAACGTTTGCGCGAAAAAAATCGCCGTTTCGATCTAAACTTTCGGTCAGCACTGCCGCTAAGTGTGAGAGACCTGCGACCGGGCCCCCGTTCTGGCCCGGTTTTATTGCGCACCGGTTGCCCCGGGCGCCCATGACAAGAAAGACCGGCTAGCCATGAATATCGAAACGTCGACGGACCCCAGCCTGGATGCAGGCCACTCCGGGCCCGACTATGCCCGCCGCAATCCGCTGGAAATCGGCGTGCAGCTGCGCAACCTGGTGAATCGCGGCGATTTCCTGACCGTCCAGTATCCGGGCGGCCAGCTCGTCACGCGCCTGCTCGAGGTCGACGTCGGCGCGCGGACGTTCACGTTCGACTGGGGCGCGCTGTCCGAGCAGAACGCCGGCATCCTCGGCGCGTCGCACTGCACGTTCGCGGCCTCGCCGGAGGGCGTGCGCGTCGAATTCACCACGGGCACGCCGCGCGAGACGCGCTACGAGGGGCTGCCCGCGTTCGTCGCCGATTTCCCCGACGTGCTGGTCTGCATCCAGCGCCGCGAATATTTCCGCGTCGACGCGCCGATCGTCGATCCGTTTCTGTGCCGCGGCAAGCTGCCGGACGGCGAAAGCTTCCTGTTCGAGGTGCACAACCTGTCGCTCGGCGGCGTGGGGCTGCGCACGGCCGACGAGCGCGTCGAGGCACTCGAGGTCGGCACGCTGCTGCCGGACGTCGAACTCGAGCTGACCGGCCACGGCAAGCTGTCGCTCGACCTGCAACTGGTGTCGCAGCGTTCGACCCAGATGCCGAACGGGTCGCGGCGCTACCAGCTCGGCTTTCGCTACATGTCGCTGCCGGGCAGTGCAGAGAACACGCTGCAGCGGCTGATCACGCAGCTCGAAATGAAGCGCCGCTCGCTCGCGCGGGCCTGACGCGCATCTGGCGGGCCGGCCCGGGCCGCCCGCGCGGCAACGCCGGCGCCCCCGCCGGCCGCTTCGACCGGCGACGCACGCCCGTGCGTCGCACGTGCATTTTTTCCTCAATTTTTTCGATCCGCGGCCGTTATACCGGGAGTCACGCAACCCGGCGGCCGCAGTGCGGCCGGCTCATCAGGATCGCGCATGTCCAACACACTCATGAACCTCGGCGTCAGCGGCCTGAATGCCGCGCTCTGGGGCCTCACGACGACCGGCCAGAACATCAGCAACGCCGCGACGCCGGGCTATTCGGTCGAACGCCCCGTCTATGCGGAGGCAAGCGGGCAGTACACCAGCAGCGGCTACATGCCCCAGGGCGTGAACACCGTCACCGTGCAGCGGCAGTACAGCCAGTACCTGAGCGACCAACTGAACGGCGCGCAGACGCAGGGCGGCGCGCTCTCGACGTGGTACTCGCTCGTCACGCAGCTGAACAACTACATCGGCAGCCCGACGGCCGGCATCTCGACCGCGATCACGAGCTACTTCACCGGGATGCAGAACGTCGCGAACAGCGCGTCCGATTCGTCGGTGCGGCAGACCGCGATGAGCAATGCGCAGACGCTCGCGAACCAGATCACCGCGGCCGGCCAGCAGTACGACGCGCTGCGCCAGAGCGTGAACACGCAGCTCACGAGCACCGTCACGCAGATCAACGCGTACACCGCGCAGATCGCGCAACTGAACCAGCAGATCGCCGCGGCGAGCAGCCAGGGCCAGCCGCCGAACCAGCTGATGGACCAGCGCGACCTCGCGGTGTCGAACCTGTCGACTCTCGCGGGCGTGCAGGTCGTGCGCAACAGCGACGGCTACAGCGTGTTCATGTCGGGCGGCACGCCGCTCGTCGTCGCGGACAAGAGCTACCAGCTCGCGACCGTCACGTCGCCGTCCGATCCGAGCGAGCTGACCGTCGTGTCGCAGGGCATCGCGGGCGCGAACCCGCAGGGGCCGAACCAGTTCCTGTCCGACGCGTCGCTGTCGGGCGGCACGCTCGGCGGCCTGCTCGCGTTCCGCAGCCAGACGCTCGACCCGGCCCAGGCCCAGCTCGGCGCGATCGCGACCAGCTTCGCCGCGCAGGTCAACGCGCAGAACGCGCTCGGCATCGACCTGTCGGGCAAGATCGGCGGCAACCTGTTTTCGACCGGCGCGCCGATCACCTACGCGAACCAGGGCAATACCGGCAACGCGACGCTGTCCGTGTCGTTCGCGAACGCCGCGCAGCCGACCACCAGCGATTACACGCTCGCGTACGACGGCACGAATTACACGCTGACCGACCGTGCGACCGGCACGGTGGTGGGGACGTCGACGTCGATGCCGGCCTCGATCGGCGGGCTGAACTTCTCGTTCTCGTCCGGCTCGATGAGCGCCGGCGACAAGTTCACCGTGCAGCCGACGCGCGGCGCGCTGAACGGCTTCGGCCTCGCGACGTCGAACGGCTCCGCGATCGCGGCGGCTGCGCCGTACGTGCCGTCGGCCACGACGACCAACACCGGCAACGGCACGATCGGCGGGCTGTCCGTCACGAGCGCGACGGCCGCGGCCAACGCGCACAACTACACGATCACGATGGGCGGCACCGCGGCCGCGCCGACCTACACGGTCACCGACAACACGGCCGTGCCGCCGACGACCAGCGCCGCGCAGCCGTACCAGTCGGGCTCGCCGATCACGCTGACGGCGGGTGTCACGGTGACGGTGTCGGGCACGCCGGCGGCCGGCGACACGTTCAAGGTCGCGCCGAACACGGGCGGCACGAACGACGGCAGCAACGCGCTCGCGCTGTCGAAGCTCGTCAACTCGAAGGCGTTCGGCAACGGCTCGACCACGCTGACGGGCGCGTACGCGAACTACGTGAACGGCATCGGCAACACGGCGAGCCAGCTGAAGTCGTCGAGCGCCGCGCAGACCGCGCTGGTCGGCCAGATCACGCAGGCGCAGCAGTCGGTGTCGGGCGTGAACCAGAACGAGGAAGCGGCCAACCTGATGCAGTACCAGCAGCTCTACCAGGCGAACGCGAAGGTGATCCAGACCGCGTCGACGCTGTTCCAGACCGTGCTGGGCCTGTTCAACTGATTTCGGGGTTCGAAGCGATGCGGATTTCCACTGCGCAGTTCTACCAGATGAACGTCGCCCAGATGAGCGACCAGCAGGCGCAGCTCTCGCAGCTGTACCAGCAGATCTCGAGCGGCGTGAGCCTCGCGACGCCGGCCGACAACCCGCTCGGCGCGGCGCAGGCCGTGCAGTTGTCGATGACGTCGGCGACGCTGTCGCAGTACGCGGCGAACCAGAACGCCGCGCTGTCGTCGCTGCAGAAGGAAGACCAGACGCTCATCAGCGTCAACAACCTGCTGAACAGCATCCACACGGTCGTGATCCAGGCCGGCGACGGTTCGTTGTCGGACAGCAATCGTTCGGCACTGTCGACGCAGCTGCAGGGCTATCGCGACCAGCTGCTGACGCTCGCGAACTCGACGGACGGCGCGGGCAACTACCTGTTCGCCGGCTTCAAGACGGCCACCGCGCCGTTCTCGAACGCGCCGGGCGGCGGCGTGACCTACAGCGGCGACACCGGCTCGCGCGAGGTGCAGATCGCCGACACGCGCTCGATCGCGCAGGGCGACAACGGCGCGAACGTGTTCCTGTCGGTGCCGATGCTCGGCAGCCAGCCGGTGCCGCTCGCCGGCACCGGCAACACCGGCACCGGCACGATCGGCAGCGTGACGATCACGAGCCCGTCGGCCGCGTCCAACGCGCACCAGTTCACGATCGCGTTCGGCGGCACGGCCGCCGCGCCGACCTACACGGTGACCGACAACACCGTCGTGCCGCCGACCACGACCCCCGCGCAACCGTATTCGGACGGCGCCGGGATCGCGCTCGGCAACGGCCTGTCGGTGCCCGTGTCGGGCAAGCCGGCGCCGGGCGACACGTTCACGGTCACGCCCGCGCCGCAGGCCGGCACCGACGTGTTCGCGGCGCTCGACACGATGATCGCCGCGCTGAAGGTGCCGATCAGCAGCAACACGACCGCCGCGACCGCGCTCGCGAACGCGATGACCACCGGCACGACGAAGCTGAACAACATGATGACGAACGTGCTCACGGTACAGGCGTCGGTCGGCGGCCGCGAGCAGGAAATCAAGGCGATGCAGGCCGTGAACCAGACCAACACGCTGCAGGTCAGCAGCAACCTGGCCGACCTGACGAGCACCAACATGGTCGCGACGATCAGCCAGTTCCTGCAGATGCAGAACGCGCTGACGGGCTCGCAGAAGGCTTACGCGCAGTTGCAGAACCTGTCGCTGTTCCAGTACATCAACCCCTGATGCACGACGTGCCGGCCGCGATGTGAGCGCACGCTTACTTCACGGCCGGCGCTCGCCGCCGCACGCGCATCGTGCGCGGGCGGGCACGTCGCCGGCCCGCGCGGTCGCGCACCGGTTCTCGCGCGCGGCCTGGCGCCCCGCACCTGGCTGTTCCGCCCGCCGACGCCGCGTACCGGTTCGCTTGCCAGCCCCATTTCCGCTCCGTAAACTCGCGCCAGATTCCAGACCGGCGCATCCCTGGCAGCCGGCGACCGACGACCGACAGGAGCGCTTTCCCCATGTCCGATTCCTATTTCCCGCGCTGGCGGGTCCAGCCGACCGGCGCGAGCTCGCGCGTGGTCGGCCCCGACGAGCGCCTCGCGTGGCCGCAGATGGTCGCGATGGGCGTGCAGCACGTCGTCGCGATGTTCGGCTCGACCGTGCTCGCGCCGCTGCTGATGGGCTTCGACCCGAACCTGTGCATCTTCATGTCGGGCATCGGCACGCTGCTGTTCTTCGTGCTGGTCGGCGGCCGCGTGCCGAGCTATCTCGGCTCGAGCTTCGCGTTCATCGGCCTCGTGATCGCGGTGACGGGCTACGGCGGCAGCGGCCCGAACCCGAACATTCCGGTCGCGCTCGGCGGGATCGTCGCGTGCGGCGTCGTGTACGTCGCGCTCGGCGCGCTGGTGCAGGCGATCGGCACGCGCTGGATCGAGACGCTGATGCCGCCCGTCGTGACCGGCGCGGTGGTCGCGGTGATCGGGCTGAACCTCGCGCCGATCGCGGTCAAGGGCGTGTCGGGCTCCACCTTCGAATCGGTGATGGCGCTCGTCACGGTGCTGTGCGTCGGCGGCGTCGCGGTGTTCGCGCGCGGAATGATGCAGCGCCTGCTGATCCTGGTCGGGCTCGTGATCGCGTACGTGATCTACGCGATCGCGACCAACGGGATGGGCCTCGGCAAGCCGATCGATTTCGCGATCGTCGCGCATGCGGCGTGGTTCGGCGTGCCGAGCTTCCGCGCGCCGGTGTTCGATCCGCACGCGATGCTGATGCTCGCGCCGATCGCGGTGATCCTGGTCGCGGAGAACCTCGGCCACATCAAGGCCGTCAGCGCGATGACGGGCACCAACCTCGACCGCTACGTCGGCCGGGCGTTCATCGGCGACGGCCTCGCGACGATCGTGTCGGGCAGCGTCGGCGGCACGGGCGTCACCACCTACGCGGAGAACATCGGCGTGATGGCCGTCACGCGAATCTATTCGACGCTGGTGTTCGCGCTCGCCGCGCTGATCGCGATCGGCCTCGGCTTCTCGCCGAAGTTCGGCGCGGTGATCCAGACGATCCCGGGCCCCGTGCTCGGCGGCGTGTCGATCGTGGTGTTCGGGCTGATCGCGGTGACGGGCGCGCGGATCTGGGTCGTCAACAAGGTCGACTTCTCCGACAACCGCAACCTGATCGTCGCAGCCGTCACGCTCGTGCTCGGCGCCGGCGACTTCTCGCTGAAGATCGGCGGCTTCGGGCTCGGCGGGATCGGCACCGCGACGTTCGGCGCGATCATCCTGTACGCGATCCTGCGCAAGGAAAAGGAACCGGGCCCGGTGGTCTGATTCGGGCGCGGGCGGTGCCATGCCGCCCGCCGTCGTCCTGTCGATCCCGGCGGCGCGTGCGCGTTATGCGCCGGTATTCGACTGTCCCTGCAGCCACCCGCAGAACTGCGCGACGAGCGGATCGTCGGCCGGCGCGCCCGGCGCGATCCACCAGTAGCTGCGCGTCGCGATGCGCGGCCCGTCGAGCGGCATCACCAGGCGCCCGCTCGCGAGCTCGTCGTCGATCAGCGGCAACGGGCCGAGCGCGACGCCGAGCCCGTCGACGGCCGCCTGCAGCGCCAGGTAGAAGTGGTCGAACGACTGCCGCTTGCGGCCCTTCATCGCGACGCCGGCCGCCGCGAACCAGTCGCGCCAGCCTTCCGGCCGCGTATCCGAATGCAGCAGCACGTGCCGCGCGAGATCGTCCGCGCGCGTGATCGGCGCGCGCTTGAGCAGCGCCGGGCTGCACACCGGAATCACGCTTTCGTCGAGGAAGTGGCCGCTCGTGCAGTTCGGCCAGTGGCCGGGGCCGCGGCGGATCGCGACGTCGAAGCCGTTCAGCGTGTCGAGCGGCGCGTTCGACGTCGACAGCTTCAGCTCGACGTTCGGCACGTCGCGCTGGAACCGCGACAGGCGCGGCAGCAGCCATTTCATCGCGAAGGTCGGCAGCGCGTTGATGCGCAGCACGCGCGCCGCGCCGGTGTGGCGCAACTGCTCGGTGGCGAGCGCGATGCTGTCGAACGCCGCGCGCACGGTGTCCAGGTAGCGGCGGCCTTCGTCGGTGAGCTTCACGCGCTTGCCGTAGCGGTGGAACACCGGCTTGCCGAGCCACGCCTCGAACCCGGCGATCTGCCGGCTGATGGCACCGTGAGTCACATGCAGCTCGTCGCCGGCGGCGCTGAAGCTTTCATGTCGTGCCGCGGCTTCAAAGGCCCGAAGCGCGGAAAAGGGCGGGAGATCGCGTGCCATGCTTGTGATTCTAGATCACAAGGGCGCGCCGATAAAATCGTTTTGCCGGCATCCTGAACGGCGGTAACCTCGCTTCACCGTTTGATGAGGAGCCCCATGCAATCCGCTTCGCCGCCCGCCCCCCCGCCGTCCGGCGCGCCGCCCCGCAGCGTCGGCCTCGCCGAGCTGTTCACCGGTTTCCTGTCGCTCGGCCTGATGTCGTTCGGCGGCGCATTGCCGTTCGCGCGGCGCACCATCGTCGACGAGCGCAAATGGCTCTCCGCCGACGAATTCACCGATCTGCTCGGCCTGTGCCAGTTCCTGCCGGGCGGCAACGTGATCAACCTGTCGGTCGCCGTCGGCATGCGCTTTCGCGGCGTCGCCGGCGCATTCGCCGGCATTCTCGGGCTGATCGCCGGCCCGACGCTGGTCGTCGTCGCGCTCGGCGTGCTGTACGCGAAGACGCAGAACGATCCGCACGTGCAGCACCTGTTCGCGGGGCTCGCGGCGGCGGCGGCCGGCCTGCTCGTCGCGATGGCGATCAAGGTCGCGAAGCCGCTGCTTCGGGCGCCGCGCGCGGCGGCTGCGATCGCCGTGTTCGCGTTCGTCGCGATCGCGGTGCTGCGCGTTCCGCTGCTGACCACGATGCTCGTGCTGACGCCCGTCAGCGTATGGCTCGCGTCGCGCCGCCGCGACGCGGGCACGCCGCGGCCGGCGCCGGCTGCCGCGCATCGCGCGCACGGTACGTCCGACACGCAACAGGAGCGCCGGCCATGAGCGATACGCTGATCGCCATCGCGACGATCTTCAGCCAGTTGTCGCTGCTCGCGTTCGGTGGCGGCAACACGATCCTGCCGGAGATGCAGCGGCAGGTCGTCGACGTGCATCACTGGATGAGCACGCACGAGTTCACCGCGCTGTTCGCGCTGGCCCAGGCGGCGCCGGGGCCGAACATGATGATCGTGTCGCTGGTCGGCTGGCACGTGGCCGGCTGGGCCGGGCTGCTCGTCGCGTCGCTCGCGAAATTCGGGCCGTCGTCGATCGTCACCGTGCTCGCGCTGCATGCGTGGGAGCGTTTTCGCGACCGGCCGTGGCGCCGCTACGTGCAGCAGGGAATGATGCCGGTGACGGCGGGGCTCGTCGCGGCGAGCGCGGTGCTGATTTCCGAGGCGTCGAACCGCACCGCGATCCAGTGGGGCATCACGGCCGCGTGCGCGGTGCTGGCGTGGCGCACGCGCATCCACCCGCTGTGGCTGCTCGCGGGCGGCGCGCTGATCGGGCTCACGGGCATCGGGCAATGAGCGGCCCGTCGTGCCGCCCGCCGTTGCCGGCGGCGGTTGCAGGTTACCGCGATGCCGGCAGGTCGCCGTTCACGAGGCCGAGCAGCCGGCCGCGCTCGCCGCCGACGTCGTCCGTCGGGGCCGGCCAGTCGACCACGAACCCCGCGTCGAGCGCATCGCGCATGATCGCGCCGTAGTCGGCCTTCGCGAGCCGGCCGCCGCGCAACGCGTCCGCCACCTCGTGCTTGAGCGTCGGCGTGAACGACGGATAGGCGGCCACCAGCGCCGCGTACTGGCGCGCATCGATCTCGTCCGATTCGCGGTTGAACGCCCAGACGGCCACCAGCACGATCGCCGCGAACGGGATGACCGTGTAGCGCAGGAAGAACTTCGCGAGTGTCATTCGAAGGCCCGGTGAAGAACGGCGGGGCGGCGCGCTTGGCCGCGGCCGGTGGCGGCCGGCCGGTATACTCGGCCGGTCTTGCGGCGGTGAAACCCGCGCGTTGGACCTGTGCCGGCCGGCTGCGATGTGCGGCGCTCGGCCGTCCCCCGACGACGGACATTATATTGGCGCGCGGCAGGTGGCGAAGCCTGGCCGCGCAGTGCCGGCGGTGCCCCGCGCGTGCCGGCACGACTGACCTGCGCACCGCCCGCCGCGCGCGGCCGGGCGGCGCGCACCACGGAGGATCGATGGATCTCGACGGCGCCAGCCGCAATCTCACTGTCGCCGCGTTGCTGACGCTGTCCGGCGGCTATCTCGACGCGTACACGTACGTCGGCCACGGCCATGTGTTCGCGAACACGATGACCGGCAACGTCGCGCTGCTCGGCATCAACCTGTCGGCCGGCGAATGGGCCGCCGCGCTGCACCACGTGCCGCCGCTCGGCGGCTTCGTGCTCGCGGTGTTCGTCGCGCACCTGCTGGGCCTCGCCGCGCAGCGCGGCTGGATGCGGCATACGGCGTTCGTGAGCCTGATCGTCGAGATCGCGTTTCTCGGCGTCGCCGCGAGCGGCCTCGTCGGCGCGTCGAGCGCGTGGCTGATTCCGGGCATCTCGTTCGTCGCGACGCTGCAGACGCTGTCGTTCACCCATCTCGAGGCACTGTCGTACACGTCGGTGATGACGACCGGCAACCTGCGGCGTGCCGCGCAGAAACTGTTCGTCGGGCTGATTCCACGCTACGACGTGGGCGCGCTGCACGACTCGGCGCTGCTCGCGACGATCAGTTTCTGCTTCCTGGCGGGCGCGGTGGTCGGCGGCCTCGTGACGCGGCTGGTGCCGGACGTCGCGCTGTGGGGCGCCGTGCTGCTGCTCGTCGGCGCGTTCGCGGAGATCGTGCGACGGGCCAGGCGTCGCGCGGGGAACGGCGGTGCGGGCGGCGAGGGCGGCAGCGGCGACGCGGGCAGCGGCAGCGACGGCGCGGCGCAAACCGCCTGACGACACTCAGCCCGCAGCGCGCAGCCCGAGGTAGCCGATCGCAACGATCGCCCCGACTGTTTCGCCCGATCCGCGCTACCGCGCCGCACCCTCGCCGGATCTTGCAGCGCCGTGTGCGCTCGCCGGCGCCGTCGCTCCGCGCCCTGCCGCCGCGCGAGCCAGGCCCGGCGCGGGAAACGTTGTTCCCGGACGACAATCGCGCGATTACCGCGTATTTCAATTTCTTTCAGCGTTCGCACTCGTCATATGATTCAGCCCACATCGTGCGCGCCATGAACGCGTGCGATCGCCACCCGGCTGCGCACGCGGCCGGCCATGAATGGAGACACCTACAAAAAGGAAAGCTCATGAAGCAGACCACCCGACTCGCAGCCATCGCAGGGGGCGCCGCGCTCGCATTTGCCAGCCAGTACGCGGCCGCACAAAGCTCGGTCACGCTCTGGGGCGTCGCCGACGCCAGCATCCGTTACCTGACCAACGCCAACGCCAAGAACGACGGCCTGCTGTCGATGAGCAACGGCGCGATCACCAACAGCCGCTTCGGCATCTACGGCACGGAAGACCTCGGCGGCGGCCTGAAGGCCGTGTTCAACCTCGAGAGCGGCGTGAACCTGCAGAACGGCGCATTCGCCGACAGCGGCCGCCTGTTCAACCGCGCGGCGTACGTCGGCCTGCAGAGCCCGTACGGCACGGTGACCCTCGGCCGCCAGAAGACGCCGCTGTTCGACCTGCTGTCGGATACGTACGATCCGCTCACCGTCGGCAACTACCTCGAAAACGCGTGGCTGCCGGTCGCCCTCGGCGGCGGCCTGTATGCGGACAACCAGATCAAGTACACGGGCAAGTTCGAGGGCCTGACGGCGAAGGCGATGTACTCGACCGGCACCAACTACGAATCGACCGGCGCCGGCGGCTTCTCGGGCCAGATTCCGGGTTCGCTCGGCAAGGGCAATGCGTGGGGCGTGTCGCTGTCGTACGTGATGGGTCCGCTCAGCATCGCGGCCGGCGCGCAGCAGAACAGCGACAACTCGGCGCGCAAGCAGACGATCTACCACGCGAACATCGTGTACGCGTTCAGCAAGGCGAAGATCTACGCGGGCTACCTGCGTTCGAAGGACGACACGGGCTTCGTCGACAGCCTGCTCGCGCAGCAGACGATTCCGGTCGCGAAGGGCACGGGCCGCATCGACGACGGTCCGTTCGCGGGTGTGAGCTGGCAGGTCAGCGCGCCGCTGACGCTGACGGGCGCGTTCTACTACGACCACATGCGCAACGCGATGACCACGAACGGCACGCTCGCGAGCGGCAACCGCTACGCGGTCGTCGGCATCGCCGAGTACGCGCTGAGCAAGCGCACCGAAATCTACGGCACCGTCGACTTCAACAAGACGACCGGCGCGGCGAACGTCGAGCTGCCTGGCCGCAGCAACCAGACGGGCATCGCGATCGGCCTGCGCAATATCTTCTGACGAACGTCGGAACGCATGCGCCGGCTTCGTCCGGCGCACATCGAAGAGGCTCCGCGAGGAGCCTCTTTTTTTTCGTCACGCGACCTTCATACGCGCGCACGACTATTCGGCGGGCGCTCCATTGCGGAAGTCCCGCGCCGTAAGCGATCCGTCGGCAATCCAGAACATACTTTTACAGTGCGCGCGCAGGCTTTCCGCTACGCTGCGTGCATCGCTCGTGGCATGCCGTCAGGCGTGCGCGTGCGTCGTTCCGGTGGCGCTCTGCGAGCGCGGCCGGCCTGATGCGTAACTTGTGTATCCGGCGATGACAAACACGGTCCGCCGGTTTCTTTCGTGGGACGATGCGCTCACGATTTTCTAGAAAGGGGATGACGATGGGTATCCTGAACGTCGTGGGTGAAATCGCCGGCGCAGTTGCCGCCGTCGAAGGCGCGGAAAAGCTGGATCCGGATGCGGGCCTCTTGACCAAGGCGGCCGCGGCCGTCGCGGGTTTCAAGGGCGCCGAGGCGATCGAAGGCATGCTCGAGAAGAAGGACGAGCAGCCGCAGCAGGCGGACGATACGCAGGCGACGGACGGCAGCGACACGTCGCAGGCATGAGCATGGCGGCCGGTCGGCCGCGGGCGCGCCCTTCGCGCGCCAGGGCCGGCCGGTGCCGCGCAATCGGCAGGTCGGGCATGCGGTCGATCGGTGACGCATGGCACAACCGCCAGCCGGTTTGACCGGCGAGAGGCCTCGTCTCTCGCCGTTTTTTATGGGGCGCGCGGCACGCACCACGCGCCGCACGAATCCCCGAATCTTGCTATCGTCCCTCCATCCGAACTGCGATGAGGGAATGCGATGGATTTCGACTACGACCTGTTCGTCATCGGCGCCGGCTCGGGCGGCGTGAGGCTCGCACGCATGGCGGCGTCCTACGGCGCACGCGTCGGCATAGCGGAAGAAGAGCAGATCGGCGGCACCTGCGTGCTGCGCGGCTGCATCCCGAAGAAACTGCTGGTCTATGCGTCGCACTACCCGCACGAGGTCGACGACGCGAAGGGCTTCGGCTGGACCTTCGGCGCCGGCACGCTCGACTGGTCCGCGCTGATCGCCGCGAAGGATCGCGAGATCAACCGGCTGAGCGACATCTACGTCAACCTGCTACGGCAATCGGGCGTCGACATGCACGCCGGCCGCGCGACGCTCGTCGATGCGCACACGGTCGCGATCGGCGCGCGCACGATCCGCGCGCGCCACCTCGCGATCGCGACCGGCTCGCGGCCGTCGCTGCCGCCGCGGCCCGGCATCGAGCACGCGATCACGTCGCGCGAGGCGCTGTCGCTCGCGGCGCTGCCCAAACGCATCGCGGTGGTCGGCGGCGGCTATATCGCGGTCGAGTTCGCGGGCATCTTCAACGGTTTCGGCAGCCACGTCGACGTGTTCTATCGCGGCGAAAAAATCCTGCGCGGCTTCGACGACGACGTGCGCCAGTTCCTGACCGACGAGATGACGAAGCAGGGCGTCACGATTCATGCGCGCGCGGTGATCGAATCGATCGAACGCGCGGACGACGGCGCGCTGTTCGTGCGCGTCGGCGACGCGCGGCACGGGCCGTACGATCAGGTGCTTTATGCGACGGGGCGCGTGCCGAACGTCGACGGAATCGGGCTCGAGCAGGCGGGCATCCTGCTCGATGCACGCGGCGCGATTGCCGTCGATGCGTATTCGGCGACGTCGGTGCCGTCGATCCACGCGATCGGCGACGTCACGTCGCGGCCGCAGCTCACGCCGGTCGCGACGCGCGACGGCGCGCTGCTCGCGCGCACGCTGTTCGGCGGGTCGCGCGTGGCCGTCGATCACGCGTACGTGCCGTCGGCCGTGTTCAGCCAGCCGGAGGTCGCGACGGTCGGCCTGACCGAAGCTGATGCGCGGCACGCGCACGGCGACGTCGACATCTACCGCACGTCGTTCAAGGCGTTGCGCCACACGCTGTCGGGCCGTGACGAGCGCACGCTGATGAAGCTCGTCGTCGCGCGCGACAGCCAGCGCGTGGTTGGCGCGCACATGGTCGGCCGCGATGCGGGCGAGATCATCCAGGGCATCGCGATCGCGATTCGCGCGGGCGCGACGAAGGCGCAGTTCGACGACACGATCGGCATTCATCCGACCGCGGCCGAGGAGTTCGTGACGATGCGGCAGAAGGTGGCCGACTAGCAGAATGGCAAGCGCGTGTGCATCGCTGCACGCGCGTGTGAGGCCGGAACGCCGAACGGCGTATTTTAGAGATATCGATCGTTCGGATCGACGGCATGGATTAACGCGTGTCGATATCGGCGGATCGACCGTTAATCCGCCGATATCGACACGGAAGACCGGCGAGTATCGAACGCATGTCGCGCGAGCCCTTGCCCGCAGGACTTTGCGCACGAATGGGGCGCCGAATAAAAATAAGCGTGAAAATCGTCAATTATTATCAAGATAAGCCGTCTTGATAAACGGGCTTGATATGATCGCGAAAAATCATATACGGGGCCGACCATGCGCGATCAACAGCGCAGTAATCAGAATAACGGAATCATCCGTGCGCGCGATGCAGGCGCGTATCGCATTATCGATCCGCTTTTCGCCGTGACGCATCCGTTGCGCGCGCTCCTCCATGACTTGCAGCGATCGCCGAACCGGCGATGAACGCGTGCGCGCGCAGTGCCATCTTTTCCAGCAAGGAGACCAGCAGTGAACATTCAGACACGACGCACCGTCCTCGTGGCGGCCGCGGTCGTCGCGGCGCTGTCCGGCTGCGCGACCGAATCGTCGCGCACGCTCGACGTGCCGGCCGTCAGCAGCGCGCAGAAGCCGTACGCGGGCAAGCCCGTCGCGATCGCCGTCGGCAAGTTCGACAACCGCTCGAGCTACATGCGCGGCATCTTCTCCGACGGCATCGACCGCCTCGGCGGACAGGCGAAGACGATCCTCGTCACGCGCCTGCAGCAGAGCCGCCGCTTCAACGTGCTCGATCGCGAGAATCTCGACGAGATCAGGCAGGAAGCGGGCTTCATGAAGAAGGCGCAGGCCGTGAAGGGCGCGAACTACGTGGTGACCGGCGACGTGACCGAGTTCGGCCGCAAGGACGTCGGCGATCATCAGCTGTTCGGCATTCTCGGCCGCGGCAAGACGCAGGTCGCGTATGCGAAGGTCAACCTGAACATCGTCGACACGACGACGTCGGAAGTCGTCGCATCGAGCCAGGGCGCGGGCGAGTTCAGCCTGTCGAACCGCGAGGTGATCGGCTTCGGCGGCACCGCCGGCTACGACTCGACGCTCAACGGCAAGGTGCTGGACCTCGCGATCCAGGAAGCCGTGAACCATCTCGTCGACCAGGTCGACGCCGGCGTGCTGAAGGCCGCGCAGTAAGTGCCGCGCGCGATACGGCGCGCACGCATCATTTCACCAACCAGAAGAGACAAGACCATGAAACGGGGAATCTGGCTGCCGGCGACGGCGGCCGCCTTGCTGCTCGCGGGCTGCGCGGCGCCGACCACGCCGCCGCTGTATCAGTGGACCGGCTATCAGCCGCAGGTGTACGAATACTTCAAGGGGCAGCAAGCGCCGCAGCAGCAGATCGATGCGCTCGAAAAAGCGCTGCAGGAGATCCGCGCGAAGGGCCATACGCCGCCGCCGGGTTTCCATGCGCATCTCGGGATGCTGTATGCGAGCGTCGGCAACGAGCAGCAGGCCGAGCAGGAACTGCAGGCCGAGAAGCAGCTGTTCCCGGAATCCGCGTCGTATATGGATTTCCTGATGAAGAAGAAGGCCGGTGCGTCGAAAGCCGCGAATCCGGCGGCCGCCGGCCAGACCGTTGCCGATCGGAAGAATGCCGATTCGAATCCTGCCAAACAGTGACACGCCCGCCATGTTCAAGACACTTTCATTCAAGCTGCTGTTCGCGCTGTCGATCGCCGCGCTGCTGAGCGCGTGCGCGCAGCCGGTGCAACGTCCCGACTACACGGCGTTCAAGAAGAGCCAGCCGCGCTCGATCCTCGTGCTGCCGCCGGTCAATGAAACCACCGACGTCGGCGCGACTTACGGCGTGCTGTCGCAAATGACGCTGCCGCTCGCCGAGTCGGGCTACTACGTGGTGCCCGTCGCGGTGATGGACGAGACGTTCAAGCAGAACGGCCTGACGAATGCGACCGACATCCAGGCTACGTCGCCGGCGAAGCTGCGCGAGATCTTCGGCGCGGACGCCGTGCTGTATTCGAAGGTCACGCAATACGGCTCCGTCTACCAGCTGGTCGACAGCACGACGACCGTTGCCGCGTCGGCGAAGCTCGTCGACCTGAAGAGCGGCGACGTGCTGTGGCAGGGCGAGGGCCGCGCGACCGGCAAGGAAGTCGGCAACAACATGAGCGTCAATGCGTTCGGGATCGTCGGGGCGCTCGTGCAGGCAGCCGTCAAGCAGGTCGCGCATTCGCTGACCGACGAAGCGCATGACGTGGCCGGGCTGACGAGCACGCGGCTGTTGTCGGCGGGCCCGCCGAACGGGCTGCTGTACGGGCCGCGCTCGCCGAAGTACGGTACCGACTGACGCGCGGCGGCTTCTCCCGAATCCTGCCGCCGGACCGAACGGCCGCTCGAACGAGCGGCCGTTCTGCTTTTGCGCGGTGACGCTGCGCGCGCTCAATGCACGCCGAACGCATCCAGCAGCCGATACCAGCTCATCGCGAGCACCAGCGCCGGCGTGCGCAGCGCCGCGCCGCCGGGGAAGTCGCGATGCCGGATCTTGTCGAACAGGTCGAAGCGGCTCGCCTGGCCGTCGATTGCCTCGGCGATCAGCTTGCCCGCGAGCGCGGTCGTGTTCACGCCGTGCCCCGAAAACCCCTGCGCGAAATACGTGGTCGGTGTGATGCGGCCGAAGTGCGGCGCGCGGTTCATCGTGATGTCGACGAAACCGCCCCACGCATAGTCGACCTTCACGTCCGCGAGCTGCGGGAACGTCTTCAGCATGTCGGCGCGCATCGCCGCCGCGAGATCGCGCGGCGCGCGCGTCGAATAGCTGACCTTGCCGCCCCACACGAGCCGCGTGTCGGGCGCCGGCCGGAAGTAGTCGAGCACGAAGCGGCTGTCGCAGATCGCCGCGCGGGCAGGCATCAGCGCGGCGGCGCGCGTTTCGCCGAGCGGCTCGGTCGCGATCACGTAGGTGCCGACCGGCATGATCTTCCTCGACAGCGCGGGCGCGAGCGTGCCGACGTAGGTATTGCAGGCGAGCACGACGAAGCGCGTACGCACGTTGCCGCCGCTCGTCTCGACGACGTGGCCGCCGGCCACGTCGCGCACGCGTGTCACGCAGCTGTCCTCGTGGATGCGCACGCCCGCGTCGGTGGCCGCCCGCGCGAGGCCGAGCGTGTAGTTGAGCGGATGAAGATGGCCGCTATCGGGGTCGTACAGGCCGCCGCAATAGCGGGCCGACTGCACGTAGTCGCCGAGTTCGTCGGCTTCGACGAAGTGGAAGCGGTCGTAGCCGAAGCGCTTCGCGGCTTCATCGCGCCAGCGTTTCAGCGCATCCGCGTCGCGCTCGGTGTTGGCCGCGGTCAGATAGCCGGGCACCAGCGCGCAGTCGATGTCGTGCCGCGCGATGCGCGACTTCACGAGCGACAGCGTTTCGAGCCCCATGTCCCAGATGCGCTTCACGTCGCCTTCCGGCATGAACTGCGCGAACGTGTCGATGTCGCACGCGAAGCCGCCGATCAACTGGCCGCCGTTGCGGCCGCTCGCCGCCCATCCGACCCGCGACGCTTCGAGCACGGTCACCGAATGGCCGCGCTCGGCGAGATTGAGCGCGGCGGACAGGCCCGTGAGGCCCGCGCCGATCACGCACACGTCGGCGTCGATCGTGCCGGCGAGCGGCGCGTGGCGGGTCGTATCGTTGGCGGTCGCCGCGTAGTACGACGCGACGTGCGGCTGGTTGGCGAATGTCTGCATGATCAGGAAAGCGGAGTGAAAGGGCTCAGAACAGCTCGCGTACGCGGTGGTACAGCATCCCGAGTTCGAGCGCGGGTTGCCGCCATGCATCGCCGCCGGGAAAGCGCCGGTGACGCAGGCGGGCGAACAGGTCGAACGCGTGCGTGTCGCCCGCGATCGCGCCGGCGACCGCGCGTCCGGCGATGCCGGTGAGCGCGACGCCGTGGCCGCTGAAGCCCTGGACGTAGAAGAAGTTCGGATCGATCGCGCCGAAATCCGGCGCGCGGTTGCGCGTGACGTCGACGAAGCCGCCCCACGCGTGGTCGACGCGCACGTCGCCGAGCTGCGGGAACACGCCGACCATGCGTTGCCGGATCGCTTCGGCGAGCGCCGCGGGCGATGCGCCGGCCGAATTCGCGCGGCCGCCGAACAGCATCCGGTGGTCGGCCGACACCCGGAAATAGTCGAGGAAGAAGTTGTTGTCGCACACGGCTTCGCGCCGGGCGATCAGTGCATCGGCGCGCGCCCGGCCGAGCGGCTCGGTCGCGATGATGTACGACGCGATCGGCGCGATGCGCGCGGCGGTCGCGGCCGGCAGCACGCCGCCGGGCCCGGCGTTGCAGCACGACACGACGAAGCGGCAGCGCACTTCGCCCGACGGCGTGCGCACGACGGGCCGGGCGCCGCGCACGACGTCGAGCGCCGGCGTGTGCGCGTACAGCGCGACGCCTTCGCGGCGTGCGGCATCGGCAAGGCCGAGGCAGTACTTGAGCGGATGCAGATGGCCCGACAGCGGATCGTGCACGCCGGCCAGATAGCGCGTCGATGCAATGCGCGCCTGGATCTCGCCGGTATCGAGCCAGGCGAGCGACGGATGGCCCCAGCGCGACGTCGCGGCGTTCATCCACGCACGCAGGTCGTCGATGCGGCGCGGCTTCGTCGCGACCGTCAGGTAGCCGCGCGTGAAGTCGCAGTCGATCCCGTAGCGCGCGATGCGCTCGGCGATCAGCGCGACGCCGTCGAGCGACAGCGACCACGCGGCGCGCGCGCCGTCGGCGCCGAGCTGCTGCTCGATCACCTCGTCTTTCGCGAAACCGGTGATCGCCTGGCCGCCGTTGCGGCCCGACGCGCCCCAGCCGGGCCGCTGCGCATCGATCACGGCGACCGACAGCCCGCGCGCGCGGCAGTCGAGCGCCGTCGACAGGCCGGCGAAGCCGGCGCCGATCACGCAGACGTCGACGTCGATCGCCGCGTCGAGCATCGGATCGTCCGCCGCGGGCCGCGTGGCCGTGGCTTCGTAGTACGAGTCGCGCGCGAGCGCATCGGCGCGGCGGGTGAAAGACTGCGTCATGAAACCGACTCCCTCGACAAGGCTGCAACGGCGCGCAGCCACCCGGAAAACGGCGCGGGACGCCGTGCGTGCGGCACGTCGCCCCGCGCGTGCTGCATCAGAACGAATAGATGAACTGCGTCGCGAGCAGGTCGTTGGACTTGCCGTACGACCCGTCGTTGCGCAGGAACACCTTGTTGTTCGCCCAGTCGTGCCGGTATTCGACCTTCACGGTGATCTGCTGGGTCGGATAGAACAGCAGGTCGAGCGCGACGTCCTGGCGCACCGCGCCCTTGCACTCGAAGCCCAGGCCGCCGCCGGCCTTCGACTGCGCGAGACAGTCCGCGTCGACGCCGAAGCCGTTGCTCGGGTCCATCCCGTTGCCGTTCAGCGCGATGCCGCCGCCGCCGCCGCCGTTCTTCGAGTTCGCGAGCAGGTCGTAGCGCAGCGTCACGCCCATGCGGCCGACCACCGGCGCGTTGAACTTGCGGTGCGCGAGCAGCGACAGCCCGTACCACTGCGCGAGCCCGCCGTTGAACGCCGCATGCTGCTGCCGGCCGTAGTCGACTTCGGCGTTGTACTGCACGTCGGCGAGCGTGTAGGTCGCGTCGAGTTCGCCGAAGAAGAACGAACCGTACGCGCTTGGCGCCGCGGCGCCCGGGCCGTAATGGACGTTGCCCTGATCGTCGACCGCGCTCGCCAGCGTCTGCCGGCCAATGTTGAACGACCCACCGATATCAAGCGCGCTCGACCACGTGTAGTCCGCGCGCGCGGTGAAGGTCGGCACCTTGTTGCTGGTGGTGATCGGGTCGCCGAGCGCATTGGTGCCCGTCTGCGTGACCGAACCGTAGGTGCGGTACTGCTCGTTGCCGAGGAAGAACTTCCACGCCCAGGCGCCCTTCGTGTAGTTCGCGCCGACACCGACGTAGCTGCCCGGATCGGAGAAATCGTACAGCAGGTTGTGCGTGAGGGTGAGCATCTGGTTCGATTGCTGCACTTCGTAGCCGCCGAAGCTCGGGATCAGGCCGGCGACCAGCGTCGTTTCCGCGGTGATCGGCACGTTGATCACCGCCGTGTTCAGCAGGTTGTCGGTGATCGAGCCGCGCGAGTTCTGCAGCAGCGTGATGCCGTTGCCGCGGTTCGGCATCAACGTGATCTCGGCCGACGGCGCCATCGGGCCGACGCCGAAGGTCTTCTTGATGTCGAGGTAGAGATCGCCGAACGTGCTGTTGAAGTAGTTGTACGCGTTCTCGTGGTTCGCGAACAGGAACGACGACGTGCCGGCCGCGCGGTTGTAGATGTAGGTCGGATCGATGTAGCCGGTGACCGACAGGCCGGCGAGCGGGCCGGTGTTGGCCGCGTCGGTCAGCGAATCGACCTTCAGCTGCTGGTTCGCGATCTGCTGCTTCATCTCGCTGACCTCGTCGTTGGTCAGCGTCGCGCGTGCCTTGCCGTAATCCGGCGAGCCCGGGTCGGCGGCGACCGCGACGGCGTTGCCGCCGCCGGCCATGCCGCCGCTCGCGCCGGACGTCGCGCCCCCCCCTGCGCCGCCCGGCTTCGCGGCGAGCTGCGCCTGCATGGCCTTCATCTGTTTCTGCAGCGCGGCGACCTGCGCCTGCAGCGCCTTGATTTCGGCGGATGTCGAACCGGCCAGCGCGATGCCCGGCAACGCGCCGGCCACCAGCAGGCAGATCAGTTTCTTCTTCATTGCGGATTCTCCTAGTCGTGCGCCTGTCAAATCGGGATCGAATCGCGCGCCCCCCTGGGGCAGCGCGTCTTGCTTGTCTGCAGTGCTTGTTATCGTCGAAGCAGGAGGCCGGCGGTCAGGCCACCGCGAACGCGGCCTTCAGGTCGGCCATCCGGCGTCGTTCGCGCGCGATCATCATCCGGTTCACGACGATCACGCCGATCGTCACGGCCGTGATGAACAGCGTCGCCAGCGCGTTCATCTCCGGGTTCAGCCCCAGCCGCACGCGCGAGAACACCACCAGCGGCAGCGTCGTCGACCCCGGCCCGGACAGGAACGCCGACAGCACCAGATCGTCGATCGACAGCGTGAACGACAGCAGCCACCCCGACAGCAGCGCCTGCGAGATCAGCGGCAGCGTCACCACGAAGAACACCTTCAGCGGCGTCGCGCCCAGGTCGAGCGCGGCCTCCTCGAGCGACTTGTTCATCTCCTTCACGCGCGACTGCACGATGATCGCCACGTACGACACGCACAACATCACGTGGCCGATCCAGATCGTCACCATTCCGCGCCCCTTCGGCCAGCCGAACATCTGCTCGAGCGCGACGAACAGCAACAGCAGCGAAATCCCCTGGATCACCTCCGGAATCACCAGCGGTGCGTTGATCATCCCGGTGTACAGCGTGAAGCCCTTGAAGCGGCCGAAGCGCGCGAGCACGAAGCCGGCCCACGTGCCGATCACGACCGACGCGGTGGCCGTCAGCAGGCCGATCTTCAGCGACAGCCACGCAGCGGTCAGCAGCTCGTCGTCGTCGAGCAGCGCCGCGTACCACTTCAGCGAGAAGCCCGACCACACCGTCACGAGCTTCGATTCGTTGAACGAGTACACGATCAGGCTGATGATCGGGATGTAGAGGAACAGGAAGCCGAAGGCGAGAACGCCCGTCGACAGCGGTTTGCTCGGCTTGATCATTTCGCGTCTCCCAGTTCCTTGACCTGGTAGTACTGGAACAGCGCCATCGGCACGAGCAGCAGCATCACCATCGCGACCGTCACCGCGGACGCCATCGGCCAGTCCATGTTGTTGAAGAATTCATCCCACATCACGCGGCCGATCATCAGCGTGTCGGCGCCGCCGAGCAGCTCCGGAATCACGTACTCGCCCACCGCCGGGATGAACACGAGCAGGCTGCCGGCGATGATCCCGTTCTTCGACAGCGGCAGCGTGATGCGCGTGAACGCGACCCACGGTTTCGCGCCGAGGTCGTACGCGGCTTCGAGCAGCGTCAGGTCCATCTTCACGAGGTGCGCGTACAGCGGCATCACCATGAACGGCAGGTACGAATAGACCATCCCGATGTAGACGCCCGCGTCGCTGTGATAGAGCCGCAGCGGCGTGTGGATGATGCCGAGCGCGATCAGCGTGTGGTTCAGCAGGCCGTCGTCCTTCAGGATGCCGATCCATGCGTACACGCGAATCAGGAACGACGTCCAGAACGGCAGCATCACGGCCATCATCAGCACGTTGCGACGGTCCGGCTCCGAGCGCGCGATGTAGTACGCCATCGGGTAACCGATCAGCAGGCACAGCACCGTCGACACGGCGGCCATCTTCAGCGAGCTGAGGTAGGTCGCGATGTACAGGTCGTCCTGCAGCAGGAACGCGTAGTGCGACAGCTGCAGCGCGAAGTGCACGACGCCGTCCTTGATCTCGACGAGCGACGTGTACGGCGGGATGCCCATCACCTGGTCGGCGAAGCTGATCTTCAGCACCAGCACGAACGGCAGCGCGAAGAACACGGCGAGCCACAGGAACGGCACGCCGATCGCGACGTTGCGGCCCGACGGCAGGAAGCGCGACAGCACGGAGAAGCGGCTGCGGCGTTGATGAGCCTGGGTGACAGCGGTAGCGCCGGTCGGCACCGGCGCGGAAGGCGTGGAAGCGGAGGTTCTCATCGTGGCGTCCTCACTGCGTCAGCACGACGCCGCTGGCCGGCGACCACGACACGAACACGTCGTCGTTCCACGCGGGCGCGCCGTCGTTCATCAGGTGCGAGCTCGACAGGTTCGACACCACCGTCTTGCCGCTCGGCAAACGCACGTGGTACAGCGAATAGCTGCCCATGTACGCGATGTCGGTGACGACGCCGCGCGCCCAGTTGTGCTTCGAGCCCGGCTTCTCGCGCGACACGTGCACGCGCTCCGGGCGCACCGAGATGCCGACCGGCATCCCGAGCGGGCCGGTCACGCCGTGGCTCACGTACATGCGCGTTTCGAGATCGTCGCTTTCGACGAAGATGTGATCGGGCTCGTCCTCGACGACGCGCCCCTCGAACAGGTTGGTCGAGCCGATGAATTCGGCCGAGAAGCGGCTGTTCGGGTATTCGTAGACTTCGCCGGGCGAGCCGATCTGCACGATCTTGCCTTCGCTCATCACCGCGAGGCGGCTCGCCATCGTCATCGCTTCTTCCTGGTCGTGCGTGACCATCACGCAGGTCACGTCGACCTTCTCGATGATGTTCACCAGTTCGAGCTGGGTCTTCTGGCGGATCTTCTTGTCGAGCGCGGACATCGGCTCGTCGAGCAGCAGCAGCTTCGGGCGCTTCACCAGCGAGCGGGCGAGCGCGACGCGCTGCTGCTGGCCGCCGGACAGCTGATGCGGCTTGCGCTTCGCGTACTTGCTCATCTGCACGAGCGCGAGCGCGTCGGCCACGCGCTCCTTGATCTCGTGCTTCGGCGTGCCTTCCTGCTTCAGGCCGAATGCGACGTTCGATTCGACCGTCATGTGCGGAAACAGCGCATACGACTGGAACATCATGTTGACCGGGCGGCGGTACGGCGGCAGCGACGCGAGGTCCTCGCCGTCGACGAAGATCTTGCCGGAGGTCGCCGTTTCCAGCCCGGCGAGCATGCGCAGCAGCGTGGACTTGCCGCAGCCCGAGCTGCCGAGCAGCGCGAACAGCTCGTTCTTCGCGATCGTCAGGTTCACGTTGTCGACGGCCGTGCTGTCGCCGAATTTCTTCACGACGTTTTCGATGCGCACGAACGCGTCGTTTTGCGTGCGGGGCGCCGTGGCCGGTTGGGTCTGTCGTGCAGCAGCGGAAGAGGGTATCGATTGCATGGGAGTCACCATTCGTTCTTCACGGATTGCAGGCGTGAGCGTCCCCGCGCGAGGCGCGCAACGCGACTCGCGGACGACGGCTCGTGCCGGATGGAACAGCGCGCGCGGGGCGCGCGAGCGGACGGACGTCCGCGGATCTCAGGCGGTCAGGCGTACCGCGATGCCTGCGCCGCCGTGATGCATGGTGGTCAGTGGCCCGTCTTCAACTGGGCCCACAGACGGTTCTCGAGGCGCAGGATGTCGGCCGGCATCGGCTTCATCAGCACCATCTTCTTCAGCACGTCCTCGGGCGGGTAGACGGTCGGGTCCTGCGCGACGGCCGGCGTGACGAACGGGTGCGCGGCCTTGTTCGCGGTCGGGTAGAACACCGTGTTGGTGATCGCCGCGTTGACCTTCGGATCGGACACGTAGTTGATCCACTTCATCGCGGCTTCCGGGTGCGGCGCATCCTTCGGGATCACCATCACGTCGAACCACAGCAGGCCGCCTTCCTTCGGGTTCGCGAACTTGATGTCGTACGAGCGCTTCGCTTCCGACGAGCGGCGGTGCGCGATGCCGATGTCGCCCGACCAGCCGAGCGCGACGCACACGTCGTTGTTCGCGAGATCGTTGATGTAGCCGGACGAGTTGAACTGGGTGATGTACGGGCGGACTTTCTTCAGGACTTCGAAGGCAGCCTGGTAGTCGCCGGGGTTCTTGCTGTTCGGGTCCTTGCCCATGTATTGCAGCGTGGCGGCGAACACGTCGACGGCCTGGTCGAGGAACGACACGCCGCAGCCCTTCAGCTTCTCCATGTTGGCCGGGTCGAACACCAGCGCCCAGCTGTCGACCGGCGCCTTGTCGCCGAGCGCCTTCTTCACCGCCTGCACGTTGTAGCCGATGCCGTCCGTGCCGTAGGCCCACGGCACGCCGTACTGGTTGCCCGGATCGGCGTCGGCGATCATCTTCATCAGCAACGGGTCGAGGTTCGCGAGGTTCGGAATCTTCGACTTGTCGAGCTTCTGGTACACGCCGGCCTGGATCTGCTTGGCCATGTAGTTCGACGTCGGCACGACGATGTCGTAGCCCGAGCTGCCGGCCAGCAGCTTCGCCTGCAGCGTGTCGTCGCTGTCGTAGTTGTCGTACTTGACGTGGATACCCGTCTGTTTCTGGAAGTTCGGGATCGTGTCCGGCGCGATGTAGTCGGACCAGTTGTAGACGTTCAGTTCGTCGGCATGCGCCGACGGGCTGGCGACCGACGTGAGCGCGGCCGCGGCGGCGAGGGCGGCGACGGAACAGGCTTGGCGAAGAATGCAGGCACGCATGGTGGAATTCCCCTGGATGATGGCGGCGTGCGGCGCCCGCCGCACGCCTGTAGGCAAAAACCGTTACGAAATACCCAGTTGCTGGGCGGTGGCATCGACGGCCTTCTTCGCCTTCGACACGAGTTCATCGATTTCCTGGCGCGAGATCACGAGCGGCGGCGACAGCAGCATCCGGTCGCCGGTCGCGCGCATGATCAGGTTGCCGTTGAAGCAGAAGTCGCGGCAGATCGTGCCGACGTCGCCGCCGTTCGCGAAGCGGCGGCGTGCGGCCGGCGCTTCGGCCAGTTGCAGGCTCGCGACCATCCCGTGGCCATGCACTTCGCCGACGATCGGATGACGCGCGAAGGTTTCGCGCATCAGCGCCTGGAAGTACGGGCCGGTATCGGTCTTCACGCGCTCGACGATGCCCTCGTCGCGCAGCAGCTTCAGGTTCGCGACCGCGACGGCGGCTGCCACCGGGTGACCCGAATACGTGAGGCCGTGATTGAATTCGCCGTTGTCGATGATCGGGCGCGCGACGCGCTCGTGAATGCCGACCGCGCCCATCGGTACGTAGCCCGACGTGAGGCCCTTGGCCATCGTGATCAGGTCCGGCTCGAAGCCGAAGTGCTGGTGCGCGAACCATTCGCCGGTGCGCCCGAAGCCGCCGATTACTTCGTCGGCAACCAGCAGGATGTCGTACTTGCGGCAGATCCGCTGGATTTCCGGCCAGTACGTCGACGGCGGGAAGATCACGCCGCCCGCACCCTGGAACGGCTCGCCGATGAAGGCCGCGACGTTCTCCGCGCCGAGTTCGAGAATCTTCGCTTCGAGCTGCTGCGCGCGCGCGAGGCCGAATGCTTCGGGCGTTTCGCCGGCTGCCGCTTCGCCGAAGAAGTACGGCTGGTCGATGTGCACGATGTGCTCGACCTTCGACGGCATCTGCTCGTGCATGTAGCCCATCCCGCCGAGCGTGCCACCCGCGATCGTCGAGCCGTGATAGCCGTTCTTGCGCGAGATCACGTATTTCTTCTGCGGCTTGCCCTGCACGCGCCAGTACTGGTGCACGAGACGCAGCACGGTGTCGTTGCCTTCCGAGCCGCTGTTGCAATAGAAGAAGTGGTTGAAGCCGGCCGGCGTCACTTCCGCGAGCATCGCGGAAAGTTCGATCACCGGCGGGTGCGTGGTCTTGAAGAACGTGTTGTAGAACGGCAGTTCCTGGATCTGGCGATACGCGGCGTCGGCGAGTTCCTTGCGGCCGTAGCCGACGTTCACGCACCACAGGCCGGCCATCCCGTCGATCACCTTGTTGCCGTCCGAGTCCCACAGGTAGACGCCGTCGGCCTTCACGATCACGCGGCTGCCGGCACGATTGAGCGCGCCCATGTCCGAGAACGGATGGATGTGGTGCGCGGCGTCGAGCGCGCGGTATTCGGCGGTCGAGCGTGCCTGCGTCGCGCGCGGCGCGGCGGCCGTGGCGGTCGGTGCGGCCGGCTGGATCCAGGCAGATTCGTTGCGGTAAGTCATGTTTCCTCCGTGATTCCGTATGCGGTTGGCACGCTTACACGTGCAGCAGCAGATGGCGGCGTTCCCACGAGCTGATCACGCGGAAGAACGCTTCGTATTCGGTTTCCTTCAGCGCGAAATACGCCTTCAGGAACTTGTGCCCGAGGATCTCGCCGAGCGGCTCGCACGCGGCCATCAGCGTCAGCCCTTCCTCGAGGTTGCGCGGCAGCTGGTACGGCAGGCTGTAGCCGTCGCTCACCAGCGGCTCGGTCGGCTCCAGGCGCTGCGTCATGCCGAGATAGCCGGCCGCGAGCGTCGCCGCGAGCGCGAGGTACGGATTGCAGTCGACACCGGGGATGCGGTTTTCGATGCGGCGCGCGGCCGGACCCGAATGCGGAATGCGGAACCCCACCGTGCGGTTGTCGTAGCCCCACTGCACGTTGATCGGCGCGGCCATGAAGCGCGACAGGCGGCGGTACGAGTTGATGTACGGCGCGAAGATCGGCATCAGCGCCGGCGTGTACTTCTGCAGCCCCGCGAGGTAGTTGTAGAACATCGACGTCGCGCCGCCGGTTTCCTGCGACGTGAACAGGTTCTGGCCCGTTTCCTCGTCGACGATGCTCTGGTGCACGTGCATCGCCGAACCCGGTTCGTCTTCCATCGGCTTGGCCATGAACGTCGCGTACATGTTGTGGCGCAGCGCGGCCTCGCGCACCGTGCGCTTGAACAGGAACACCTGGTCGGCCAGCGACAGCGCGTCGCCGTGCATGAAGTTGATCTCCATCTGCGCGGCGCCGACTTCGTGGATCAGCGTGTCGATGTCGAGGTTCTGCGATTCGCAGTACTCGTAGATGTCCTCGAACAGCGGATCGAACTCGTTGACGGCCTCGATCGAGTACGACTGGCGGCCCGTTTCGGGGCGGCCCGTGCGGCCAACCGGCGGACGCAGCGGCAGGTCGGGGTCCTTGTTCATGTCGACCAGGTAGAACTCGAGTTCCGGCGCGACGACCGGCTTCCAGCCCTTCGCCTTGTACAGGTCGAGCACGCGGCGCAGCACGTAGCGCGGCGAGATCTCGACCGGCGAGCCGTCGAAGTGCACGCAGTCGTGGATCACCTGCGCGGTCGGGTCGACGGCCCACGGAATCAGGCGGATCGTCGACGTGTCGGGCACGCACACCATGTCGGGGTCGGTCACGCCGGTCAGCGAGCCGTCTTCCGGATATTCGCCGGTGACGGTCTGCACCATCACGGCTTGCGGCAGGCGCATCGATTCGCCGGACGTGAACTTGTTGCGCGGCGTGATCTTGCCGCGCGCGATGCCGGCCATGTCGGGAATGATCGCTTCGATCTCGGTGATCCGATGCTGCTTCAGAAAGTCTTCGATGTCTTGCATGTCTGTTCTCGTTGTCTGGTGGGCGCGCTCAGGCGAGCGCGGCGGCGGCCGTGGCGCGCGTGCGGGCGGCGCGGCGCGCGCGGCACGCGTCGCCGAACGCGCGGAAGATCGCGCTCGACAGCGGGTCCTGCGCATGTCGCCATTCCGGATGCCACTGCACGGCGAGCGCGAACGCCGGTGCGTCGACGACGCTCACGGCCTCGATCAGGCCATCCGGCGCGACGGCCTCGACCGCGAGACCGGAGCCGAGTTGCGCGACGCCCTGCTTGTGCAGCGAGTTCACCTGCACTTCGTCGCGGCCGCCGGCGAGCGCATGCAGCTGGCCGCCGGGCGTCAGGCGCACGACGTGCGCGGGGCCGTATTGCGTATCCATCGGCGCGTCGTCGTCCTCGCGGTGGTCGGCGAAGCCGGGCACGTCGTGCACGCGCTGATGCAGCGTGCCGCCGCACACGACGTTCAGCTCCTGGAAGCCGCGGCACACGGCGAGCACGGGCACGCCCGCGACGATGGCCGCGCGCAGCAGCGGCAGCGTCGTCGCGTCGCGCGCCGGGTCGTGCTTCGTGCCCGGTGCGCTCGGTTCGCCGCCATACAGATGCGGCTCGACGTTCGAGTAGCTGCCGGTAAACAGCAGCCCGTCGACCGCGTCGAGCACGTCGGCGGTCGACTGGCGCTCGCCGAGGGCGGGCAGCACCATCGCGAGCGCCTGCGCGCCGTCGACGATCGCGGCGACGTATTTGTCGCCGACCGTATGCGACGCGTGGGCGCCGATCTGGGTGAGGTCGGCGGTGATGCCGACGAGAGGTTTCCTTTCCATGACGTCAATCAGTAATCCGTAGGGACGTGACGTGCATCGAGCCGGATGCGGCAAAACGCAGGCGCGACACGACCCCGCAGCCGGGCGCGAGGCGCACGGCCGCTGGTGAATGGGCGCAACGGGATGGCGTGGCGATCCGCGCTGCGCGCGACGATCAGGCCGTCGTTCGTTTCCTCGCGATACGCGACGCGACAACGTATGCGCGAACGCGTTCCGTCACCGCACGGAAGATGCGGTTGGCGAATCGGCACATGAAACGAACGACGTGAAGAAAGGAGAGGCGCTACGGCAGCAGCGACGCCACTTCGTCGGTATCGACGGCGACGAATGCGCGTGCGGAAACGGCGTTGTGACGCCGAACGGAACGACGGGACAGGATGGTGTAGATCGACAGGTGAAGCAGGCGAGGACTATGCCAGCCGCAACTGCCGTCGGAAGCGGGAACGGCGCTGCGCAAACTTCGCACATCGCCTCGATCCCACCTCACCAGAGGGCCACGGACTCTCACGATTACACTCGACTGGTTTGTTGAAAGTATTGAACACCTGATCGTTTCGACGCACGGGGCGTTTAAAATAATCGAGGCGCCGGTCCTGCGTCATTTACATTGACGGGCATCAATTGTTGCGTTGCGATAACGCTTTTCGATACCTATGAAAGCCTGATGACGCCGACCTGAGAGCCAGCATATACGAGCCAATAACGGCGTCAAATGTTTTTTAATGGTCCTGCATCAGGGCTTTCCCGAGCAGTGCGAACAAAAGATTCGCAAAAGGAATAATCGGCATGCCGTTCATTATTTCGAACGGCTTTCAGGGTTTTCCCCGCTGATGTGCGGCATAAAGTGATTAGAATATTCAACGGCTGTCCCATGCGTCGTTTCACTTTGTCATCGCACTTATCGTGTCCGAAACCGAATCGATGTCCACCGAAGTCGCCGAGCGCCTGCGTTTCGTGCGCAACAAGCATGGCCTGTCGCAGCGCGAACTCGCGAAACGCGCCGGCGTCACCAACGGCACGATCTCGCTGATCGAACAGGGCCGCGTGAGCCCGTCGGTCGGCTCGCTGAAGAAACTGCTCGAATGCATCCCGATGAGTCTCGCGGAGTTCTTCACGTTCGAGCTCGTCGAATCGCGCGCGGTCGTGTCGCGCCGCGACGAGATGCCGAACCTCGGCAACGAGTCGCTCGCGTTTCAGCTCGTCGGCGCGAACGTGAAGGATCGCAACATGTGCATCCTGCGCGAGACCTACCAGCCGCTGGCCGACACGGGGCCCGAGATGCTGGTGCACGCGGGACACGAGGGCGGCGTCGTCGTGTCGGGCCGGCTCGAGTTGACCGTCGACGGCGCGACGTGGCTGCTCGACCCCGGAGACGGCTACTACTTCGAAAGCCGTTTGCCGCATCGTTTTCGCAATCCCAGCGCGGAACTGATCTGCGAGGTCGTGTCGGCCAATTCGCCGGCGACCTTCTGACCGCGCGTCACCGCATTCGCTGCAGGCCGGCCGCATGCCTCGCGCGCGGCGCGCCGCATCGCGAATGCCACAACATTGAGGCATCCTGATGAACAAGTTGACTTTGGCTGACTGGCAACACAAGGCGGCGTCGCTCGAGATCGAAGGGCGCGCATTCATCGATGGCGCGTCGCGCGACGCACATGGCGGCAGGACGTTCGACTGCGTGAGCCCGATCGACGGCCGCGTGCTGGCGAAGGTCGCCGATTGCGGCGAAGCGGACGTGAACGCGGCCGTCGCGGCAGCCCGCCGCGCATTCGACGCAGGCGTATGGGCCGGCCTGAACCCGCGCGCGCGCAAGGCCGTGCTGCTGCGCTGGGCCGCGCTGATGCGCGAGCATCTCGACGAACTGTCGCTGCTCGAGACGCTCGACGCGGGCAAGCCGATCGGCGACACGACGACGGTCGACGTGCCGGGCGCCGCGTACTGCGTCGAATGGTTCGCCGAGGCGATCGACAAGGTCGGCGGCGAGGTCGCGCCGGCCGATCATCATCTCGTCGGTCTCGTCACGCGCGAGCCGGTCGGCGTGGTGGCCGCCGTCGTGCCGTGGAACTTCCCGATCCTGATGGCCGCATGGAAATTCGGCCCCGCGCTCGCGGCCGGCAACAGCGTCGTGCTGAAACCGTCGGAGAAGTCGCCGCTGACCGCGATCCGCGTCGCGCAGCTCGCGTTCGAAGCCGGCATCCCGGCCGGCGTATTCAACGTCGTGCCGGGCGCGGGCGAACCGGGCAAGCTGCTCGCGTTGCATCGCGACGTCGACTGCATCGCGTTCACGGGCTCGACGGCGGTCGGCAAGCTGATCATGCAGTATGCGGCGCAGTCGAACCTGAAGCGCGCGTGGCTCGAGCTCGGCGGCAAGTCACCGAACATCGTGCTGCCCGACTGTCCCGATCTCGACCGCGCGGCGCAGACGGCGGCCGGCGCGATCTTCTACAACATGGGCGAGATGTGCACGGCCGGCTCGCGGCTGCTCGTGCATCGCGACATCAAGGACGCGTTCATCGAGAAGCTCGTCGCGGCCGCCCGCGCATACGTGCCCGGCAATCCGCTCGATCCGTCGGTGTCGATGGGCGCGATCGTCGACGGCATCCAGCTCGAACGCGTGCTCGGCTATATCGAAGCGGGGCGCGGCGAGGGCAGGCTCGTCACGGGCGGTGCGCGCGTGAACGCGGAAACGGGCGGCTTCTATGTCGAGCCGACGGTGTTCGAGGTGAAGCCCGACGCGAAGATCGCGCGCGAGGAAATCTTCGGGCCCGTGCTGTCGGTGATCGTGTTCGACGACGTCGACGAGGCCGTGCGGATCGCGAACGACACCGAATACGGGCTGGCCGCGGCCGTGTGGACGTCGAACCTGACGACCGCGCACGACGTGTCGCGCCGGCTGCGGGCGGGCACCGTGTGGGTGAACTGCTATGACGAGGGCGGCGACATGAACTTCCCGTTCGGCGGCTACAAGCAGTCGGGCAACGGCCGCGACAAGTCGCTGCACGCGCTCGAGAAGTACACCGAACTGAAGTCGACGCTGATCCGGCTGCGCTGACGCGCGGCCGGGCGCGGGCGTGTCGCCGTCCGGCGACGCGCCCAGCCTTCGGTGCGCGTTACGCGGTGCGCAGCGCGGGATGGAAGCCGGCGGCTTCGATGATCGACTGCACGCGCTCGGCGCCTTGCGCCGAGTCGACCTTGACGATCTTCGCCGCGACGTCGATGTCGAGCTTCGCGGCGGGGTCGGCGGCCGTCACCGCGCGCGTGATTGCGTTGGCGCAGCCGCCGCAGGTCATGTCCTGGACTTCGAATTCCATCGTGTTCTCCCGGATGGATGGTTGACGAATACGTGCAGCATGAAGCTTGCCATGGTGGGAAGGTCAAGCGCCGCACGCAACGAGGTGTACGGCATCAGCCATTTGTAATGCTGAAGTCTGACGAATCGCGATTCGTGTGCGCGCGTCAGTCCGAATTTTTCCCGATTGACGGCCATCCATTGTCGACGAAATCTCGCGGAGCCTTGCGCGGCAACGGGCGTGTCACGTCGATCGCGTACGATCTCCATGTTCGGAGTAAGGGTACTCCGAGGTGAAAATGCGAATCGATCTTAGTATCGATTCCCTTCGATATTTCCGTTCATTACGCACATGACCCGTTTCGCTATCGGTTTCGCACTGGCCCTGCTGGGCGCCTCGGCCACGTCCGCCTTCGCGGCCGACGACGTCGTCAACCTGACGCTGAAGGACCACAAGTTTTCGCCCGATGGCGTGACGATCCCCGCCGGCAAGAAAGTGAAATTCGTCGTGAAGAACCTCGACGCGACGCCGGCGGAATTCGAGAGCGACGACTTCAAGGCGGAGAAGGTCGTGCCGGCCGGCAAGTCGGTCGAGATCCTGGTCGGGCCGCTGAAGGCCGGGACCTACGAGTTCCACGACGAGTATCACGAAGCGCAGTCGAAGACGCACCTGACCGTCAAGTAAGCCGATACCGACATGCTGTCTACTGCCCTGATCGTCTTTCGTGAAGTGCTCGAGGCCGCGCTGGTGGTCTCGATCGTGATGGCTGCCACGAAGGGCGTGCCGCGGCGCGGCTGGTGGGTGGGCGGCGGGCTGGTCGGCGGCGTGGTCGGCGCCGGCCTGATCGCGGCGTTCGCCGACGTGATCTCGCAATGGGCGTCCGGCATGGGCCAGGAAGTCTTCAACGCGGGCGTGATGTTCGTCGCGACGCTGATGCTCGCGTGGCACTGCATCTGGATGAGCCGGCACGGTCGCGAAATGGCGCTGCACATGGGCGAGGTCGGCCGCGCGGTCGCGGCCGGCAGCCGGCCGCTGACGGGGCTCGCGATCGTGGTCGGCGTCGCGGTGCTGCGCGAGGGCTCCGAGGCCGTGCTGTTCCTGTACGGGATCGCCGCGGGCGATCCGGGCCAGACGCCGCAGATGATCGCCGGCGGGCTGCTCGGCGTGCTCGGCGGTGCGGGGCTCGGCTATGCGATGTACGCGGGCCTGCTGCAGATTCCGTTGAAGCGCCTGTTCTCCGTCACCAACGGGCTGATCGTGCTGCTCGCCGCGGGCATGGCGAGCCAGTGCGTCGGCTTCCTGCTGGCGGCCGGGCTCGTGCCGTCGTGGGGCGATGCGGTCTGGGACACGTCGTGGCTGCTCAAGGAAACGAGCATCGTCGGCAAGGCGCTGCATACGCTGATCGGCTATACCGCGCGCCCGGCGGGGATCCAGATCGCCGCGTACGTCGCGACGCTGGTGGCGATCCTCGTGCTGGCACGGTTCGTCGGCCGGCCGCAGGAGACGGTGAGGCCGCCACGCGCCGCGGCGTGAGTGTTTCCGGGTTTCCCGGTTCGAATGAAACAAGGGGCGTCATGGACGCCCCTTTTTCATGTGCGGTGCGCGATGCACCTGCGCGGCCTTGCTGACGGCGGCCGCGGATGCGCGCGTTGCGTGCGTCAGCTGTGGTTGTCGATCCACGCGCGCGCCCATTCGAGCCCGGCATCGCGCGCATCGTCTTCGGTGTCGAACACGCCGAGCACGCCCGACGCCTCGACGAGCCGATTGTTCTGCGTGATCGTGCCGCTTGCCGCGAAGCGCTCGGGCTGCATGATCTCGTCCTGCTGCAGGATCGCGTGGCCCCAGATCTGGTAGCCGTGGTAGGTCTGCGCTTCCATTATCGAGTCACCTCCGCCGCGCGGCCGTGCGTGCCGACCTGCAGCACGTTGCCGTCCGGCGTGTATTGACGCGGGATGTTGGAGAAGGTGGGCGCGTGCGTCGCATCCGGTGCGGCGGGCTGCATCACCGTGAGACGCCCGGGTGCCGGCTGCGCAACCGGGCGCGGCGCGGCCGGCGTGTCGGTCGCGGCGGCGGCCGGGCGGTGCGGGCCGGCCTTCACGGCCTGCGCGACGCGGCGCTTGTGCGGTTTCGCCGCGGCTTTCGGCGTGGCGGCGCTCGCGTGCTTCTCCGCGCTCTTGCCGGTGCGTGCGTCGGCG
Organism: Burkholderia sp. 28_3; assembly: GCF_003253915.1. NCBI lineage: Bacteria > Pseudomonadati > Pseudomonadota > Betaproteobacteria > Burkholderiales > Burkholderiaceae > Burkholderia > Burkholderia sp. 28_3. The sequence goes on from NZ_QKZF01000006.1 coordinate 193,828, forward strand.
CTTGTGTGGGCGGCCGGCATACGGGCATCCGGCGTACGGGCGTCCGGCGTACGGGCAGCAGGCTGCCGCGCCTCGGGCGGGTTCCAGACCTCGACATAGTGCTCGGCGGCCCAGCCCGTCGACGCGAACGTCAGCGCCAGCAATCCGCATCCAAACAGTCTTATCATTGTCTCTCCGTCATATTCGTTGCGGCGCGCGTCCGGCCGGGGCCGTGCCTCTGCATTCGGGGAAGCCGGCTCAGGAGAACACCTCGAGCCCGTGTTTCTCGACGATCTGGAGCATGCGCGCGGCGATGCCGCTGGGCCGCTTGTCGCCCTGTTCCCATTGGCGGATCGTCGAGGTCGTCGTGTTCAGGTAGAGCGCGAACACGCTCTGGCTGACGTTGACGGACTTGCGAATGCGGGCGATCGCTTCCGGATCGAACTGCGGGGCGGCTTCGATGCAGAGATCGTCGTATTCCCGCATCGTCTTCTTGTCGATCAGTTGCGCACGATAAAGGCCGGACGCGGCGCTGTGGATCGCCTCCGTTGCGTCGCTCTTGAATCGACTCTTAGCCATTGCACATCTCCACCCACTCTTTCAGGGTAACCAGCGTCGCGATGTCGCTGTCGGTGTGTCGGCCGACATCCGCGGTGAGCTTTCTGAAGGCGCGCAGTTCGCGTGCGTCGATGTTCTCGCGGTCGCATTTCGCGAACAGGAACACGAACACCCACGTGTGCCCGACCTTGCCCAGCACGATCCCGCGCTGCCGATTGCCGCCGAGGCGCTTCTTCCACACGTTGCCGCCGAGATCGACGCCCTGGCCGCGGGCCAGATCCCGCACCGCGCGGCAGAGCTCGTCATCGGCGATTCCCGCTTTCCCGGCTGCCGTGTGAAACCACTTCGTCTTGAAGACGCGTCGTACGGAAGCAGACATGTCGAGCCGGTCGAGTTAGCACAGGATTATATACCACTACGTGGTACAAATTTCGACCTGGCCGAATGGCCGACCTCGCATCCGCATACGGTCGGGACGGCCCGGCGAGGGGCCATCCCGACGTCCGGCCTTACTCCACCGTCACCGATTTCGCGAGGTTGCGCGGCTTGTCGACGTCGGTGCCGCGTGCACACGCGGTGTGATACGCGAGCAGCTGCAGCGGCACGACGTGCAGGATCGGCGACAGCTGACCGTAGTGCTCAGGCATCCGGATCACGTGCAGGCCGTCGTCGTTGACGATCTGCGTATCGGCATCGGCGAACACGTACAGCTCGCCGCCGCGCGCGCGCACTTCCTGCATGTTCGACTTCAGCTTCTCGAGCAGCGTGTCGTTCGGCGCGACCGTGACGACCGGCATCGCTTCCGTGACGAGCGCGAGCGGCCCATGCTTCAGTTCACCGGCCGGATAGGCCTCGGCGTGGATGTACGAGATTTCCTTCAGCTTCAGCGCGCCTTCGAGCGCGATCGGGTAGTGCAGCCCGCGGCCGAGGAACAGCGCGTTTTCCTTGCGTGCGAATTCCTCCGACCACGCGATGATCTGCGGCTCGAGCACGAGCACGCTGTTCAGCGCGGCCGGCAGGTGGCGCAGCTCCTTCAGGAATTGCGCTTCCTGCGCGGCGTCGACGTGCCCGCGCAGCTTGCCGAGCGTCGCGGCCAGCACGAACAGCGCGACGAGCTGCGTCGTGAACGCCTTCGTCGACGCGACGCCGATCTCGGTGCCCGCGTGCGTGAGGAACTGCATTTCGGTCAGGCGCACCATCGCGCTCGTCGCGACGTTGCACACCGCGAGCGTATGCGTGTGGCCGAGCGACTGCGCATGCTTGAGCGCCGCGAGCGTATCGGCCGTCTCGCCCGACTGCGAGATCACGAGCACGAGCTGGCGCGGGTTCGGCACCGACTCGCGGTAGCGGTATTCGCTGGCGATCTCGACCTGGGTCGGGATCTTCGCGATCGATTCGAGCCAGTATTTCGCGGTGAGGCCCGAGTAGTAGCTCGTGCCGCACGCGAGGATCAGCAGGCTGTCGATCTCCGCGAACGCGGCGGGGGCCGCATCGCCGAACAGCGTCGCGTCGAAGGCGTCCGTCTGCGGCACGGTGTCGCCGATCGCGCGCGGCTGCTCGAAGATTTCCTTCTGCATGAAGTGGCGATAGGGTCCAAGCTCGACCGCGCCGCCGTACGCGCTGACGACGCGGATTTCGCGCTGCACGGTGGCGCCGTGACGGTCGACGATCGTCACGCCGTCGAGCGACAGCTCGCACACGTCGCCTTCCTCGAGGAACGTGAAGCGGTCGGTACTGCCGGCGAGCGCGAGCGCATCGGATGCGAGGAAGTTCTCGCCGTCGCCGTGACCGACGACGAGCGGCGAACCCTGGCGCGCGCCGACGACGGTGTGCGGCTGGTCCTTGTGGATCACGGCGATCGCGTAGGCACCGTGCAGCTGCTGCACGGCTTCGCGCACCGCGTCGAACAGGTTGCCGCGATACAGGCTGTGCACGAGGTGCGCGATCACTTCGGTGTCGGTCTGCGACACGAATTCGTAGCCCTTCGCGCGCAGCGTTTCGCGCAGCGGCTCGAAGTTCTCGATGATGCCGTTGTGCACGAGCGCGAGCGCGTTCGACGAGAAGATCGGGTGCGCGTTGTGCGTGACGGGCGCGCCGTGCGTGGCCCAGCGCGTGTGCGCGACTCCCGTCGTGCCTTCGAGGTGCGATTCCTGCACCTGTGTATCGAGATCGGCGACGCGGGCGACGCTGCGCGCGCGCTTCGGGGCGCCCGGCTCGAGCACGGCGACGCCGCACGAGTCGTAGCCGCGGTATTCGAGGCGCCGCAGACCTTCGATCAGCACCGGAACGATATTACGTTGCGCAACTGCGCCGACAATGCCGCACATGAAATCTACCTTCTATGTGGAAGCGGATGCCGTCCGGCACCCGCATGAGGTTAACTTTTCTTCTTGACCGGCCGGACGTAGCCGCTCTTCGCGGTCTGCGTCTTCTCGTTCAACGCGAGGACGCCTTCGGCGACGTCCTTCCAGATCGTCGTGCCGGCGGCGATCGTCACGCCGCGGCCGACCCGCACGGGGGCAACCAGCTGCGTGTCGGAGCCGACGAACACGTCGTCCTCGATCACGGTGCGGAACTTGTTCGCGCCGTCGTAGTTGCAGGTGATCGTGCCAGCGCCGATGTTCACGCGCGCGCCGATGTCGGCGTCGCCGATGTACGTGAGGTGGTTCGCTTTCGAACCGTGACCGATCACCGCGTTCTTCACCTCGACGAAGTTGCCGACGTGCGCTTCGTCCGCGAGCTGCGCGCCGGGGCGCAGCCGCGCGTACGGGCCGATCACGGTGTTCGCGCCGAGCGCGGCGCCGTCGATGTGCGTGAACGCGTCGATGCGCGTGCCGGCGCCGACCGACGCATTGCGGATCACGCAGTTCGCGCCGATCGTCACGTTGTCATCGAGCGTCACGTTGCCTTCGAACACGCAGTTCACGTCGATCGACACGTCGCGCCCGCAGCGCAGCGTGCCGCGCACGTCGAGGCGCGCCGGATCGGCGAGCGTAACGCCGTCGACGAGCAGCGCGTCCGCCACGTTGCGCTGGTGAATGCGTTCGAGCTCCGCGAGTTGCGCCTTGCTGTTCACGCCGAGCGTTTCCCATTCCTCGTCGGGCTGCGACGTGACGACCTCGAAGCCGGCCTCGATCGCGAGTTCGACGACGTCGGTCAGGTAGTACTCGCCCTGCGCGTTTTCGTTCTTCAGCGCGCCGAGCCACATCGACAGCTGCGCCGTCGGCGTGACGATGATGCCGGTGTTGATCTCGGCGATCTTCAGCTCTTCCGGCGACGCATCCTTCTGCTCGACGATGCGCGTGACGAAGCCGGACGCGTCGCGCACGATGCGGCCGTAGCCGGTCGGGTCGTCGAGCGTGACGGTCAGGATCCCGTAGCGGCCCTCGCGCGCGGCATCGACGAGACGCTGCAGCGTCGACGCGCGCGTGAGCGGCACGTCGCCGTACAGCACGAGTGTCGGTTGCGCGGGATCGAGCAGCGGCAGCGCCTGGCGGACCGCATGGCCGGTGCCGAGCTGCTCGGCCTGCACCGCGAACTGGACGTCGGGCGCGGCGACCGCGGCCTGGACCTGCTCGGCGCCGTGGCCGACGACGACGACGAGCCGGGACGGCTGCAGCGTGCGCGCGGTGTCGATGACGTGGGAGAGGAGCGGCCTGCCGGCCAGGGGGTGAAGCACTTTCGGCAGCGCGGAACGCATGCGCTTGCCGGTGCCTGCCGCCAAAATCACGATATTCATGGCGCCAGCTTGTCAGAGGAGTTCGAAGCCGTCCATTTTAGCATGCGGCCCCTGCCGTTCCGGGCCTGCCGCGGCGGGCGCGCGACGCCGGAAAGGGCGGCCGGCGCCCGGTTCCGGCGGGTGTTCCGGCCCTGCTTACAGGTCGTCGAACTGGACGATCGAGATCGGTTTGGACGCGCCCGGCGTCGCGGTGTCGTCGCCCGATGCGCACGGTTCCTCGTCGAACGCGATGTCGCCCTGCGGGTCGGCTTCGCCCGTCGCGCGCAGCGACTGGAACGGGTACAGCGTCGTGTCCATCAGGTGCGACGGCACGACCTTCGCGAGCGCGTTGAACATGTTGTCGACGCGGCCCGGGAAGCGCTTGTCCCAGTCGCGGATCAGCGCCTTCATTTCCGCGCGCTTCAGGTTCGGCTGGCTGCCGCACAGGTTGCACGGGATGATCGGGAATTCGCGCAGCTCCGCGTATTTCTCGAGATCGGTTTCCTTCACGTACGCGAGCGGGCGGATCACGATGTTCTTGCCGTCGTCCGACTGCAGCTTCGGCGGCATTCCCTTCAGCTTGCCGCCGTAGAACATGTTCAGCAGCAGCGTCTGCACGATGTCGTCGCGGTGATGGCCGAGCGCGATCTTGGTCGCGCCGAGCTCGCCGGCCACGCGGTACAGGATGCCGCGGCGCAGCCGCGAGCACAGCGAGCAGGTCGTCTTGCCTTCCGGCACGAGCCGCTTGACGATGCTGTAGGTGTCCTGGTTCTCGATGTGGAACGGCACGCCGACCTGCTTCAGGTATTCGGGCAGCACGTGCTCGGGGAAGCCCGGCTGCTTCTGGTCGAGGTTCACCGCGACGATGTCGAAGTCGATCGGCGCGCGTTCGCGCAGGCGCAGCAGCACGTCGAGCATCGCGTAGCTGTCCTTGCCGCCCGACAGGCACACCATCACCTTGTCGCCCTGCTCGATCATGTTGTAGTCGCCGATCGCCTGGCCGACCTGGCGCACGATCCGCTTGAACAGCTTGTTGTTCTCGTACGCTTCCTTCTGTTCGCGGCGCGTCAGCGCGGGGCGGCCGGTTTCGGCGGTCGTGGCGTCGGCCGCCGTGTCGTTCATGTGGGGGGCGTTCATGCGCGCTCCTCGTCCTTGATGCGAAAGACTTCGACGCCGACGGCGTCGCAGTCCGGATAGGCGTCCGGTTTCTCGGTACGGACGCGTACCGCGCGCACGGCATCGTGCGCCAGCAGGTGCGCGGCGATCGAATCGCACAGCGTCTCCTGCAGGTGGATGTGGCCGCGCGCCACGCATTGCGCGACGCTCTGCTTCATCAGATCGTAGTCGACGACTTCGTGCAGCCGGTCGTCGACCGGGGTGGACAGCGCGAGCGGCACGAACAGGTCGACGTTGATGACGACGCGCTGCTCGCCGCGCTTCTCGTGTTCGAAGGCCCCGATGTTGATGTGCACCTCGTAGTCGCGCAGGTAGAGCCTGCGGCAATCCGCGAGGCGGGGGTGCAGGAGAGCGGAAAACATGGTCGTCCCAGTCAAATTGGCGTGCGCGCACGCAAAGCGGCGCGGGCGGCGGCGGTCAGGCCGCGCCCGCGCGGTTCATTCATTCGGGCCGGCGGCCGGCGGCACCAGGTGCTCGCCGCCGTCGACGGTCAGCGTCGCGCCCGTGACGCCGGGCGCGCTCGCGAGATAGCACGCGGCCGCCGCGATGTCGTCCGCGTGCGGCGCGTGGCCGCGCACGAGCGCCGCGACCCGCACCTTCGGTGCGAGCGCCAGCGCGAGCGCCGACGTCGCGCGGTTCAACGCGGCCTGCATCAGCGCGTGCGACAGCTGCGCCGGTGCGGGGTGAAACAGCGCCTGATCCAGTACGTGGATCGCGCACGCGCGCAGCGCTTCGTGCTCGCGCGCGGCGTCGGGCGTCGCATCGGCGAGTGCGCGGGCCAGCGCGAGCGGCGCGGTCACGTTGCGCGCGAGCGCGGCGGCGAGCGACGCGCCGTCCACCGTGTGCGCGTCGTCGGCGCCTGCGCTGGCGCTGACGAACACCGCGCATGCGGGCCGGCCGAGCGCTTCGCCGCACGCGGCGACGAGGGCCGCGGCATTGGCCTCCAGGGCCAGATCGGCGTCGAGCACGGCCGCGCGGCGGCCGTGCGCCGCGACTTCGGCGACGAGCGCGTCGGCGGCCGCGCGCGGCGCGCCGTGGCTGCGCTGCAGCGCGACGTCCCAGCCGCGGCGGGCGAAGCCCGTCGCGAGCGCACGGCCGATCGACGCGGCGTCGGCCGCGCTGCCCAGGGCGCCCGTGACGAGCACCACGCGTGGGGTCGACGTATCGGCTGAAACGGTCATTTACAATGCCGGGATGAACCCGAAAGCTCACGAACCCGCTAGTTTACCTGCTCCCGGCCCTGACGCGCTCGCGCAGTCCGAAACCCTTGCCGCGCAACTGCGCGACGCGATCGCGGCGGCCGGCGGCTGGCTGCCGTTCGACCGTTTCATGGAGCGCGCGCTGTATGCGCCGGGCCTCGGTTACTACAGCGGCGGCGCGCGCAAGTTCGGGCGCCGCGCCGACGACGGCAGCGACTTCGTCACCGCCCCCGAACTGTCGCCGCTGTTCGCGCAGACGCTCGCGCAACCGGTGGCCGAGGCGCTCGCGGCGAGCGGCACGCGCCGCGTGATGGAATTCGGCGCCGGCACGGGCAAGCTCGCGGCCGGGCTGCTCGCGGCGCTCGACGCGCCGGGCGTCGAGCTCGACCAATACCTGATCGTCGACCTGTCCGGCGAGCTGCGCGAACGGCAGCGCGACACGATCGAAGCCGCGGTGCCGGCGCTGGCCGCCAAGGTGCGCTGGCTCGACGCGCTGCCCGAGCGGTTCGACGGCGTCGTGGTCGGCAACGAGGTGCTCGATGCGATGCCGGTGCGGCTGTTCGCGAAGGCGGATGGCGCATGGCGCGAGCGCGGCGTCGCGCTCGACGCGCGGCACGCGTTCGTGTTCGACGACCGGCCGGTCGGCGCGGCCGGCCTGCCGGCGGTGCTCGCGGCGCTCGACGTCGGCGACGGCTACGTGACCGAAACGCACGAGGCGGCGCTCGCGTTCACGCGCACCGTCTGCACGATGCTCGGCCGCGGCGCGGTGCTGCTGGTCGACTACGGTTTCCCCGCGCACGAGTACTACCACCCGCAGCGCGACCGCGGCACGCTGATGTGCCACTACCGCCATCACGCGCACGACGACCCGTTCGTGTACCCGGGCCTGCAGGACATCACCGCGCACGTCGAATTCACCGGCATCTACGAGGCCGCGATCGCCACCGGCGCCGAGCTGCTCGGCTATACCTCGCAGGCGCGCTTCCTGTTGAACGCGGGCATCACCGATGCGCTGGCCGCGATCGATCCGTCCGACATCCACGCCTTCCTGCCGGCCGCGAACGCGGTGCAGAAGCTGATCTCGGAAGCCGAGATGGGCGAGTTGTTCAAGGTGATCGCGTTTTCGCGCGGGATCGACGGCACGCTCGGCGCGTTCGCGCGCGGCGACCGCTCGCACGCGCTCTGACGAGGCATCCCTCATGTTGCGCTGGCTGATGGCGTCGTTTGTCGCGGTGATGATCCTGACGCGCTGCTGGCCGTGGCTCGGCAAGCTCGGCATCGGCCGGATGCCGGGCGACGTCACGCTGACGCTCGGCGGGCGGCGCTACCCGTTCCCGTTCATGTCGACGCTGGTGCTGACGATGCTGGTATCGATGGTGGCGCGGCTGCTCTGAGCCGCAGGCGGCGCGTCGCGGCCGGGCCGCGGCGCGCGCATGACGGCTCGCGCCTTACAGTTCGATTTCGCCGAGAATCCGGTGCGCGAGCGCCTTCGCTTCCTCGAACGCTTCTTCCTCGCTCGAACTCGTCGTGTGAACGTCGTAGCGCATGTTCTCCGTCTCGTCGCCGTCGTCCCGCGCGAGGATCACGTAGCCCTGAAACTCGCCGTTGTCCGCGCGGTGCGTATGCGCCTTGGCCGTATAGATGCCTTTGGTGAACGTGTTCGTGTCCATCGTGCCTCTCCCGCAATAGGACGCTTCATCGTAGCACTGCGGCGCAGCATGGTGAGTGCGGTTTATCGGTGACCGATCAGCGACCGGTCACCGTTCCTTCAACGTCCCTTCAACCTTCGAGCAGCGCGACGACCTCGTCGAGCGTCGGCGCGTGCGCGCCCGTGTGCCGGCACGCGGCGGCGCCGGCCGCCAGCGCGAACGCCAGATGCTCGCGCCAGCCGCGCTGCGGCGCGGCCATCAGGCTGAACAGCAGCCCGCCGATCGACGCGTCGCCCGCGCCGACCGTGTCGGCCACCTCGACGCGCGGCGGGCTGGCTTCGTGCACGTCGCCGTCCGCGTAGAGCGTCGCCGCCTGCGCGCCGCGCGTGACCAGCACGGCCGCCCGCGGATTCAGCGCGCGCACCGCCGCGATCGCGTCGGGGCCGTCGCCGCCGAACAGGTGCCGCAGGTCCTCGTCGGACACCTTGATCAGGTCGGCGAGGGCGGCCATCTTCTCGAGCGTCGGCCGGTACGCGGCCGTCATCAGGTTCCGGCAGTTCGGATCGAAGCTGATCTTCACGCCGCGCGCGTGCAGGTCGGCCGCGAGCGCGGCCAGCGTGCCCGCGAGCGGTTCGCGCACGAGGCTGATGCAGCCGAAATGCGCCCATTTCACGTGCTCGGTCCAGCCGGCCGGCAGCCGGGCGGGATCGAATGCGAGGTCGGCGCTCGCTTCGCCGATGAAGAAGTACGCGGGCGGGCGCGTCTCGTGGACGATCGCGAGCAGCGGCGGCCGCGCGACACGCTGCAGGAAGCGCAGGTCGAGCCCGGCCGCTTCGCTCGTGTGCCACAGCACGTCGGAGAAGCAGTCTTCGCCGATCGCGCCGGCGAGCGCGCTCGGCACGCCGAGCCGCGCGACCGCGCGCGCGACGTTCCAGCCGGCGCCGCCCGGCACCGACGTCCACTGCGCATCGCCCGCGCGCACCATGTCGGTCAGGATGTCGCCCGCCGACACGAAAGCCGGAAACGTGCCGCCGCTCATTGCGTCGGCTCGCTGCGTTGCGCGCGCGCGAGGGTCGCGAGCACGTCGTAGCACGCGCCCATCGTGTGATAGTCGGTCTTGCCGGCCGGGCTTTTCTCGTCGCTGTACTTGCGGTTGTCGCAGGTGAGGATTCGATACCACGCGCCGTAGCGGTGATCGACGAAATGCGCCCAGCTGTAGCGCCAGATCTCGTCGTACCAGTCCCAGAAGCGCTCGCTGCCGGTGCGCGCGCCGAGCATCGCGGCCGCCGCGAAGGTTTCCGCCTGCACCCAGAAATACTTGTTGTGGTCGCAGATCGTGAAGTCGGGGCCGAAGCCGTAGTACAGGCCGCCGTGATCGGCGTCCCACGCGTGCGTGAGCGCCGCGTCGAACAGCTCGGCCGCGCGCGGCGCGAGCCAGTCGAGCGGGCGGTGCCGCTCGAGGATCAGCAGCAGCTTCGCCCATTCGGTCTGGTGTCCGGGCTGGAAGCCCCACGGACGGAAGATGTTCGAGCTGTCTTCCTTGTTGTAGTCCCAGTCGATCGACCAGTCCGCATGGTAGTGCTCCCACACGAGGCCGCCCGACAGCGCGGCCTGGCGCTGCGTGATGTGGGTGGCGAGCTTTTCCGCGCGATCGAGGTACGTGAGGTGGCCGGTCGCCTCGTACGCGGCGAGCAGCGCTTCCGTCATGTGCATGTTCGCGTTCTGGCCGCGATACGACGACACGTTCCAGTTCGCCGTCGCGTCGTCCGCATACAGGCCCGCGGCCGCATCCCAGAAGCGGTGCTCGGCGAGTTCGTAGGTGGCGGCGATCAGCGGGCGTGCTTCATCGATGCCGGCCATCGTCGCGTGCGCGGCCGCGAGCAGCACGAACGCGAGCCCGTAGCAGTGGCGCGTGCCGTCGAGCGTCGCGCGCTTCGCGCCGTCGCGCCAGTCGAGTTCCCAGTCGTAGCCCTGCAGCGTGTCGTCCCAGTGCGCGTCGCGCAGGAAGCGCAGCCCGTGGCGCGCGTAGTCGAGGTGACGCGGATCGCCGAAATGGCGGTACGCCATCGCGTAGTTGAAGACGAACCGGCAGCTGCTGACGAGGTGGCGCGACGTGCGGTTGTAGATGCTGCCGTCGTCGCGGAAGTAATGGTAGAAGCCGCCCGTCGGGTCGAAGGCGTGGGTCGCGTAGAAGCGCAGCGTGTCTTCGATGTGCGACAGCAGGAACGACGGATCGCGAAAGCTCGCGACGAACGGTGCGGCTTGCGTGTGGGCGGCCGGCGCGGCCGTGCAGGGTTGGACCGGAGGCATGTTCATGATTCGGTGGCCGTTACGGTATCGAGTGCCGGGGAGCCGGCGGGCTGGCTGCTGGCCCGCACGATCAGCTCGACGGGCAGGGAAATCTCGGTGCGCTCGGGCGCTTCGGCGAGCAGCAGCTCGACGCCGCGGCGGCCGAGCGCTTCCTTGTCGACCGCGAGCGTCGTGAGCGGCGGGCTCGCGTGCGCGGCGGCCGGGATGTTGTCGAAGCCGACGATCGCGATGTCGTCCGGAATCCGCAGGCCGCGCGCGGTGCACACGCGCTGCGCGGCCAGCGCGGCCGCGTCGTTGTATGCGAACACGGCTTCGGGGCGCGGGCCCGGCGCGTCGAGCAGTTGCTCCATCGCGCGCGCGGCGCCCGTGTCCGGGTCGAGCCCCGCGTCGATCGTCACTTCGTAGGCGGGATCGAACAGCCGCCCGGCTTCGAAGAACGCGCGCCGGTAGCCGATCGCGCGCTGCGCGATGCTGTAGTGCGCGGGCGAGCCGCCGATGAAGGCGATCCGCGAGCGGCCGGTGGCGAGCAGGTGGCGCATCGCGAGCGCCGCGCCTGTCGCGTTGTCGATGTTGACCGAGCGCAACCCGGGCGCCCACAGGTCGATCAGCACGAGCGGCCGGCCCGTGGCGGCGAGCGCCTCGATCGTCTCGGGCTCGATGAAGCCGGCGACCGCGATCGCGTCGGGCGCGTGCGGACGCATCTGGCGCAGCACGTCGTCGTTCGGGCCGACCGTGAGCAGCGTCGGCACGATGCCGCGCTCGCGGCAGGCGTCCTCGACGCCGTGCAGCACGTGCGAGAAGAACGGGCTGGCCGGAAAGCGGTTGTGCTGGCGGTGCAGCAGGAAGGTGAGCCGGCGGATGCGCGGCCGCAACTGCGCGGGATCGTAGCCGAGCTGCTGCGCGATCTCGACGATGCGCGCACGCGTCGCTTCGGACAGGCCCGGCTGGTTTTTCAGCGCGCGGGAGACGGTGCCGATCGAGACCTCTGCCGCCCGCGCCACATCGCGAATGGTCGTACCCATCGTTCGGGGTCCGGTTTGTTTAGGGTGAAAGCGATTGTATAGTAAAACGCATCGCCGAATTCGGGCCGGATAACCGGGGAATACCCGAAAATAACGGGTTTTTAAGCGCTAATCTGCGAAAACGCCGTTACTAAAAATACTAAACAAAACGCGAAAAAGGCAAGGTGCGTGTGAGGGTGTCGGGCGGCATCGACGGTGCCGCGGGAAACAGCTTAAGGAGCGCGAGCCGGCGGCGCGCACGAAGGCGTGCTGCCCCGTGGACTTCGCGCGCGACGATGAGGGCCGGCGGCGCAACCGCCGAACCTTGCGTCGCACCGGCATCGGTTTCTTCGCACGGTGCGCAGGCGTCTAGCTGTTCCGTGCGTCCGCGGCAGCGCGCGGTTCAGCCTGCCGTCACCGCCACGGCCGGCGGTTCGCCGCGATGGCGCAGCGCGGCGCGGCCGGCATCGAGATCAACGACCGCGAGCCCGTCCGGCTGCTGCTTCGCCCGCCGCTTCGCGAGCGCCGCGACCGACGCGATCTCGTCGCTGCCGTAGCGTTTGGCGCCGTGCGCGCCGGCCGGCACGCCGACCGCGCCGATCGCCATCGTCACGAAGCCGAAGAACGCCGGGTTGCCGTGGCGATCCTCGCCGCGCAGCCCGCCCGCCTGCCGGTCGGCCTGCGTGTAGAAGAGCTGCGCGCCGTCGTTGAAGCGCGCGATCGCGTCGGCGGCGCGCTCGCGCCAGTCGTCGCGCTGGAACAGCACGAGGAAATCGTCGCCGCCGACGTGGCCGAGAAAGTCGCGCTGCGGGTCGCACACGCCGGCCAGCACCGTCGCGGCGAATTTCAGCACTTCGTCGCCCTGCCAGTAGCCGTACTGGTCGTTGAACGGCTTGAACTGGTTCAGGTCGACGTAGCACGCATGAAAGCCGGCGTCGCGCTGGAGCAGGCGGTCGATGTGCGCGCTGATCGGGATGTTGCCGGGCAGGAACGTCAGCGGATTCGCGTAGCGCGCGGCCTCGATGCGCATCTCGGTCACCGCGCGCACGAGGCTCTCGCCGGTGCCGAGCCCGACATAGCGGCCGTGGTCGGTGATCACGAAGCCGTCCGCGAGATAGCGCTGGTCGTGGCTCGCGAGCAGCAGCGCGAGCTGCTCGAAGGTCGTCGCGACGTCGATCATCAGCGGCGCATCGTTCGCGAACTGCAGGCACGGTTTCTTGCCGAACACCTCGCGGTGATACGGCAGCGCGAAACGGTCGATGAAGCCGCGGCGATTCACGAGCGCGACGGGCCGCCCGCGCTCGACGAGCGCGACCGCGTGCAGGTCGGGCATCCGGTTGAACAGCTCGAGCACGTCGTTGCTGGTCGCGTCGCGCGGCAGCGCCGGGGCGGGTACGAGCATCTTCCCGGCGATCGTGCCGGCCGGCCGCACCGCGCGCGTCACGCCGGGAAACACCGCGATATGCGGCGCGCGGATCGCGTCGCGCGCGGCCGGCGCGACCACCCGCGACGGCTGCGCGTTCGGCCGGCCGAGCAGGAAGCCCTGCACGCAGCAGATGCCCATGTCGCGCACGACGATCAGGTCGCATTCGTTCTCGATGCCTTCCGCGATCAGCTGCGCGCCGCTCGCCTGCGCGAAGTGCTGCATCGCCTTCACCGCTTCGAACTTGAGCGGGTCGCGCGCGATGTCGTGGATGAAGAAACGGTCGATCTTCACGACGTCCGGATGCAGGCGCAGCCACAGGTTCATGCTCGCGTTCGCGGTGCCGTAGTCGTCGAGCGCGAACTGGATGCCGGCGTCGCGCAGCGACGCGACCGCCGGCCCGATGTGCGCGACGTCGGGAATCGCGTTCTGCTCGGTGAGCTCGATCACGATGCGCTCGGCGCCGACGCGCGCACGGCCGAGAAACTGGCGGGTGCGCTCGCGTTCGCTGGCGAGCGTGAGGATCGTGCCCGCGCTGAAATTGAGGAACAGCTTGCCGTCGCAGCCGAGCGCCGCGAACGCGTCGAGGCAGGTGAGCGCGGCGGCCCGTTCGAGCGCGATGGTTTCGCCTTCGCGCGCGGCCTGCGCGAACAGCGCGGCGGGTGGTTCGAGGTCGGTGCCGCGCGGGCCGCGGATCAGCCCCTCGTAACCGACGACCGTCCCCGACCCGAGGTCGACGATCGGCTGGAACACGGCGGCGAGCGCGCGATCCGCGATCAGGCGCGTGGTGCGGGCGACAGCGGAATCGGAGGGAAGCGCGGGCATGGGCGAGGGCAGCCGAATCGACGGGACGCCCGACTTAACGGCACCGCTCGCGGAGAATTGAATGAAGATTTCGTGACGCGATGGGCGTTGTTGGTGCATCGCGCCGCGAGCGCGTTGAGGTGTGGCTGGAAGGGGCGGAAGGCAGGAGGCCGCCAGCGGCGGCCATCCGGCCCCCCGGAGACACGTCAGCGCTTGCCGGTACTCAACGCGCCCGACGTGGCCGTCGCATCACCCTCGTCCTGCTCGCCGCTCGTGTCGCGCGCGCCCCAGCGCTGCGCGAGCGCCGCGCACGCCATCAGCTGGATCTGATGGAACAGCATCAGCGGCAGCACGATCGCGCCGACCGCGTTCGCCGAGAAGATCACCTTCGCCATCGGCACGCCGGCCGCGAGGCTCTTCTTCGAGCCGCAGAAGATGATCGTGATCTGGTCGGCTCGGTTGAAGCCGAGCCGCTTGCTGACGAACGCGGTCAGCAGCAGCGCGATCGCGAGCAGCGCGAGGTTGACGGCCAGCAGCCCGCCGAGCGCGCGCGGCGGAATCTGGTGCCACAGCCCCTCGTTGACGGCCTCGCTGAACGCGACGTAGACGACCAGCAGGATCGAACCCTGGTCGACGAAGCGCAGCACGCCGCGATTGCGGTCGATCCAGCCGCCGATCACGGGCCGCAGCAACTGGCCGGCGATGAAGGGCACGAGCAACTGCATCACGATGCTGCCGACGGTGCTCCACGGCGACGCGGCGGCGGCCGATTGCGACGTGATCATCAGCCCGACGAGCGCCGGCGTGACGAAGATCCCGAGCAGGCTCGACGCGGATGCCGCGCACACGGCGGCCGGCACGTTGCCCTTCGCGATCGACGTGAACGCGATCGACGACTGGACCGTCGACGGCAGCGTGCACAGGAACAGCACGCCCGCATACAGCGTCGGCGTGACGAGCGGCTGCAGCACGGGCTTCAGCGCGAGGCCGAGCAGCGGGAACAGCGCGAACGTGCTGAGCAGCACGACCGCGTGCAGCCGCCAGTGGGTCGCGCCGGCGACGACGGCTTCGCGCGACAGTTTCGCGCCGTGCAGGAAAAACAGCAGGCCGACCGCGATGTTGGTCGCCCAGTTGAACGCATGGGCGGCCGGGCCGCGGCAGGGCAGCAGGCTCGCGAGCACGACGGTGCCGACCAGCGCGAGCGTGAAGTTGTCGGGAAGAAAACGGGGACGGGCCATCGGGAACTCGATTCGGAAACAGCACGGGCGGCAAAAGCGCGCGTCGCGCGCGCGGATGGCGTCATTGTCGCGGTTGGCGATTCACTACACAAATTCATTGTGAGAATCGATTGATGAATCTGTTGCATGCAATGGCGTCCGCCACACCTGTCCGGCCTCACGCAAAACAGCAGAAGAATGTTCTGTCGCGATCGCGCCCCGAAGTGAAAAAACCTAGCAGTAACATGGTGTTACACCGATGCCGGCGACATAACACTTTTTGGCTCGACACACTTTCCGCCCGCTCATAAATTACTGCTGAAAGCCTTGGGTCGGCCGAAAGGAGCCGACGGCGGGCGTCGATGGGCACGGAACGATGACGGAACGGGTGAAACGGAAGATCGGACGATGGGTGGCAGGCGTGCTCGGCACGCTGCTGATGCCGCTCGCGCTCGCCCAGCCGCCCCATGGCGGTCACGGGTTCGGCGGCCACGGCTTCGGTGGCGGCGACATGCGCGCGTACGGCCAGGCGGCCGCCGGCGGTCCCGTCTGGCGCCGCGCCGCGCCGCCTGCCGGCGTACGTCCCGGCGGCGTCAGCGGCTCCGGCTCCCGCTGGGGGCTGCGCCCGACGCCGTCGTACGGCCATTACGCCGCGCAAAGCCCGTATCGGCCGATCAGCGCCGAGGTCCGCCAGATGCCGCGCCCGCCGGGCGGCGGCAACGTCCCGCTGCGCGCCGGTTCGATCCGCGCCGACGTCGCCCGCTACAACGAGGAGCGCGGCGGTCGTCCGATGCCGCCGCCCCGCTCGCAGGAAGAGCCTGCGCACTCGCCGTTTTTCTCCCCGTTCTACCGAAACTGAGCGCCCCGGCGCGCGTCCCCTCGCCGGCTGATGCGAATTCGCCACAGTCGCGCGCAGATTTCCGCTGATTTTCCCGCCGCATTGCGCTATCTTTCGCGCCCGGCACGCGCATGCCACGCCGCCGCCCACCCGTGCGACCGCGTTCGCGCCGGGCCGCCGCCGTGCATCCGGCCATGGATACGTTCCGCGAAGTTAAGGCTGGCGCTATACCAGCAATAAGTGTGCGCAATTTTGACCGGACGAATGATCCGTAAAGATGGCTGCGCCCCATACGACGCAAGCACTCGGCTCCAAAAAACAACGCTCGCGCCACTTATCGACTATTCGACAAAACCTGGAGATCCCATGAAAGCATTCGCTCGCCGTGCGTCGCGCACGTCCGTCAAGCTGATCGCCGCAGCCGCCTGCGTGGCGGCCGCCGCACCCGTCCATGCGCAGTCGAGCGTCTCGCTCTACGGTCAGGTCGACGAATGGGTCGGCGCCACCAAGTTCCCGGGCGGCAATCGTGCGTGGAACGTGTCGGGCGGCGGCATGTCGACGTCGTACTGGGGCCTGCACGGCGCGGAGGACCTCGGCGGCGGCTACAAGGCGATCTTCACGATGGAGAGCTTCTTCCGCGCGCAGAACGGCCAGTACGGCCGCTTCCAGGGCGACACGTTCTTCGCGCGCAACGCGTACGTCGGCATCAGCTCGCCGTACGGCACGGTGACGGCAGGCCGCCTGACGACGCACCTGTTCCTGTCGACGATCCTGTTCAACCCGTTCTACGACTCGTACACCTTCTCGCCGATGGTGTACCACGTGTTCCTCGGCCTCGGCACGTTCCCGACCTATCCGAGCGACCAGGGCGCGGTCGGCGATTCGGGCTGGAACAACGCGCTGTCGTACACGTCGCCTTCGTTCGGTGGCCTGAATTTCGGCGCGATGTACGCACTCGGCAACCAGGCCGGCGACAACCGTTCGAAGAAGTGGAGCGCGCAGTTCAACTATGCGAACGGCCCGTTCGCGGCGACCGCCGTCTATCAGTACGTGAACTTCAACAACGGCCCGCAGGATCTGAGCGCGCTCGTGACCGGCATGAAGAGCCAGGGCATCGCGCTGGTCGGCGCGACCTACGACCTGAAGCTCGTGAAGCTGTTCGGCCAGTACATGTACACGAAGAACGACCAGGTCGCGGGCAGCTGGCACGTGAACACCGCGCAGGGCGGCGTGTCGGTGCCGCTCGGCGTGGGCAACGCGATGGCGTCGTATGCGTACTCGCGCGACGCGGGCGGCCTCGACCAGACGCGCCAGACCTGGGCCGTCGGCTACGACTATCCGCTGTCCAAGCGCACCGACGTCTACGCGGCCTACATGAACGACCACATCAGCGGCCTGTCGACCGGCAACACGTTCGGCGCAGGCATCCGCGCGAAGTTCTGACGCGCACGCGCGATCGGCGCGCCGGCCGCGCGCGTCAATCGCGCGTTTTGGCTGCATGTTTTCCCGCCCGAAACGGCGCCGCCACCCGCGGCGCCGTTTTGCCTTTCTTGACCTTTCTGTTTCCTCGCCTTTGTTACCCTATCTCGTAATTGGTTGATTCCCCCGGGATTGCGAGCTAGTTCGATGGATACCCTCGTCAGCATGAATGTGTTTCGCTACGTCGTCGAAGTGGGCAGCTTCGTCGGCGCGGCGGAGCGCATGCAGATGTCGGCGGCGATGGCGAGCAAGCACGTGATGCACCTCGAGCAGCAGCTCGGCGCGCGGCTGCTGCATCGCACGACACGACGCGTCGCGCCCACCGAGGCCGGACGTGAATACTATGAGCGCCTCGTGCAGGCGCTGTCCGAACTCGACGAAGCCGGTCAGGCCGTCGGCGCCGCGAGCGTGGTGCCGCAGGGCCGGCTGCGCGTGACGTCGCTGTCCGCGTTCGGGCTGCGGCACGTGATGCAGGCCGTCACCGATTACGCGGGTCGGTTCCCGGACGTGACGGTCGACATGACGCTCTCCGATCGCGTGGTCGACCTGATCGAGGAAGGCTACGACGTCGCGGTGCGCGCGGCGCCGAACGGCCTGAAATCGTCGTCGCTGGTCGCGCGCCAGATCGCGACCGCGCACATCCTGCTGGTCGCGTCGCCCGAGTATCTCGAGAAGCGTGGCACGCCGCAGACGATCGCCGATCTCGCGAACCACAACTACCTGCGGCGCGATTCGAATTCGACGATGCTCGATTCGCTGGTGATCGACGCGGCCGCCGCGTCGCGCGTGAGCCTGAACGGCAACCTGATCGTGAACCATCTCGAAGGGCTGCGCGCGGCCGTGCTCGCCGGCGCGGGCATCGCGCTGCTCGGCACCGAAGTGGTCGGCGACGACATCGAGTCGGGCCGGCTCGTGCCGGTGCTGCTCGATTCGGTGCCGCCGCACGAGGCGCCGATCTACGCGGTGTACGCGAGCCGTCGTCACGTGTCCGCGAAGGTGCGCTCGTTCGTCGACTTCCTGGCTGCGCGCTTCGAAGGGCAGTCGTTGTGCCCGTCGATCGAAGCGCGTCTGCGCGTGCTGCCGATCACGCGGATGAAGCGCGCGGTCTGACCCGCATCGTCCGCCGCGGCGGGGCAATAAAAAAAGCGCGAACCGCTGCGGTTCGCGCTTTTTGCTTGGCTCGACGATTTCGCGTCGATGGCGGCCGCGATGGCCGCCGCCTCCGTCAGCGCGGGATGCCGAGCCGCGCCTTCGCGTCGTCGTATTCGCGCTTGAGCCGCTCGACGAGCGCACCCACGCTCGGCAGGTCGTCCATCAGGCCGACGCCCTGGCCCGCACCCCAGATGTCCTTCCACGCCTTCGTCTTGTCGCTGCCGAAATTCATCTTGGTCTTGTCGGATTCCGGCAGCGCGTCCGGATCGAGGCCGGCCTTCTCGATGCTCTCGCGGATGTAGTTGCCGTGCACGCCCGTGAAGAGGTTCGTGTAGATGATGTCCGACGATTTCGCGTTCAGGATCGCGTGCTTGTAGTCGTCGATCGCGTGCGCTTCCTGCGTCGCGATGAAACGCGTGCCCATGTACGCGAAGTCGGCGCCCATCGCTTGCGCGGCGAGGATCGAGCCGCCGTTCGCGATCGAGCCGGACAGCACGATCGGACCGTCGAAGATCTTGCGGACTTCGCCGACCAGCGCGAACGGCGACGTCGTGCCCGCGTGGCCGCCGGCGCCGGCCGCGACGAGGATCAACCCGTCGACGCCCGCTTCGAGCGCCTTCTGCGCGTGGCGCAGGTTGATCACGTCGTGCAGCACGATGCCGCCGTAGCTGTGCACCGCGTCGACGATCTCGCGCGCCGGTGCGCGCAGGCTCGTGATGAAGATCGGCACCTTGTGCTCGACGCACACGCGCACGTCGTGTTCGAGCCGCGCGTTCGACTGGTGGACGATCTGGTTGACCGCGATCGGGCCGATCACCGCATCGGGATGTTTCGCCTTGTGGTCGGCGAGTTCCGACTGGATCTGCGTGAGCCACTCGTCGAGCAGTTCGGCCGGGCGCGCGTTGAGCGCGGGGAACGAGCCGACGATGCCCGCCTTGCATTGCGCGAGCACGAGTTCGGGGTAGCTGACGATGAACATCGGCGACGCGATGACGGGGAGCGTCAGGTTCTGCAGGACGGTGGGCAATGCCATGTGATGTCTCCAGTCTCCGGGGGCGTTGCGGTCGGACGGTGATTCGAGTGTAGCTGTGGAATGCGTTCGTTCATATTAATACGAACGGTCGTGCGATTCTACGCGAGCTTAGCAAACTGCGCGGTGCGCCGGCAATCGAGTGAGTGTTCTCTTTCTATGGTTTCGGGTGCTTACCCCGCTGTGAAGACGCGCCGGCGCTCCTAAAATAGCCGCCATAACAAACCAACGAGAAACAAACCATGTCGTTTGAGGCGTTTGCACCGTTTCGCGTGACGGTGCAGGACACCGACATTTTCGGTGTCAAAGGAGGCACGGGGCCGCCGCTGCTGTTGCTGCACGGCCATCCGCAGACCCACATGATCTGGCATCGCGTTGCCGCGACGCTCGCGGATCACTTCACGGTGATCGCCACCGACCTGCGCGGCTACGGCGCATCGGGCCGGCCGCCGAGCGACGCGCGGCACACGCCGTATTCGAAACGCGCGATGGCGGCGGACCAGGTCGCCGTGATGCGGCATTTCGGCTTCGAGCAGTTCCACGTATGCGCGCACGATCGCGGCGCGCGGGTCGCGCACCGGCTCGCGCTCGATCATGCGGATGCCGTCGAGCGGATGATGCTGCTCGACATCGCGCCGACGCTCGCGATGTACGAGAAAACCGATCGCGCGTTCGCGACCGCGTATTTCCACTGGTTCTTCCTGATCCAGCCGGCGCCGCTGCCCGAGACGCTGGTCGGCGCGCACACCGATGCGTACATCGAGCGCGTGATGGGCAACCGGTCGGCCGGGCTGGCGCCGTTCGCGCCGGAGGCGCTCGACGCGTACCGGGCGGCGCTCGCGCAGCCGGGCGCCGTGCACGCGATGTGCGAGGACTACCGCGCGTCGGCGACGATCGATCTCGAGCACGACCGTGCGGATCTCGAACGCGGCAACAAGGTCGCGTGCCCGCTGCGCGTGCTGTGGGGCGAGCACGGGATCGTCGGCCGCTGCTTCGATCCGCTCGACGAATGGCGGCGCGTCGCGCGCGACGTCAGCGGCCGTGCGCTCGACTGCGGGCACTACATTCCGGAAGAGGCGCCCGCCGCGCTGATCGACGAACTGCTCGCGTTCTTCGACGCGCGCGACGCGGCTGCGTGACGGTGCCTGCAGGCGGCCGGCGCGGGTCGCCCGCGCCTCGGCGGGGCGTGCCGCTCGCGGCTCAGCGGTGCGCGTGCTCGTCTTCGACGAGCGGCGGCAGGCGGCGCGGCACGGGTGTCGATTTCACGATCGCGGTGCTCGTCTCCGCGCGCTCCGTCACCTTCGACAGGATGTCGTCGAGATGCTCGATCGTGCGCAGGTAGAGCCGGCAGATGAAGCAGTCGTCGCCGGTGACCTTGTCGCATTCGACGAATTCGGGAATCCGCCGCAGCAACTCCTCGACCAGATGCAACTGGCCCGGCAGCGGCTTCACGCGGACGATCGCCTGCAGCGTGTAGCCGAGCGCGCGCGGGTCGAGCTCGACGGTGAATGCGGCGATCACGCCTTGCGCCTCGAGCCGCCGCACGCGGTCGGCGGTCGCGGGCGCCGACAACCCGATCTGCCGGGCGAGTTCGCTGGTCGCGATGCGGGCGTCGTCGGCCAGCGCGGCGACGATCGCGCGGTCGGTCGCGTCGAGCGACGCGACGGCAGGCGGGGAAAGGCGTTTCGGCATGATTGCTTTGCTTTCGAAGGTGAATCGGCTGATTCACTTCAGTTTAGCCGTGGTTGCGGCGAAAGCAAGTTTCTAGAATCGAAGTCATCCACTCTCTTCAACGGAGTTCCTGATGGCCACGAATGAAATTCGCCGCGGCGCCGCCGAGATGATCGTCGCGATGCTGATGTCCGGCACGATCGGCTGGCTCGTGATGTCGTCGCAGCAGCCGCTGACCAATGTCGTGTTCTTCCGCTGCGTATTCGGCACCGCGACGCTCGCGATCGTCTGTGCGGCGTTCGGTTTCCTGCGCCGCTCGCTGTTCTCGCCGCGGATGCTCGTGCTCACGATGTTCGGCAGCCTCGCGATCGTCGCGAACTGGCTGCTGCTCTTCGCCGCCTATTCGCGCGCGTCGATCTCGATGGCGACCGCTGTCTACAACACCCAGCCGTTCATGCTCGTCGCGCTCGGCGCCATCGTGTTCCGCGAGCGGATCACCGCGTCGACGGTCGCGTGGCTCGTGCTCGCGTTCGCGGGGCTGGTGTTCGTGGTGCGCGTGGAGCCGGCCGTGCTCGCGGTGCCCGGCGAATACCTGGAAGGGGTCGCGCTGTCGCTCGGCGCGGCGTTCCTGTATGCGATCTCGTCGATCATCACGAAGCACCTGAAGGGCACGCCGCCGCATCTGCTCGCACTGCTGCAGGTCGGCCTCGGCGTCCTGCTGCTTGCGCCGTTCGCACACTTCGACACCTTGCCGGCGACGGTCGGGCAATGGGCCGACCTGATCGTGCTGGGCATCGTCAACACCGGGCTGATGTACGTGTTGCTGTACGGCGCGGTCCAGAAGCTGCCGACCGCGATGACGGGCGCGCTGTCGTTCGTCTATCCGGTCGTCGCGATCGTCGTCGATCGTGTCGCGTTCGGGCAGACGCTCGCGTGGACGCAGGTGGTCGGCGCGCTCTTGATCCTGCTCGCGGCGGCCGGCGTGAACCTCGGCTGGCGCATCGTGCCGGCGCGTCGCACGGCGGTCGGCAACTGATACGGTCAGACGATTCGGCGCCGTGGCGGGCTCATGCAGCGGCCGTCGAAGGGGCGAGTCGGGAACGGAGATTGCGGTTGAAACGACGCCCTGCGGACGCCGCGCGCACTCGGAAAAGCGCTGTAAGAAGTTGTAGGGAAACACCCGATGCGATGCGGCCGCGTCGCTCGTATGATGCGGGCTGTGACGTTGATCACGTTCACAGGATTCCGATCTCGATGCCGTTCGCCCGTGAGGCTGAACGGCTTTTTTTTATGTCTCGCTGCCTGCGATCAGGCGCCGCCGTGCGTCGAGCCGCGCGAGCAGCGCGCGCCGCGCGTCGTCGTCCGACGTACGCCATCCCTTGATCTCGCCGCGCGTGCGCAGGCAGCCCGCGCACCAGTCGGTGCGCGGATCGATCCGGCAGACGTCGGTGCACGGCGACGCGACCGTGGCGACCGGCATCGTCACGTTGCTCATGCGGACTCCCGCAACGCGACGTCCGCGACCGGCGCGCCGGTGAGCGACACGAGTTCGTGCGGCGACAGGTTGAACACGGCGTGCGGATGGCCGGCGGCGGCCCACAGGCTGTCGAGCGCGAGCAGGTCGGCGTCGATCAGCGTGACGG
The DNA here is from genome assembly GCF_003253915.1 of Burkholderia sp. 28_3. NCBI lineage: Bacteria > Pseudomonadati > Pseudomonadota > Betaproteobacteria > Burkholderiales > Burkholderiaceae > Burkholderia > Burkholderia sp. 28_3. Next base: position 216,675 of record NZ_QKZF01000006.1, read on the forward strand.
GTTCGACCAGATGGCCGATCGGGCAGACGCCGCCGATCGCATAGCCGGTGTTGTCGCGCACGAACTTCGCGTCCGCGCGGCCGACCGGGCCGACCTGTTCGGCGACCTTCCTTTCGTCCACGCGGTTGACGCCGCTCGCAATCACCAGCACGGGCGCGCCGTCGGCCTGCCGGCGAAACAGGATCGACTTCGCGATCTGCGCGACCGAGCAGCCGAGCCCGGCCGCGGCCTCGGCCGACGTCTTGCCGGTTTCGGCGAGCATCACGATGCCTTTCGCATGGCCGCGCTCGCGCAGCAGTAGCGCGACGCGTCGCGCGGAATCGGGGAGGGAATCGAATGAAGCGGGTGTCGTCATGTTGATGAATCCGTGGAGTGGCGCGATCAGACGCAGTTCGCGGCGTCGGCCGCGCTCCGTGCTTTCGCGAGCAGTGCACGACCGGCGCGCGACACGTTCGCGCGGCCGATCGCGTTCGAGATGAAATCGCCGGCGGCGACGACCTGCGCGAGGTCGATGCCGGTTTCGATGCCGAGGCCCTGCATCAGGTACAGCACGTCCTCGGTCGCGACGTTGCCGGTCGCGCCCTTCGCGTACGGGCAGCCGCCGAGGCCCGCGACCGATGCGTGAAAGATCTCGATCCCTTCGAACAGCGCCGCGTAGATGTTCGCGAGCGCCTGGCCGTAGGTGTCGTGGAAGTGGCCCGACAGCCGTTCACGCGGGAACACGCGCGTGACGGCCGACAGCACTTCGCGCGTGCGCTTCGGCGTGCCGACGCCGATCGTGTCGGCGATGTCGATCTCGTCGCAGCCGAGCGCGGCGAACCGTTCGACGACGTCGACCACCGACGCGACCGGCACCTCGCCCTGGTACGGGCAGCCGAGCGTGCACGACACGCTGCCGCGCAGCCGCAGGCCCGCATCCTTCGCGGCTTTCGCGACGGGCTCGAAGCGCGCGATGCTCTCGGCGATGCTGCAGTTGATGTTCCGCTGCGAGAACGCCTCGCTCGCCGCGCCGAAGATCACGACTTCGTCGGCCCGTGCCGCGACCGCATTCTCGAAGCCCTTCAGGTTCGGCGTGAGCACCGAGTACACGGTGCCCGGGCGACGCTCGATGCCGGCCATCACGTCGGCGCCGTCGGCCATCTGCGGCACCCATTTCGGCGACACGAACGACGCGGCCTCGACGTTGCGGAAGCCGGCGCGCGACAGCCGGTCGACGAGCGCGATCTTCACGTCGGTCGGCACGAAGGTCTTCTCGTTCTGCAGCCCGTCGCGCGGGCCGACTTCGACGATCTTGACGGCGGTGGGGAACGTCATGGTTGTCTCCTGGTTTCTCTTTGTGGCGGAATTCAGTAGCCGCGCGCGTAGTCGACGATGCCGCTGACGGGCGCGCCGCGCTCGAACGCGCGGATCTTGCCGGCGATCTGCTCGACGGCTTCCGCGCGCAGCGTCTCGGCCGAGCTGTGCGGCGTGATCGTGATGCGCGGCGTACGCCAGAACGGATGGTCGTCCGGCAGCGGTTCGTGCTGGAACACGTCGAGCGTGGCCGCGGCGACCTGGCCGCTCGCGAGCGCGTCGAGCAGGTCGGCTTCGACGAGATGCGCGCCGCGCGCGACGTTGACGACGTACGCGCCGGGCGCGAGCCGCGCGAATGCACGCGACGACAGGATGCCGTCGGTGTCGCGCGTGCTCGGCAGCAGATTGACGAGCACCTTCGCGCCGTCGATGCACGCGTCGAACGCGCCGTCGCCGGCGAAGGTCGTGACGCCGTCGAGCTGCTTCGCGCTGCGGCTGTAGCCGCGCACCGGCACGCCGAGGGCGGCGAGCGCGCGGGCGACTTCGGCGCCGAGCACGCCGAGCCCGAGGACCGCGACGGTGAAGTTCGCGCGCGCATGCGGCTCGAGCGGCTGCCAGCGGCGCTCGCGCTGCTGCAGGTCGTATTCGTCGAAACGGCGCAGGTAGCGCAGCACCGCGTGCGTCACGTATTCGACCATCTGCCGCGCCATGCCCGAATCCTCGAGCCGCACCAGCGGCACGTGCGCGGGCAGCGTGCCCGGATGCGCGCGGTCGAGCGCGAGCAGCGCATCGACACCCGCGCCGAGGTTGAAGATCGCGCGCAGGCCGTCGCGCGGCGCGAACAACTCGCGCGGCGGGCGCCACACGAGCGCGTAGTCGGCGGCGGCCGTATCGCCCGGCTGCCATGCGCGCAGTTCGGCTTCCGGCAGCGCACGCGCGATCTCGTCGCGCCATGCGCCGGCTTCCTGATGCGGCGAGTAGAACAGGATCTTCATTGCGTGAGGGCGCGCGCGCCGGCAAGGCGCGCCGCGGGAACGGCAAGCGAAGCCGGGTGCAGCGCACCGGCGGACGTAGCGGACATCGGGTGTCTCCTGACGAGCGGTCCGGCGCGTCGGCGCGGGGACCGGTTCCGTGTGAAGCTGACGGGAAGCCCACATTCTACGGTTTCGCGGCACATCGCGCCGTCGTGCGGGACGGCGCGGCCGGTGCGGGCCGCCGTCACGCGGCCACCGGCCGCCACCGCGCCACCGGTCGTGCAAAAGCAAAGCACAAAATATTGGTTCGGCCGCCGCGTACCCGGCGCCACAATCGAACCTCGTCTTCAAGCAAGCGAGGGCAATCATGCGCGCATGCAGCAAATCGGCGTGGCCGCCGCGGCTCGTCACCGTTCCGGGCCTGCACGGCAGCGAAGGCGCCCACTGGCAGACCTGGCTCGAGCGGCAGTTCCCGCGCTCGTTGCGCGTCGAGCAGCACGACTGGGATGCGCCCGATCTCGCGGGCTGGGCGCAATCGGTGCGCGCGCTGCTCGATCGCGAGCGCGGCCCGTTCGTGCTCGCCGCGCACAGCTTCGGCTGCCTCGCGGCCGCGCATGCGCTCGCGCAGTGGCCGCACGTGGGCGATGTCGCGGGCGTGCTGTTCGTCGCGCCGGCCAGCCCGAAGAAATTCACGTTTGCCGGGCCGTTCGACGCGCGCCGGCTCGCGGTGCCGTCGATCGTGATCGGCAGCGAGACCGATCCGTGGATGCCGCTCGCCGATGCGCGCACGCTCGCGCAGCGTTTGGGCAGCGCGTTCGTGAACCTCGGCGACGCCGGGCACATCAACACCGCGGCCGGCTTCGGGCCGTGGCCGCGCGCGAAATACTTCATCGACACGCTGGTGCATTGCGCGGCGCCGCTGCGCTTTCGCGACGCCGACGACGGCTTCGAGGCCGCGCTCGTCGATCGCGCGCTCGCGCACGCGGTCTGACGGGCAGGCTGCGCGGCGGCTGCCGCGGCATGCGGCACCGTCGCGCCGATGACGCGCCGGCCTGACGCCGGCCGGCGCTGAATCGCTCGGCCGGCCGTTCTCGATGTGGCTCGCGAAGCGGCGCGCGAACGTGCCGTTTGCGCCGCCGTCCACCCCACCGTCACGTCATACCCGTCACGCCTCCGCACGAGCGCCTGCTGCTCTGTGCGAGCGGTGCCGACTCCTGTCAGGTTACGAAGGAATCAACCCGGCGACGAGGCGGCGGCGCTCGATGCGGCCGCGTTCGTGGCGGGCTTCGCATCGTCGTCGTCATCGGGCGGGTAGTGCACGACGGGCGGCGCGAGCGGCGCGGCATCGGATGCGGCGGCGTTCGCGGGCGCGTCGCTGTTGAACGCGCTGGCGGCGCCGCTCGATGCGCCGGCCTGCGGCGCGGCGTCGGTCGCGTGAGCGTCGGGCGGTGCGTCGTCGCTGCAGGCGGCGACGAATACGGCGGCACACAGAACGACGGCGACGGAAACGCGACGCATGACTTCTCTCTCCTGGCAGGCTGATCGGGAAACGTTTTCGAGTATGCCGCCGCGATGCGACGTTTCGGTGAATCGTTGGCGATCGGGGCGCGATCGCGACATGTTTTCGTCAGGCCGACCGCGCGCCTTCGCGGCGATTCGCCTGCACGCATGGCGGAATTTTCCAGCAGACGCGGATGCTGCGCGCATTTACACGGCGCGCAACTTCCCAACCCGGCCACCGCGAAGCGGCCGCCATGCGCGCCATCAGCGATGCGATCGGCAACTTGCGATCGACGGGCGGCCGGTTTCGCCCGAAAACCGGGCGTTATTGCCGCTTCGTCAGTGAATTGCCAGCCGCGCGCCAGCGTGGCGTCATGAACGCGCGATCTCGGGCGCCCGAGCCTGGCGATCGCATGTGCGCGCCGCGGCCGGGCGCCGGCACGCTGCAGAGGCGCGGCTTCCCGCGGTGTCGCGGCACCGGAATTGCTCGTTTGCCGATCCGCGTGCCGACTGCGCTGCCATCCGGGCACGAGCGGCACATCCGCGTCCCTCCACCATGGAGCGAGCACAAGCCATGTCCAGCGATCGATCCGATTCTCCGTCCGCCGAACCGGCGCGCGATGCCGCCCCGTCGCCGCTCGGGCCCGGCCATCCCGTGGCGCCGCCGTTGCCGCACGATACGCCGTCCAGCGCCGCGCGGCGCCGCTTCCTGCAATCCGCGGCGGCTGCCGCGACCGTCAGCGCCGCATCGCACGTTCATTCGCAGCCGCCGCACGCGGCAGCGCAGCCGCCCGCGCCGCGCCGCGATACGGCGCCGGCGCAGCCCGTGCGTCTCGACATCAACGGGCGCGCGTACACGCTGCAGCTCGAACCGCGCGTCACGCTGCTCGACGCGCTGCGCGAATACGCCGGCCTCACGGGCACGAAGAAGGGCTGCGATCGCGGGCAGTGCGGCGCGTGCACGGTGCTCGTCGACGGGCGGCGCATCAACGCGTGCCTGACGCTCGCGGTGATGCACGAAGGCGAGCGGATCACGACCGTCGAAGGGCTGGCGCGCGACGGCGTGCTGAGCCCGGTGCAGCGCGCGTTCGTCGAATACGATGCGTTCCAGTGCGGCTACTGCACGTCCGGCCAGCTCTGCTCCGCGACCGCGCTGCTCGATGAGTTCGCGGCCGGCGCCGGGAGCGCCGCCACCGACGACGTGCGGCGCCGCCCCGCGCGCCTGTCCGACGACGAGATCCGCGAGCGCATGAGCGGCAACCTGTGCCGGTGCGGCGCGTACCCGAACATCGTCGCCGCCGTGCGCGCCGCGCATGCGGCGCACGGCTAGCCGACGGAGGGCATCGCAATGGAAGCGATCTCCTACGAGCGCGCGACCGACGTCGCCGGCGCCGTGCGCGCGGCGCAGCGGCCCGGCACGGCCTTCATCGGCGGCGGCACGAACCTGCTCGACCTGATGAAGGGCGGCGTCGCGCGGCCCGTCACGCTCATCGACATCACGCGGATCGCGGGCCTCGATACGGTCGATGCGTTGCCCGGCGGCGGTATGCGCATCGGTGCGCTCGTGCGCAACAGCGATGCGGCCGATCATCCGCGCCTGCGCGCCGGCTATCCGCTGCTGTCGCAGGCGTTGCTCGCCGGGGCGTCCGCGCAATTGCGCAACATGGCGACCGTCGGCGGCAACCTGATGCAGCGCACCCGCTGCCCGTATTTCTACGATCCAGCGTTCGCGCAGTGCAACAAGCGCGAGCCGGGCAGCGGCTGCGCGGCGATTGGCGGCCACAACCGGATGCACGCGATCCTCGGCGCCAGTCCGCACTGCGTGGCGGTGAACCCGTCGGACATGAGCGTCGCGCTCGCCGCGCTCGACGCCGTCGTGCAGGTGAGCGGCCCGCGCGGCGCACGGCAGATTCCGATCGCGTCGTTTCACCGCTTGCCGGGCGATCGTCCCGATCTCGACACGACGCTCGAACCGGGCGAGCTGATCACCGCGGTGGACTTGCCGCCGCCGCGCTTCGCCGACCATGCGCACTATCTGAAAGTGCGGGATCGCGCGAGCTACGCGTTCGCGCTGGTGTCGGTCGCGGCCGCCTTGCGGATGGACGGCCCGCACGTTGCCGACGCGCGGATCGCGCTGGGCGGCGTCGCCCACAAGCCGTTGCGGGCGCTGGAGGCGGAAGCGCATCTCGCGGGCCGCACGCCGACCGACGCGACGCTGCGCGAGGCGGCCGCGCTGGCGTTGCGCGATGCGCGGCCGCTCGACGGCAATGGATTCAAGGTCGCGCTCGCGCAGCGGGCGATCGTCCGTGCGGTCGCAACGGCAGCCGCCACGACGGGAGGTGTCGCATGAACACGTTGACGGGACAGCCGCTCGACCGTGTCGACGGCGTACTCAAGGTGACGGGCGGCGCGCACTACGCGGCCGAGTTTGCCGATGCGCGGCTCGCGCACGCGGTGCTCGTGACGAGCACGATCGCATCCGGGCGCATCGAATCGATCGATGCGGCGCGGGCCCGCGCGATGCCGGGCGTGCTGATCGTGATCACGCACGAGAACGCGATGCGGCTGCCCGACGGCGGCCGGCCGCCGCTGTCGCCGCCCGCCGGGCGCCGGCTCACGTTGTTGCAGGACGACACGGTGCGCTACAGCAACGAGCCCGTCGCGGTCGTCGTCGCCGAGACGCTCGAGCAGGCGACCGACGCCGCGAACGCCGTGCAGGTGCGCTATCGCGCGAGCGAGGCCGTGCTCGATTTCGCGCAGGCGAAGCACGGCGCGCGCGTGCCGCCGAAACAGCAGGGGCGTGCGATGGACACGCAGCGCGGCGACCTCGATGCCGGCCTGCGCGAAGGCGCGGTGCGCATCGACGCAACCTATACGACGCCGATGCAGCACCACAACCCGATCGAGCCGCACGCGACGATGGCGCGCTGGGACGGCCCGATGCTCACGCTGCACGATGCGACGCAGGGCGTGTCGGGCACGAGCGCGGCGGTGGCCGCGGTCTTCGGCATCGCACCGGAGCAGGTGCGCGTGATTTCGCCGTTCCTCGGCGGCGGCTTCGGCTGCAAGGGTTCGTCGTGGTCGCACGTGTCGTTGTGCGCGATGGCGGCGAAACAGGTCGGGCGCCCGGTTCGGCTCGCGCTGACGCGGCCGCAGATGTTCGGCCCGGTCGGCGGGCGGCCGTTCACCGAGCAGCGCATCGTGCTGGCCGCGCGCCAGGACGGGACGTTGACGGCGATGCGCCACGACACGATCGCCACCACGTCGACGTTCGAGGACTGGATGGAGACCTGCGGGATGCCGTCGCGCATCCTGTACGCGGTGCCGAACCACGCGACCACGCACCGGATCGTGTCGCTGAACGTCGGCACGCCGACGTTCATGCGCGCGCCCGGCGAGGCGTCCGGCTCGTTCGCGCTGGAATCGGCGATGGACGAGCTTGCGTGGCGGCTCGGCATGGATCCGGTCGCGCTGCGGCTCGCGAATTACGCGGAAGTCGATCCGCAGGACGGCAAGCCATGGTCGAGCAACGCGCTGCGCGAATGCTACCGCGTCGGCGCGCAGCGCTTCGGTTGGTCGCGCCGAGCCGGCGCGCCGCGCACGATGCGCGACGGCGACACGCTGATCGGCCTCGGGATGGCGGCCGCCACGTATCCGGCGAACCGCAGCGAGGCGTCGGCGCGTGCGCGGATCTTGCCGGACGGCACGGCCGAAGTCGCGTCGGGCACGCAGGACATCGGCACCGGCACCTACACCGTGATGACCCAGGTCGCGGCCGATGCGCTCGGTTTCGCGCCGCGGAACGTGCGCTTCGTGCTCGGCGATTCCAGCCTGCCGCGCGCGCCGGTATCGGGCGGCTCGCAGTCGGCGGCGAGCGTGGCGCCGGCCGTGCGCGAGGCCGCGTGGCAGGCGCGCGCGAAGCTGATCGCGCTGGCGATCGCCGATCCGGGGTCGCCGCTGCACGGCGCCGCGGCCGATGACGTGACGGTCGACAACGGCTGGATCGTGCATCGCGGCGCGCCGTCGCGGCGCGATCCGGCCGCGGCGGTGCTCGCGCGCGCGGGCGGTCGACCGATCGACGCGCAGGCGACGACGAAGCCGGGCGACGAGAAGTCGCGCTACGCGTCTCATTCGTTCGGCGCGGTGTTCGCGGAAGTGCGCGTGGACGCGGAGCTCGGCACGATCCGCGTCCCGCGCATCGTCGGCGTGTACAGCGTCGGGCGTCTGCTCAACGCGAAGACCGCGCGCAGCCAGTTGATCGGCGGAATGGTATGGGGACTGGGTACCGCGCTCGAGGAGGGTTCGCATCTCGACGTGCGCCACGGCCGCTTCACGAACGCGAATCTTGCCGAATATCACGTGCCCGTGAACGCGGACATCGGCGCGCTCGACGTGAGTTTCGTCGACGAAAGCGACACGCATTTCAATCCGCTCGGCATTCGCGGCATCGGCGAGATCGGCATCACCGGCGTGCCGGCCGCGATCGCCAATGCGGTTTATCACGCAACCGGCGTGCGGGTGCGCGACTTGCCGATCACGCTCGACAAGGTGGCGATGCCGACGCGTGCGTGAGCCGCGACGTCAGCGCCGCGGCGTCCTGCGCCGCACTTCGCTGCGCAGCCAGTCGAGCCAGGTGCGGATCGCCGCTTCGTGCGGATGGCCGGGGCGCCATACGACGTAGTGCGCATACACGTCGGCGATGCGCACCGTCGACACGCGCACGAGCGTGCCGTCCGCGAGTTCGGGCTCGATCAGCGAGCGGCGCGCGAGCGCGACGCCGCGGCCTTGCCGTGCTGCGTCGATCAGCGCGTTCGTATCGGTGAAACGGGGCGCGCGCGCGGATTCGGTGAGGTCGAGCCGCGCGGCCTGGAACCACGGTTCCCACGGTTGCGCGGGATGGCGCAGCAGCGTCGCGCGGACGAGGTCGGCCGGCGTGCGCGGGGCGACGCCGTCGCGATTGCGGTAGGCGGGGCTCGCGACCGGAAAGATCGTCTCGTTCATCAGCTTCTCGGCGACGACGCCGGGCCAGGTGCCGGGCCCGTAGCGCAGCGCGACGTCGATGCGGTCGCGCTTGCGCAGCGGTGCGAGCGCCACGTCCGGATGGAGCACGATCGAGATGTGCGGATGCGCGGCGGAGAAGCGCGGCAGGCGCGGCGCGAGCCAGCGCTCGGCGACGCTCGGCAGCACGCTCACGTTCAGCGTCACGTCGCAGGTGCGCGGGCGGCGGCGCACCGCCAGCGCGGGTTCGAACGCGCGTTCGAGCACGCTCAGGCCCTGGCGGACCTGCAGCGCGAGCGCGTGCGCGGCGTGCGTCGGCGTCGCACCGTTGCGCTCGCGCGTGAACAGCGGATAGCCGAGCTGCGCCTCGAGCGCGCGGATGTGCTGGCTGACCGCGCCTTGCGTGAGCGCGAGCTCGTCGGCTGCGCGCGTGAAGCTCTGCAGCCGCACGGCGGTTTCGAACGCACGCAGCGTCTGCAGCGGAGGGAGGTGGATGCGTCGCATACGGGTATTAGTAACACTAATGTCCGAGCACGACAATTCATCGTTTGCCGCGTATCGGTACGCGTTCCTACACTCGGTTCCGTCTTCCACAGCCCCATCGGGCCACACCGCCATGAACGCCTATCGTCTCTACCTTTCGCCGGGCGCCTGCTCGCTTGCCGCCCACATCGCGCTGGAGGAAACCGGCGCGCCGTTCGACGTCGAAATCGTGTCCGTGCGCGAACAGCAGAACCTCGAAGCGCGCTATCTCGCGATCAACCCGAAGGCGCGCGTGCCCGTGCTCGCGATTCCGGGCGAGCCGCGCGTGCTGACCGAAACGCCGGCGATCCTCACGTATCTCGCGCGCCGCTATCCGGACGCGCAACTGCTGCCGCTCGACGATCCGCTGCGCGAGGCGCGCTGCCACGAATGGCTCGCCTGGCTGGTCGGCTGGGTGCATGGCGTCGGGTATGGCGCGCTGTGGCGGCCGGGGCGCTTCATCGACGATCCGGCGCTGCACGGCGCGATCAGCGCGCATGGGCGCGGCACGATCGAGGCCGCGAACGCGTCGATCGAAGCCCTGCTGGCCGACGGGCGCACGTGGGCCGAGCCGGGCGCGCATTCGATCGTCGATCCGTTCCTGCTCGTGCTGTATCGGTGGGGCGTCGCGATCGGGCTCGACATGACGCGGCATCCCGCATGGACCGCTCATGCGCAGCGCGAGGCCGAACGGCCGGCCGCGCGGCGCGCGCTGGCGCGCGAGGCGGCCTGACGGGGGAGCGGGCGTCGCGGGTCCTTGCCGCGACGTCCGAGTGAAACGGGCGGCGGTTATTTCGCCGCGAACAGCGGATAGGTCGCGCCCGCGACCAGCGCGGCCGCGAGCCACACCACGCTCCACGAACTCGCGGCGAGCAGCGGCGGAATCGCGAGCGGCGTCGCGAACAGCCCGAGGTAGACGATCGTGTTCGCCATCCCGAGCGCGGTGCCCGCGTGGTTCGCGCCCGCGAGCGTCGCGAGCTCCGTGTACGCGACGCCATGCCACGCCGACACGCAGATGCCGGCGAACACGAGAATCGCGACGATCGCGGCGAGCGGCACATGCGGGCTGCCGGCCGTCGCCGCCGCGAGCAGCGTGAACGACCCGGCCGCGACGAACACGGAGCCGCGCAGGTACGCGCGTCGATTGCCGTGCCGGTCGGTATGGCGGCCGCTCCACACCCGCATCACCATCGCGCCGAGCTGCAGCGCGACCATCGCCGCGCTGATGCCGGACAGGCCGAGCCGGCCGAAGTCGTGCAGGAACACCGTCGCGAACGTGAGCACCGCGAATTGCGGCGCGCACAGCAGGCCGATGCCGAGCACGATGCGCCACACGGGGCCGCTCGCGAGCGGGTTGCGCGCGTGGCCGGCGGTCGGTGGCCGTTGGGCGATGCGGCGCGTCGCGACGGGCGCCGCGGCCGGCTCGGCAGGCGGTTCGTGCAGCCAACGCCAGGTGAGTGCGGCCGATCCCGCGCACAGCAGCATCAGCGCCCCGAACACCGCGGCGAAGCCGGCATGCGACGCGAGCGACGGCAGCAGCGCCGCGCCGAGGCCGCCGCCGAGCGGCACGGCCGTCTGGCGGATGCTCATCGCGAGCCCGCGTTCGCGCTCGCCGAACCAGCGCATCACCGCGCGTCCGCTCGAGCCGTTGACGCTGCCGCCGAGCAGGCCGACGCAGCACATGGCCGCGACGACCCGCATCAGCGGCGGCGCCGCGTGCGCGGTCGGGACGACCGTGCCCACCATCAGCGCGAGCATCGCGGCCGTCGCGACGAGCCCGGTCAGCAGCACGCGGCGGTCGCCGAAGCGGTCGGCGGCGATGCCCCACGGCAGCTCGGACAGCGCGACGCCGAAGCCGAGCGCGCCGAGCACGAGGCCGAGCGCGCCGTTGTCGAGGTGATAGGCCGAGCGCATCCACACGGCCGTGGTCGGAATGCCGGCCGCGGCGGCCGAAAAGCTCATGTTCGCGGCGACGCCGGCGGCCAGCACGCGCCAGCGATGGGCCGGCCCGCGCACGTCGCGGGCTGGCGAAGCAGGAGAAACGATGCACGAAGTGTCCATGACGGCAGGCCCGGTTCGAAGTTGACGTCCACAGTCTGGCGGCCTACATTCATCCTGAAAATCGGAAAGTTTTTGATGAATTGTTCGATGAAACAGGATGGTTGAAATGCCTGGACAAGACCTGCCGCGCGACGGCGGCGAGCCGCTCGCGGGGGCCGATGCCGCGCTGGCGCGGCCCAACTTCGATGTCGCGGCGCTGCGCAGCCTCGTCGCGGGCGTGGATCTCGGCAGTTTCGCCAAGGCGGCCGAGCGCGTCGCGCGCTCGTCGTCGGCGGTGAGCGCGCAGATCCGCAAGCTCGAGGAGCAGGCCGGCACGCCGTTGTTCGTGAAGGCCGGACGCGGGCTCGCGCTGACCGACGCCGGCAACGCGATGCTGCACTACGCGCGGCGGATGATCGAGCTGAACGATGAAGCGGCCGCGGCCGTGCGTGGCGTGAATCTCGACGGCTGGGTGCGCGTCGGGTTGCAGGAGGATTTCGGCGAAGCGATCCTGCCCGACGTGCTCGGGCGGTTCGCGCGTGCGCATCCGAAAGTGAAGATCGAGGCGCGCGTGGCGCGCAACGCCGATCTGCTCGACCGGCTCGACGCGAACCAGCTCGATCTGGCGCTCGTGTGGGGCGATCCGGCGTCGGCGGCGCTCGTGTCGCGGGCGGGGATCGACAGCGAAGCGATCGCGCAGGTGCCGATGCAATGGATCGGCGCGGCGGCGGGTGGTGGTGCCGGTGTGCCGGATGGCGGCGGGGATGCCGGCGTGACGGGCCGTGTCGACGAAACCGGCGGTCGCGCCGTGCACGCGACGGGCGAGGCGTTGCCGCTCGTCGTGTTCGACCGGCCGTGCCGGTTCTTCGGCGCGGCGACCGATGCGCTCGACCGCGCGGGGGTGCCGTGGCGCGTCGCGTTCACGACGCCGAGCCTGGCCGGGCTATGGGCGGCCGCGGCGGCCGGCCTCGGGCTGACGGTGCGCTCGCATTACGGGCTGCCCGCGTCGGTGCGCGTGCTCGATGCGGCGTCGTGCGGGCTGCCGGCGCTGCCTGGCCTGCCGCTGATCCTGCTGCGGCGCACGTCGTCGGCAACGCCGACGGTCGACCGGCTTGCGCGGATCGTGACGCAGGCGGTGCGGGGGGCGACGGGGGCGGAAGGCGCGGCGTTGGCGGCCTGACGACACGTTCGCGATGGTCACTGCCGGTTATCCGACAGCCCCTCTGCCGATTGGCCGAATGGATCGATCGGGCGAACCTGACTACAGTGATGATCATCTGAAACGGAGGTCATCATGCAAAAAGCGAATGTTCCCGGTGCCGGCGCGATCGATCCTGCGCATCGGACGGATGGTTCGATCCGCAGTGACGGGGAACCCGCCGATCAGTCCGCGCCTGCCTCGCTACCCGTTCGGTTCGGGGTCCTGCAGGGACAGGTCCGGATCGCGGACGACTTCGATGCGCCGCTGCCCGATTATCTGCTGGATGCTTTCGAAGGACGGTGATGCGCCTGTTGCTCGATACGCACATCTTCCTGTGGATCGCGACCAACGATCCGAGGCTCAGCACGCGTGCGCGCAGACTGATCTCGGCTGCTGACGAACGCTTCGTCAGCAGCGCGAGCATCTGGGAGGCCGCCATCAAGGCCGGCCTTGGGAAGCTCGACATCGACGTTGGCGAGCTGATCCGCGCAATCAGCGCAAGCGGGATTCGCGAGTTACCGGTTCGCGCCGTACATGGAGCCGCGGTGCGCGATTTGCCTCATCACCATCGCGATCCTTTCGATTGATTGCTGGTCGCGCAGGCGCGACATGAACCCCTTCGGCTTGTGACGGCCGACGCGCATCTGGCTCGGTATGACCGGTCCCTGGTTTTGACAGTTTGAAATAATCCGTCGGGGCGGGATTCATCTGCCGCCAGCGCCATGCGTGGCTTAGCGGCCTATGCCGTGGCGACGTCCGGCTCGATTGCTTCGAGCGCCGCGCAAAGCGCGTCCAACCGCGCTCGCAACCCTTCGCTCGCCGGCACGAACGGCAGCCGCAATCCGTCCTCGCACCACCCTTGCGCGGCGAGCACGGCCTTCACCGGCGCCGGGTTCGGTTCCGCGAACAGCGCCGCGACGAGCGGCTGCAGCGCGACCGACAGGCGCCGCGCATCGGCGAGCCGCCCGTCGCGCAGCCATGCGTGAATCCGCACATGCCAGTCGGGCAGCACGTGCGCGCTGCTCGCGATCGCGCCGTGCGCGCCCGCGCACATCGCCGCGAAGTTTTGGTTGTCGTCGCCGGACAGGATCGCGAGCGGCGTGTCGTGCACCAGCCGGCTCATCCGGTCGAGCGTGCCGCCGCATTCCTTGATGCCCGCGACGCGCGGATCGCGGGCGAGCGCCTGCAGCGTGTCCAGTTCGACGTTCACGCCGGTGCGGTACGGGATGTTGTAGACGAGCACCGGCAGGTCGGCCGCGTCGACGATCGCCTCGACATGGCGGCGGATGCCGTCCTGCGTCGGCCGCACGTAGACGGGCGGCGTGACGAGCAGCCCGTCCGGGCGCAGCGCCGCGAGTTCCCGTGCGCGGGCGGCCGCGAAATGCGTCGCGCTCGCGGTCAGCCCGACGACGATCGGCAGCCCGGGCGCCGCGTCGCGCAGCGTCGCGAACACCGCGTCCTGTTCGCGCGCGTCGAGCAGCACGCCTTCGCCGGTCGTCGCACCCGCGACGAAACCCGCGATGCCCGCGGCCGCATAGTGGCGCGCAAGCCGCGCGAGCGCCGCATGGTCGACCTCGCCGTGGTGGAACGGCGTGATGATCGGCAGCCAGATACCTTCGAAACGTGTGTTCATGCAAAACCTCAGGGTGGAAACGGAGTGGGAAGGAACCGTTCCGCCGGCGGTGTGCCGGAGCGAGGCGTGCGTGCAAGGAGAATGAAACGACCTGCGGGCATCCCGTCCGGCATTCGCCTGACGGGACGCGACGCCCCCGTCAGTCGAGGAGTCGTTTTTTCAGTTTCAGCCCGGCCGCGCGCGCACCTGCCGCGACGGCGGCGAGGATCGAGGGCGAGCGCAGGGTAGCGGACATGGATGAACCGTGAATGGGCTGAGCGGCGATCTTAACACCGGAGCGGCGGCGCGCGCGAGCCCCGGCCGCCGCTTAGCAGGATTCGAGATTTGCTTTCCACGACTGATTGGAAAGCGCGCCGCGCCCGGCCGCTAGAATGCCCGCTTACGTTTCGATGACAGCGCGTACGCGTGCGGTCACGCACATTCACCACCACTGGAAACGGGGCATATCACGATGGCAAGCATCAAGGGGATCGGCCGCTGGCTGCACACGGGCGCGGCGGCGGCGCTGGTCGTGGCGGCGACGGCCGCGCACGCGGACACGTCGATCCTGAACGTGTCGTACGACGTGACGCGCGAGCTGTACAAGGACATCAACGCGAGCTTTGCCGCCGCCTACAAGCAGAAGACCGGCGAGACGGTCACGATCAAGCAGTCGCACGGCGCATCGAGCGCACAGGCGCTGTCGGTGCTGCAGGGGCTGCAGGCCGACGTCGTGACGATGAACCAGCCGAACGACATCGACCTGCTCGCCGAGCGCGGCCAGTTGCTGCCGAAGGACTGGCGCGCACGCTTCCCGGACAACAGCTCGCCGTACTCGACGACGATGGTGTTCCTCGTGCGCAAGGGCAACCCGAAGGCGATCAAGGACTGGAGCGATCTCGCGAAGCCGGGCGTCCAGGTGATCATCGCGAACCCGAAGACGTCGGGCAACGGCCGCTATGCGTATCTCGCCGCATGGGGCTTCCAGAAGCAGAAGGGCGCGACCGACCAGCAGGCGCTCGACTTCGAGAAGGCGATCTTCCGCAACGTGCCGGTGCTCGATTCGGGCGGCCGCGGCGCGACGACGACGTTCACGCAGCGCGGCATCGGCGACGTGCTCGTCACGTTCGAGAACGAGGTCGCGCTGATGGACACGGGCGCATCGGGCGCGCAATTCGACGCGGTGTATCCGTCGGCGAGCATCCTCGCGGAGCCGCCCGTCGCCGTCGTCGACAAGGTGGTCGACAAGAAAGGCACGCGCAAGGTCGCGCAGGCGTATCTGGATTACCTGTACACGCCGGAAGCGCAGGAGATCATCGCGCAGCACCATCTGCGCCCGCGCGACGCGACCGTGCTGAAGAAGCATGCGGCCGAGTTCAAGGCGCTGAAGACGTTCAGCGTCGAGCAGGTCTTCGGCAGCTGGGCGAACGCGCAGAAGACCCATTTCGCCGACGGCGGCACGTTCGACCAGGTGATCGTCGACCGGAAGTGAGCGCGGCGCGCACGACGCGCGCGCTCGCATGACGACGCAGCCGGCCGCTCCCGCGGCCGGCTTTTTTTGTGCCTGCGCGGCGGATTTCCGTTCCGAGCCGGCCCGCATTCCCGGCCGCCGCCGCGCGTGCTACGCTCATCGCCTCCCTGCAACCGGCGCCGCGCGATGAACGTCGATTCGTCCTCCCCAGCCTCCCGCGGCCGTGGCCGCAAGATCTGGTCGGGCACCCGCCCGGTGATCGCGTATGGGATGCCGCCGCTCGGCTGGCGCGACTTCTACCATCGCGCGCTGACGGTGAGCTGGCCGGTGTTCTTCCTGTCGCTTGCGGTGCTGTTCCTGCTGCTCAACGGCGGCTTCGCGACGCTCTATCTGCTCGGCCATGCGCCGATCGCGAACCAGTCGCCGGCCGGCTTCGGCGGCGCGTTCTTCTTCAGCGTCGAGACGCTCGCGACCGTCGGCTACGGCGACATGCATCCGCAGACGGTCTATGCGCACCTCGTCGCGACGTTCGAGATCTTCGTCGGGATGTCGGGCATCGCGCTGGCCACCGGGCTCGTGTTCGCGCGGTTTTCGCGGCCGCAGGCGAAGATCCTGTTCGCGCGCTACGCGATCGTGCGGCCGCTGAACGGCCGGATGACGCTGATGGTGCGCGCCGCGAATGCCCGCCAGAACGTGATTGCCGAGGCGCAGGCGAAACTGCGGCTGATGCGCGTCGAAGGCACGCACGAGGGCTACTCGCTGCGCAAGATTCACGACCTGCCGCTCGTGCGCAGCGAGCATCCGATCTTCCTGCTCGGCTGGAACCTGATGCACGTGATCGACGAGTCGAGCGCGCTGTTCGGCGAGACGCCCGAATCGCTCGCCGCGCGCGACGCGCAATTGCTGATCACGATCGAGGGCTCGGACGAGACTACCGCGCAGGTCATGCAGGCGCGTCATGCGTGGGCGCATGGCGAGATCCGCTGGCGCCACCGCTATGTCGACCTGATGCACGACGAGGACGGCATCACGCACATCGATTACACGCATTTTCACGAAGTCGTGCCGATCGACGTCGACACGGACGAGCGTGGTTCGCCGGGCGTGGTGATCGACGCGGACGCGTCGTCGCCGGGGCCCGCGGCGCAGGCGTGATCGAGGGCGGCGGGGCGCCGCCCGTTCGGGCGTCACGCGTGCAGCAGACGCGCCGCTTCGCGCTGTTCGATCGCGACCGCGCGGCGGAACGCGTCGCGGTCCTCGGCGCGCGCGACGTAGTCGCCGAGCACGCCTTCGTGCGGCAGCAGATGTGCGTCGAACGCGATCTTCAGCGTGCTGGCCAGCAGCAGGTCGGCCGCGGTGAAGCGGTCGCCGACGAGCCAGCGGCTGTGGGCGAGCGCTTGCGCGAGCGCGCGCTGCACGCGCGCGATGTTGCCCCAGCCGAACGCGACCGGATTGCCGGACGCGCCGGTGAATTTCTCGGCCATCGCCGGTTCGAGACAGGTCGGTGTGAAGAACATCCACTGAAGGAAACGGCCGCGCAGCGGATCGTCGGGCGCGACGCCGAGCCCGGCGCCGGGGCAACGGTCGGCAAGATAGAGCAGCACGGCGCCCGATTCGGCGAACGGCGCGCTGCCGTCGTCGAGCGCGGGCAGCTTGGCCATCGGGTTGACTTGCACGAACGCATCGCTGCCCTGCTCGTGCGAGCGCAGGTCGATCGGCACGAGTTCGTACACCACACCGAGTTCCTCGAGCATCCACAGCGCCCGGAATGCCCGGGTCTTCGGCCAGTAGTAGAGCTTCATCGCGCCTCCGCGTTTGGGTGCTGCTGTCGATCCGGTGGATGCTCAAGCGTACCCGAGCGCGGGAGGTTCGGACAGAGGAACCCGGCCATGGGCGCCGGTCGGTTGCGTGTGCCTGATTCGGTGCGCGGGAGCACGGATGAACCGGGCGAAATGCCTCGTGAAGCCTTCGGCAACGGGAGTTCAATGAATGACTAGTTATTTATAAACTAGTTATAAAAATCGAGAGGTCTCAACGCAAATCCGCATCGTTACGATGCGCCCGGCCGCATTCCGCCGTACCCGCGCATACTGCAACGCGATCGTCCGGCTGCGACCGGAAACGCGCCGCCGCAATAACGAGGAGACAAGTCACGCATGACAAACGACGATCGCACCACGTTCGTTCCGCGCAGAACGCCCGAATCGGCGGCCATGGTGGCCGAGGTCAGACGGGCGATGGCGATCACCGCGCGGCTCAACCGCCTGACGTTCGACGATGCGGCCGACGTGCGCGCATTGTTCGGTGAACTGATCGGCACGCAGGTCGACGACGGCTTCGTGCTGATCCCGCCGTTCCATGCGACCGGCGGCACCGGCATGAAGCTCGGGCGCAACGTGTTCGTCAACCAGAACTGCACGTTCTACGATCTGGGCGGACTCGAGATCGGCGACGACGTGATGATCGGCCCGAACGTCAGCCTGATCACGTCCGGTCATCCGGTCGAACCTTCGCGGCGGCGCGATGGCGTGGTCGCGAAGCCGATCGTGATCGAACGCAACGTGTGGATCGGCGCGGGCGCGACGATCATCGGCGGCGTGACGATCGGCGAGAACGCGGTCGTCGCGGCCGCGGCCGTCGTCACCCGGGACGTGCCGCCGAATACGCTGGTCGGCGGCAATCCGGCGAAGGTCATCCGGTCGATTGCCGAATAACGTCGTCCGGGCGCGCGTGCCGGTGCGGTGAGGCGTCGTCGAACGAATGTGGACAACCCGTCGCCCCAGCCACTCGAAACGCTGTGCATCTGAATGGTGAGCGTGCCGCCGAGGCCGCCCGGACAAGCCCTCCGGGCTTTCCGCTGCTTTCGTCCAACAACGCATCCGCCGAACGGCGGATGAAAATCCGGTCGGGTGCCGGGTTGTGGATATCCGCGTCGCGAAACGACTCGGCGCGCTGTGGTTTTCACAGGTGAGGGTGACCGGATGCGGCGCGATAGATGACGCAGGTTGTGGACAACTCGCGGCAAGACGAAGCGAAACGCTGTGAAATTCGATGGTGAGTGTCGCGCCCGATCACGCGGGGCGCCTGCACCGGCGCGGGTTTCGCGCCGTTTGCCGCGGTTCGGCGCGCCGCGCATTCTAGCCGACTGTCGCGAGCGCGTGACTGCCGCATACGTGCCCGGGGACGTATGCATCCGGCTCCGGCCCCAATCGAAGGGCTGTGCATTCTAACGGTGAGCGCCGGCGCGTGGTTCGCAACATGCGGGTTTCGGTGCGCGTCTTCGCCTGTTCGCGGGACTCGACGCATCGTGTAACCCAATGGTGAATCTGGGCCCGTGATCTGCGCGCAGCGCGCGAAGAAGCAGCCGCTCGACCGATGAAGCCACGCGAAGCACCGTCCGTGTCACGCCTGGACGCGAGGTTGCGAGCGATGCGTCTACGCATTCCCGTGTGGATATCCGGCCGCCGAAACGACGCTCGCCACTGTGACTTTCGACGGTGAGCATCGGCGCTTCGTCGGGCGCGGTGCCGCTTCCGGTACGGATTGCCGGTCGCCGATGGGTTTCGACGCGTGCATCCTCCGTCGATCCAGGCACATTCGTCCATGTGGATATCCGGTTCCCGGGACCACTCGAAGCGCTGTGTTTTTCGACGGTGAGGGTGCGCGCCAGGCCGGCGGGCAACGCTGGTCCGGGCGTGGACAACTATCGCGGCAACCACTCGAAGTCCTGTGTATTTCAACGGTGAGGGTGAAGCGATAGTCCCTCGACCGGCGTATTCCGGCGCGACCGTCCGCCGGACGGACGTACTCGCGCGCCTGTGTATCCGACCGGTGAGGGCGAGCAGCCGAGCGACGAAATGCGCGGGCTCCAATGTGGATATCCGCCCACAAACCGACTCGCCGCGCTGTGAATTTCAACGGTGAGCGTCGGCCTCCGAGCGCTCTGCATGCCGATTCCGGAGGTGGACATCCCGCCCCCGACGCCACTCGAAACGCTGTGCAATCGAACGGTGAGCGCGCTTGCCCGACCGGCCGAAGGACGCGTCGTTGTGGACATCCGCCGCCAGCGACCAGTCGGAACGCTGTGCATTTCGACGGTGAGCGTGACGTCCCGATGCCGCCGAAACCCTTGCCGCTCGGGGTTCGAGCGCCCTCCACCCGGCTGGCGGCGAGCGTTGCGGCACGCACCGGCTTTTCTGCCGAACCACTCGACCGCCCTGACGCGCCGCCCGTCACGCTCCCGCCACCCGCGCGAAAACTCTCTCAAATCACGGCAAAAAGCTGCGCAGTTTTTCTCGCCACGGGCCGGTCCGCGCAAGATGAGAAAAAACATTCTCGCCGGCGCGCGAAAAAATAGAGCCATTCGCTGCCGGCACCCGCGCGTCATCCGACGCTCCGCCGCGCACGGCCCAGAACAGCACAATCCGGAGACATCCCCTCATGACCGCCCGCCTGCCCGTCGACGGCACGCCTGCCCTGTCCGACTACCGCCTGACCGACAACCTGACCGCGACGCGCGGCCGGATCTTCCTGACCGGCACGCAGGCGCTGATTCGCCTGCTGCTGATGCAGCGCACGGTCGACACCGAACAGGGGCTCAACACGGCCGGTTTCGTCAGCGGCTATCGCGGCTCGCCGCTCGGCATGGTCGACCAGCAGCTGTGGAAGGCGAAGAAACTGCTCGACACCAGCGGCGTGCGCTTCCTGCCGGCGATCAACGAGGAACTCGGCGGCACGGCCGTGCTCGGCACGCAGCGGGTCGAGGCCGACCCCGAGCGCACGGTCGAGGGCGTGTATGCGATGTGGTACGGCAAGGGCCCGGGCGTCGATCGCGCGGGCGACGCGCTGAAGCACGGCAACGCGTACGGTTCGTCGCCGCACGGCGGCGTGCTGGTCGTCGCGGGCGACGACCATGGCTGCGTGTCGTCGTCGATGCCGCACCAGAGCGACTTCGCGATGATGGCGTGGCACATGCCGGTCGTGAACCCGTCGAACATCGCCGACATGCTCGAATTCGGCCTGTACGGCTGGGCGCTGTCGCGCTACTCGGGCGCGTGGGTCGGCTTCAAGGCGATCTCGGAAACGGTCGAGTCGGGCTCCACCGTCGACCTCGATGCGTTGCAGACGCGCTGGCCGGCGCCGGCCGGCTTCACGCCGCCGGCGGGCGGCCTGCACAACCGCTGGCCCGACCTGCCGAGCCTCACGATCGAGGCGCGCCTCGCCGCGAAGCTCGACGCGGTCCGCCATTTCGCGCGCGCCAACAGCATCGACAAATGGATCGCGCCGAGCACCCACGCGAACGTCGGCATCGTCACCTGCGGCAAGGCGCACCTCGACCTGATGGAGGCGCTGCGCCGCCTCGACCTGACGGTCGCCGATCTCGACGCGGCCGGCGTGCGGATCTACAAGGTCGGCCTGTCGTATCCGCTCGAAATGACGCGGCTCGAGACCTTCGTCGACGGGCTGGCCGAAGTGCTGGTGATCGAGGAGAAGGGTCCGGTCATCGAGCAGCAGATCAAGGACTACCTGTACAACCGCACCGAAGGCGCGCGCCCGCGCGTGCTCGGCAAGCACGACGCGGCCGGCGGGTGCCTGCTGTCGGAGCTGGGCGAGCTGCGCCCGTCGCGCATCCTGCCGGTGTTCGCCGACTGGCTCGCGCGGCACAAGCCGGCGCTCGACCGCCGCGAGCGCGTCGTCGATCTCGTCGCGCCGCAGATCCTGTCGAACGAGGCCGACGCGGTGAAGCGCACGCCGTACTTCTGCTCGGGTTGCCCGCACAACACGTCGACGAAGGTGCCCGAAGGCTCGATCGCGCAGGCCGGCATCGGCTGCCACTTCATGGCGTCGTGGATGGAGCGCGACACGACGGGCCTGATCCAGATGGGCGGCGAGGGCGTCGACTGGGCCGCACACGCGATGTTCACGAACACGAAGCACGTGTTCCAGAACCTCGGCGACGGCACCTACTTCCACTCGGGCATTCTCGCGATCCGCCAGGCGGTCGCCGCGAAAGCGAACATCACGTACAAGATCCTCTACAACGACGCGGTCGCGATGACGGGCGGCCAGCCGGTCGACGGCAGCATCTCGGTGCCGCAGATCGCGCGGCAGGTCGAGGCGGAAGGCGTGTCGCGCTTCGTCGTGGTGTCCGACGAACCGGAGAAGTACGACGGCCATCACGGGCAGTTCCCGACGGGCACGACGTTCCATCACCGCAGCGAACTCGATGCGGTGCAGCGCGAATTGCGCGAGACGCCGGGCGTCACCGTGCTGATCTACGACCAGACCTGCGCGGCGGAGAAGCGCCGCCGCCGCAAGAAAGGCGAATTCCCCGACCCGGACAAGCGCCTGTTCATCAACGACGCGGTCTGCGAAGGCTGCGGCGACTGCGGCGTGCAGTCGAACTGCCTGTCGGTCGAGCCGCTCGAGACGCCGCTCGGCCGCAAGCGCCGCATCGACCAGTCGTCGTGCAACAAGGACTATTCGTGCGTGAACGGCTTCTGCCCGAGCTTCGTGACGGTCGAAGGCGCGGCGTTGAAGAAGGCCGCCGGCGCCGCGTTCGACGAAGCGGCGCTCGCCGCGCGCGTCGACGCGCTGCCGGTGCCGGCGACGCATCTGGATGCCGCGCCGTTCGACATGCTCGTGACGGGCGTGGGCGGCACCGGCGTCGTGACGGTCGGCGCGCTGATCAGCATGGCCGCGCATCTCGAAGGCAAGAGCGCGTCGGTGCTCGACTTCATGGGCTTCGCGCAGAAGGGCGGCTCGGTGCTGTCGTTCGTGCGGATCGCGTCGAGCGACCGCTGGCTGAACCAGGTGCGCATCGACACGCAGCAGGCCGACGTGCTGCTCGCATGCGACATGGTGGTCGGCGCGAGCGCCGAGGCGCTGCAGACGGTGCGTCACGAGCGTTCGCGGATCGTCGTCAACACGCACCGGATCCCGAACGCGTCGTTCGTGCAGAACCCCGACGCGAACCTGCATGCGGACGCACTGCTCGAGAAGATGCGCCACGCGGCCGGCGACGGCTACCTGTCGAGCTGCGACGCGCAGGCGCTCGCCGCGAAGTTCCTCGGCGATTCGATCGGCGCGAACATCCTGATGCTCGGCTACGCGTGGCAGCTCGGCCTCGTGCCGGTGTCGCTCGCCGCGATGATGCGCGCGATCGAGCTGAACAACGTCGCGGTGCCGATGAACAAGCTCGCGTTCTCGATCGGCCGGATGGCGGCCGGCGACGCGGCGGGCCTCGATGCGTTGTGGAACGCGCGCCATACGGTGGCCGTCCATGCCGCGCCGGAGACGCTCGCCGAGCTGATCGCCGATCGCGAGGCGCGCCTCGACGCCTACGGCGGCGCGCGCTACGTCGAGCGCTACCGGGCGCTGGTGAGTGCGGCGCGCGCGAAGGGCGACGACACGCTGACGCGCGCGGTCGCGACGACGTTCTACCGGTTGCTCGCGGTGAAGGACGAATACGAAGTCGCGCGGCTGTACACGGACGACGCGTTCCGCACCGCGCTCGAAGCGCAGTTCGAAGGCGTGCCGGGGCAGGCGTACCGCGTGAAGTTCAACCTCGCGCCGCCGACGGTCGCGAAGGCCGGCAGCGACGGCAGCACGCCGAAGAAGCGCGTGTTCGGCCAGTGGATGTGGCCGGTGCTCGGCCTACTGGCGCGCGTGCGCAGCCTGCGCGGCACGTGGCTCGATCCGTTCGGCCGCACCGTCGAGCGCAAGATGGAGCGCGCGCTGGCCGACGACTACGAGACCACGCTCACGCGTGCGTTCGCCGCGATGACCCCCGGCAATGCGGCGCAGGTCGTGCAACTGGCCGACCTGCACGCCCGCGTGCGCGGCTTCGGTCACGTGAAGGTGCGCAACCTGGCCGGCGTGAAGCGCGCGGAACGCGAGCTCGCGTTGCAGCTCGGCATCGACGCGGCGACGAGCGCGGCCGTGCAGCACGCGCTCGACGAGATGAAGGGTGCGGGGATGCTGAAGGGGATTCCGGTCGTCGTCGCGAAGTAACGCGAACGCGAGTGGATGCGAAAACGGCGACGCGGGTGCGTCGCCGTTTTTTCATGCATGCCGGTTGCCGCGCGCAGGCCGTTGCAGGCCCGTCAAAGAATGCCTTTCTTGCGCGTCGACAGCGCGGTTTCCGACAGGTCGATCTCGCGAATCAGCTTCGTCAGCGTCTCGTCGGAAATCTTGCTGTCGCTGCGCAGCCGGTACAGCGCCGAGCGCTCCGCGCGCACGGCAGCGATCCGCATCTGCAGCTCCATCGTTTCGGCCTGCTTCGCTTCCGCGCGCGGCGTGGGGCCGTCCTCGGCCAGCGCGGCGAGCCGGCGGCGATACTGGTCCATCACGCGTGCGGAGATGTCCGCGCAGCGCGCCGCGCCCGATTCGTCGAGATCGGCCGAAATCGCGTCGTGCGACGAATCGATCGCGCGGATCGCGGCCTGCGCGGCGGCCGAGCGCGCGGTGCGCTCCTCGTCGCCGAGCGGGTTGCGCGACGAGCGCACGCCGCGCAGCAGCAGCGGCAGGCCGATCACCGCGACGATCAGCGAGCCGAGGATCACGGCCGACGCGATGAAGATCGCGGTGTCGCGGCCGGGCAGCGGCGCGCCGTCGGACAGCGCGACCGGGATCGACAGCACGCCGGCGAGCGTGACCGCGCCGCGCACGCCGCCGACCGTCATCACCGCGATCGTGCGCACGCCGGCCATCGTGCCGGCGAGGCCCTGGCGCGCGGCGCGGCGGCTCGCGAACCAGCGCAGCAGCCATACCCACAGGAAGCGGATCGCATACAGCGCGAGCATCATCGCGCACACGTTGAAGATCATGCGGCCGACCAGCGCGTCGCTCGTATGGTGCGCGTCGACGAGCGCGCGGCCGATGATGTGCGGCAACTGCAGCCCGAGCATGATGAACACCATGCCGTTGAACACGAACTCGATCATCGCCCACGTGCTTTCGGCGCGCACGCGCGACGCGACGGTGCTTTTGCGCGAGAAGCTCGTGTAATTCATCATCATCCCGGCCGACACGGCCGCGAGCACGCCCGACAGGTCGAGGTGCTCGGCGAACAGGTAGGCCGCGAACGGCACCAGCAGCGTCATCACGATGCCGGGCGCCGGGTCGCCTTCCTGTTCGGCGTTCAGGAAGCGTGTCGACAGCGCGCTGAACAGCCAGGACACGATCGCGCCCGTCGCGAGCCCGCCGGCCGCGACGATCACGAACGTGACCGACGCGGCGCGCAGCGAGAACACGCCGGTCAGCGCGGCCGCGATCGCGAACTTCAGCGCGACGAGGCCCGACGCGTCGTTCATCAGCGCCTCGCCTTCGAGGATGTGCATCAGTTGCGGCGGGATGCGACCCTTGCCGGCGATGCCCGACAGCGCGACCGCATCGGTCGGCGACAGCACGGCCGCGAGCGCGAACGCGATCGGCAGCGGTAACTCGGGAATCAGCCAGTGGGCGAAGTAGCCCACTGCGAGTACCGTCATGAACACGAGCCCGAACGCGAGCATCAGGATCGCGCGGCGCTGCAGGTATAGCTCGCGTTTCGGAATCCGCCAGCCGTCCGCGAACAGCAGCGGCGGAATGAACAGCAGCATGAAGATCTCGGGATCGAACGTGACGTGCAGGTTCAGCTTGGGCCACGCGAGCATCGCGCCGAACGCGATCTGCATCAGCGGCAGCGGCAGTTGCAACGGCAGGAGGCGCGTGACGGCGCCGGACAGCGCGACGGTCAGCAGCAGAATGAGGACGGTGAAGACGATTTCCATCGATACGGCGGATAGGCAGAATGAAACGATCGTACGGAGTGTAGCGTGCCGACGTGACGGATGCGCTCGAACGGGCGGTGCGTGCGCACGGAAATGGTGCATCGACGGCGCGCCACGGTGGTGCGGCAGCCCGGCGCGACCCTGCGGCGCACGGCTCATGCGCACCTTGCACGGAGCTTGCTTGAGGGAGAGCAGCCGCCCGGCCCGCGCCGGGCAACCGAGGGTCCAACCATGACATTGCGCGCGCCGTCCCGGTCGTCGTCCGTGACGCCGGACGGCGCGTTCGAGTGCATCACCAGGAGAAGGGCATGACGATCGTGCAACAGGAGCGTCCGGCCGCCGCGTCGCCGTACCGGTTCGAGCGGGAGATGAGCTCCGGCTTCGAACGGCTGGCGACGCAGCACCGCGACCTGACGCTCACGACCGTGTTCCAGCCGATATTCAGCCTGTCGCACCAGCGTGCGGTCGGCTACGAGGCGCTGCTGCGCGCGCACGATGCGCTCGACCGCGCCGTGTCGCCGCTCGACGTGTTCGGCGAAGCCGCGCGCCAGGGCGAACTGCTGCAGCTCGACCGGCTCGCGCAGGCGCTGCATCTGGAGAACTTCGCGCTGCTCGGCGCCGAGCGCGAGTGGCTGTTTCTCAACGTCCATCCGGGCGTGCTCACCGACCCGTTCCAGGCGGCCGCGCTGCTCGCGAACCTGAAGCGGCTCGGCATGCCGCCGCGGCGCATCGTGCTCGAAGTGCTCGAACAGCGCGCGGAGGACGTCGAGCGGCTCGCGGAGGCCGTGCGCGCGTTCCGCACGCAGGGTTTCCTGATCGCGCTCGACGATTTCGGCGCGGGCCATTCGAACCTCGAGCGGATCTGGCAACTGAATCCGGACATCGTGAAGCTCGACCGGATCATGCTGTCGCACGCGGCACATCGCACGGGACTGACCGCGATCCTGCACGGGCTCGTGACGCTGTTGCACGAGGCCGGCAAGCTGGTGCTCGTCGAAGGGATCGAGACCGAGCACGAAGCGCAGATCGCGCTGTCGTGCGAGGCCGATTTCGTGCAGGGCTACTACTTCGGCCGGCCGGCGCCGGGGCTGCCCGACAGCGCGGCCGCGACCGGCTGCATCGGCGAGCTGACCGAGCGCTTTCGTCAGCAGACCGAAGCGCGCGAGCGGCGCGACACGCAGCGGCTCGCGCCGTACCTGCGCGCGTTCGAACGGGCGGCCGAGCGCCTCGAGGCCGGCGAGCCGCTCGACGAGGTGTGCTGGAACTTCCTCGCGCTCGACGCGGCCGCGCGCTGTTTCCTGCTCGATGCGCAGGGCCGGCAGTCGGGCCGCAACGTCGTGCTGCGCGCCGATCGCGCGCTGGCCGAGGCGCGCTTTTCGCCGCTGGCGGACGCGCAGGGAGCGAACTGGCTGCGCCGGCCGTATTTCCGCTCGGCGATCGCCGAACCGGGGCGCGTGCAGGTCACGCGGCCGTACCTGTCGATCAACGAGGCGCAGCCGTGCGTGACGCTGTCGGTGGCCGTGCGCGTCGGCGATGCGCAGCGCGTGCTGTGCGGCGACATCGACTGGATCGACGACGACGCGCCAGTCGCGTAGCGACGCACGGCGCGCATGCGATGACCAGCGAGCGGGGCGCGGGGCGGCCGTTGCGTTCACCGCGGGCTTCCCCGACAATGGCGCGACCGCGGCCATCGTGACCGCGCGCGCCGTCCCGGGGGCCACCATGGCGGCGAATAAAAAAGGAAAAAAACCATGAAACGACCGATTTCGCTGACCATCCTCGCGTGGGTCATCATCGTGACCAACGCGATCACCTGCGTGTATACGCCGTTCTCGATCGGCATGCCGACCACCCAGGCGCTGCTGTCGCACTACCTGCTGCCCGTCTGGGCGACGCTCGGCATCAGCGTGATCATCGAAGCCGCGAACGTCGTGATCGGCATCGCGATCCTCAAGGGGCGCGAGTGGTCGCGCAAGGCCTACGTCGCGACGTCGGTGTTCGGCTTCGCGTTTTCGTTCATCAACATGCCGAAGTCGATGTTCGCGGTGCTGATCCCCGGCTTCCTGCTGTTCGCGCTGTTCATCTACCTGCTGTTCCGGCGTCCCGCGACCGCGTATTTCCGGCACGCCCTCGCGTGAACGTCGTGCGCAACGCGCTGGCGATCGTGCTGTTCACGATCGCCGGCTTCGGCGTGATGGCCGCGCAGATGGCCGCGTTCCTGAAAGTCGGGCAGGCGGGTGTGACGGTCGTATTCGTCGCCGTGTTGTTCACGGCGTCGGCCGTGCTGCTGGCTGCGGGCGCGTTTGCCGGCGCATTCCGGCCGCGTGCGCGCGGCGCGGGCATCACGCTGCTGGCCGCGGCCGCGACCACCGCGCTCGGGATGATCGGCTGGGGAATGCTCCTGCTCACACCGGCGATCGTCGACATGATGCAGCAGCAGGGCGCGTACTTCGACGCGCGCATGTTCCGGTTCGTGTCCGGCACCGCGGTGACGGCGTTGTCCGCGCTGGTCGGCGTCTGGCTCGTGCGGCGCGGCTGAAGGACATGGCTGAAATGCGCGACTGAAATACGCGGCCGCCGGCACGCTGGCGTCCGTCACGCGGCTCGGCTAGGATGCGCGAATTATCCAGACGATTCGCGGGCCGCCCATGAACCGACATGCCGCTTCTTCCGTCCTCCTCGAAGTGATCGCCACGACCGTCGGCGATGCCCAGGCCGCCGCCCGCGCGGGCGCCGACCGCCTCGAACTCGTGACCGCGATCACCGAAGGCGGGCTGACGCCGAGCGTCGGCCTGATTGAGGCCGTCGTGGCCGCCGTGCCGATTCCGGTCAACGTGATCGTGCGTCCGCACAGCCGCTCGTTCGTCTATGACGCCGACGACCTGCGCGTGATCGAGCGCGACGTGCGCGCGGCCGTCGCGGCCGGCGCGAACGGCGTCGTGTTCGGCGCGCTCGACTCGCGCGGCGACGTCGATCTCGGCGCGCTGGCCCGGATCGCGGCCGCCGCGGACGGGCGCGCGCTCACGTTTCACCGCGCGTTCGACGTCGCGCGCGATCTGAACGCCGCGTTCGACGCGCTGCTGCGCGTGCCGGCCGTCACGTCCGTGCTGACGTCGGGCGGTCATCCGTCGGTGCTCGACGCGGTTGCGACGATCACGCGGCTCGTGCGGCAGGCGGCGGGCACGACCTGCACGGTGCTGGCCGGCTCGGGGCTCACGATCGACGCGGTCGGCGATTTCGTCCGCGCCACCGGCGTGCGTGCGGTGCATTTCGGCTCGGGCGTGCGGCCGCGCGGCGAGGTGCTGGCGCCCGTCGACGGGCAACGCGTCGAGCGCGTGCGCGCGGCGCTCGACGGCGCGGCGTCGCACGTGTGACGCACGTCCCGACACCGCACGACACAAACACGACACGACATCATCGGGGAGAGCGGGCCACATGACGGACGCCACGCACGACACGCACGACGGCGCGGACGACGATGCCGCGCCCGGCTGGGACGCGATCGACGCCGCGCTCGCGCGCCTTTATCCGGGCCAGGAGCCGAAGCACTACGGCACGCTGGTCAAGTGGCGGCTCGGCGGCCCCGATCCGCTCGACGGGATCAGCGTGTGGCGGCGCGCGGCCCCCGTGCCGCACTGGCATTTCGTCACGTACGGGCTGAGCGAGCTGTATGCGAAGGAGTCGGACGATCCGGCCGCCAGCGGTTTCGGCTTCGAGCTGACGATGCGCGTCGCGTGCGTGGCTGGCGACGACGAGCCGCCGCGCTGGGTGTTCAGCTTCCTGCAGAATCTCGCGCGCTACGTGTTCCAGAGCGGCAACGCGTTCGACGACGGCCACTGGATGACGGCCAACGGCCCGATCGCGCTCGATACCGATACGGCGCTCTGCTCGATGGGCTTCGCGTTCGATCCGGAGCTGCCGGCGATCGACACGCCGCACGGCCGTCTCGCGTTCCTGCAGGTCGTCGGGCTGACGCTCGACGAGGAACGCGCCGCGAAGCGCTGGCGCACGCGTGCGCTGCTCGACACGCTGCTGCCGCACATGCCGCTGTGGGTGACCGATCTCGGCCGCGCGTCGCTGCTCGAACGCGCGGACGTGCGCGAGCAGGTCGACGCGGGCACGCAGCGCGACGGCTCGGCGAGCGGTTACCTGTTCACCGACGTGCTCGGCTGGGGCACCCGCAAGCGGCTGCTGCGCGCGCCGGTGATCGAGATCACCGTCGGCGCGCGGCAGGTCGACGAACTCGTCACGCTACTGCCGCTGCGGCTGCCGTTCGACCGGCCGTTCCGCCTCGTCGGTCACGACGGCGCGGTGCGGTTCGTGCGCGGCGACGGGAACGGCGTGAGCGACGAAGACGGCACGCTGACGCTGCGGCTCACCGACGCGACGGTGCAGGCGCTGGCGCGCACGCTGAAGCCGCGCGCCGGCGAGTATGCGATCGACGGGCTCGACGGCGTGCGCTGGCGGGTCGAGCCGACGGTGATCCGCGACGCGCAGGGCCATCCGGTGCAGACGATCGGCTAGGGCCGGCGCCCGAGCCGCGGCGCGTCACGTGTTGCGCACGAACCAGGTCCGCTTCGCGGTGCCGAGCAGCGCGCGATAGACGAGCCACGACACGACGAAGGTGGCCGGCGCCGACAGCGACGCGGCGAACCCGGTCGCCTGGTTCAGCGCGAGCCCCGCGAACGCGCCCGCGAACCACGCGGTCAGGCCGCCCGGATTGAACACCGGCACGTGCGCGTCGCGGCATTCGACGTCGTCGCCGACGAGCTGCCCGTAGCGCGCCGACAGGATGTGCGCGAGCGCGACGCCGACCCACGCGACGACGAAGATGCCCTGGTACGCGAGCGCTTGCAGGATCCGCGAGAAGATGTCGGCCATCATCAGCGCATAGACGACCGCGCCGACCACGACCGCCCACACGAATTTCGGCGCGCGCAGCCCCGCGACCTTCTGGAAGAACGCCTGCATGTTGACGGTCGCGAGGTAGTAGTTCGCGGTATTGATGCGCGACTGCGTGACCCACACGAACAGCAGCCCCCACACGCCCATCAGCTTCAGCAGCGCGAGCACGACCGACACTTCCGACAGCGTGCCGAGCCCGGGAATCGTGCTGACGAGATAGATGCCGGCCGCGCCGTTGACGAGGAACGTGACGAGGTAGAACGGCATCCCGAAGTTGAAGCGGCCGTGATAGCGGGCGTCGGCCTTGCGGCCGAAGCGCGCGTAGTCGAACGTGAACATCATCAGCACCCATACGCCCATGTAGTAGACGAAGCACTGCCACCAGCCGCCGGCCGGGGCGCCGCCCGCCGGCCCGAAATCGAGCCACGCGGCGTGATAGCCGTACTCGGCCGTCGCGAGCCCGACCGCCGCGAGCAACCCGAACAGGTAGAACGGCAGCAGCACGCCGTTGAACTTGTCGAGCCAGTGCTGCACGCTGCCGAACACGAGCGGCACGCTGTAGCAGACGACGATCAGCGCGGCCCACTTGTAGTCGAGCGCCGGAAACTGGTGATGCGCGGCGACCGCGATCACCGAGCCCTCGAACACCGCGTAGTAGATCGCCGTCGCGAAGAAGATCAGCGTCGCGAGCGCCGCGCCCGCGCTGCCGAACAGCACGCGCGAGAACAGCGCGACCGACAGGCCGGTACGGATCGCGTAGCGGCTGATGATCGAATTGACGATGCCGTACGAAACGACCGACAGCGCCATCCCGATCAGCGCGTTGCGCGCGCCGTAGGTGAGCGCGAGCGTCGCGCCGACGACGATGTAGAACACCGCGCTGCAGACGGCCCACCACGCCATCGTCAGCGCAAAGGGCGGCATGCGTGCGTGATCGGGAATGGCGAGCGTCGACAGGTCGAGATCCTCGTCGGTGCGGGCCTGAGCCAGGTTGGCCATGAGCGTGCTCCTCGATGAGCGAAACAGCGGACGACGTCTGGGCCGCGGCCCATGCGAGCCGCGGGGTTGCCCCGACGTCGGGGCGGGCAACCGGTCCGGCGAAAACGGCGCGCAGGCGTCCCCGCCGCGCCGCGCGCGGCCGCACGGACGGGAAACGGAAGCGAAGGATGAAAACGGAGGGCGGCGCACGGCGCCCGGCGCGACGGCCGGGCGCGTGGCGCTCAGTCCTTCAGTACGGCGCGCAGCAGCGCGAGGCGCCGCTGATACTCGCGGCGCGCGGCGAGCGCGTCGGCCATCGTCACGCGCACGAAGCGCGCGCGATGGTTCGGCTGCATCTGGCCGATCAGGTCCATGTCGGCGCTGATGACCGTGCCGATCGTCGCGTAGCCGCCGCCCGACACCGCATCGCGATGCAGGATGATCGGCTCGACCCCGGCCGGCACCTGGATCGATCCGATCGGATAGCACGCGTCGACGATGTTCGACGGATCGGCCCCGGCGCCGAACGGCTGCTCGCGCGGCCGGAACTGCAGCGGCCGGCCGTTCTTGTAGCGGTAGCCGATGCGGTCCGCCTCGGGCGCGACCGTCCATTCGTCATCGAAGAACGTGTGCGCCGACGCGTCGGTGAGCCGGTAGTGGTACAGCCCCGGCAGCACGCGCAGTTCGACCTGGCTGTCCAGCGGCCGGCTGACCGATGCCGGCAGCTCGCGCCCTTCGCGAAGCGTGCCGCGCGCCGCGCCGATCGGCAAACGGTCGCCTTTCTGCAGGCGCCGGCCCGCGTGGCCGCCGATCGCGCCGAGCGTGTAGGTCGAGCGGCTGCCGAGCACGACCGGCACGTCGATGCCACCCGCGACGGCCAGGTACGCGCGGGCGCCGCCCTTCACGTAGGCGAACGACAGCACGCTGCCCGCGCGGATCCACAGCGCGACGTTGCAGCGCTGCCCGACGCCGTCGATCTTCGGGGTCATCTCGGCGCCCGTGACGGCGACCAGCGCGTCCGCATGGAACAGCAGCTCCGGGCCGAGCAGCGTGCATTCGAGCACGGCCGCCTGTTCCGGATTGCCGACCAGCAGGTTCGCCGCGCGCGACGCGTACTGGTCGAGCGAGCCCGACGGCGGGATGCCGACGTGGTAGTAGCCTTGCCGGCCCGTATCCTGGACCGACGTCGCGAGGCCGGGTTTCACGACCTCGATCAGGTTGTGCGCGTCAGCGGGCATGCAGCACCTCGACGAGAGAACGGTTGACCGCATCGGGATCGCGCCGGAACGCGTCGAGCGAGAATTTCACGGGGCGCACGCGCAGCGAGAAGGTACCCGCTTCGACGGCCGCCACCGCGGCGTCATAGGCGTCGCGATCGATCGGCTGGAACTTCACGATGTCGCCGGGCCGGAAGAACACCATGAAATCGCGCAGGTAGTCGAGCCGCTGCGCGGGATCGAAGATCGGCGCCGGCGTCACGCCGAACATCTGGTAGCCGCCCGCGCCGCGCACCGAGTAGATGCAGCCGAAGCAGCCGCCGTGGCCGACCGTCAGCTTCGGCGTGTCGGTGCGCGGCCGCAGGTATTTCGGTACTTCGAGCTGGCGTGCGCGCTCGACCATCTGGTACATGAACGGCAGGCCCGCGACGAAGCCGACCATCGACACGAACCACGGCGAGCCCGAGTGCGCGGCGATGAAGTCGTCGACGTCGCGCTTGCCGTTGATCCGCGCCGCATATTCGAGGTCGGTCGACGACGGGTCCTGGTGACGCTCGCGAAACCGCATCAGCGTCTCGTGCGTCCACGGGTCGTTGTACAGCACCGGCACCTCGACGATGCGGGTATCGAGTTCGAGCGGCGCGTCGCCGACCTCGGCCTCGATCGCCTTGAGCAGCGCGACGAGCGTGTCGGGCTCGATCACGTCCGGGTCGTAGCGCACCTGGTAGGACGCGTTCGCCGGACAGATCTCGGTGATGCCCGGCACCGCGCGCCGCTGCAGTTCGCGCGTGATCGCCGTGCCCTTGAAGAAGGCGTCGAGCGACATCGCCTCGCTGATCTCGACGAACACGAATTCGTCGCCGCCGAACGTATAACGGGTCGTCACAGGGCCTCCCCGACGCGCGCGGCGTCCGCGGTTTCGTGCTGCCGGGCGGCGGCCGTCGCGGCCTCGCGCCATGACGGCATCCACGCTTCGAGAAAATTCGTGTGATAGCGGCCCGCGCGCACGTCGTCGTCCGCGAGCAGCGCGACGTGCAGCGGCGCGGTGGTCTTCAGGCCGCCGACCTGCAGCTCGCCGAGCGCGCGAGACAGACGCCGCAATGCGGCCGCGCGGCTCTCGTCGTGCACGATCAGCTTCGCGAGCAGCGAATCGTAGAACGGCGGCACGACGTAGCCCGGGTAGAGCAGCGAATCGACGCGCACGCCGGGGCCGGTCGGCCACACCAGTGCGTCGATCCGGCCCGGATTCGGGCGGAAATCCTGCAGCGGATCTTCCGCGTTGATCCGGCATTCGAGCGCGGCGCCGCGCATCGCGATGTCGGCTTGCGCGAACCGCAGCGGCTCGCCGTCGGCGATGCGCAGCGTTTCGCGCACGAGATCGATGCCGGTGATCGCCTCGGTCACCGGATGCTCGACCTGGATGCGCGTGTTCATCTCGATGAAGTAGAACTCGCCGCGCGCATCGTCGAACAGGTATTCGAGCGTGCCCGCGCTGCGGTAGCCGACCTCGCGCGCGAGGCGCGTGGCCGACGCGCACAGCGCGTCGCGCTGCGCCGGCGTGAGCGACGGCGACGGCGCTTCCTCGAGGATCTTCTGGCGGCGCCGCTGCAGCGAGCATTCGCGCTCGAACAGGTGGACGACGTCGCGGCCGTCGCCGAGCACCTGCACCTCGATGTGCCGCGCTCGCGCGATGAAGCGTTCGAGATAGACGCCGCCGTCGCCGAACGCGGCCTGCGCCTCGCGCTGCGCGAGCGGCAGTTCGGCGTCGAGCTGCGCGGCGTCGTGCGCGACGCGGATGCCGCGTCCGCCGCCACCCGCGGCCGCCTTGATCATGATCGGGTAGCCGATGCGCGCGGCGACTTCCCGCACCTCGTCGAGCGACTGCACGACACCGTCGCTGCCCGGCACGGTCGGCACATTGGCACGCCGCGCGGTGTCGCGGGCGCGCGCCTTGTCGCCCATCGTGGCGATCACCTGCGCGCCCGGGCCGACGAAGATCAGCCCGGCCGCCTCGACCTGCGCGGCGAACGCCGCGTTCTCGGACAGGAAGCCGTAGCCCGGATGGATCGCGTCCGCGCCGCATTGCCGCGCGGCGTCGAGGATCGCTGCCGGATTCAGATAGCTCTTCGCTGCATGCGACGACCCGATGTGGATCGCTTCGTCGGCCATGCGCGCGGCGAGGCTGTCGCGGTCCGCGTCGCTGACCACGGCGACCGCACGCATGCCGAGCTCGCGTGCCGCGCGGATCACGCGCACCGCGATTTCGCCGCGGTTCGCGACCAGCACGGTCTTGATCCGCGACGGTCGATAGAAGGTGTCGGGGGCGTTTGCCGGCTTCATCGCATCACCCCTCGATCCGCATCAGCACCTGGCCGGCGTCGACCGGCTCGCCATCGTCGACGAGCAGCTCGACGACGCGGCCCGCCGCATCGGCCTCGATCTCGGTGAACTGCTTCATCACTTCGACGAGGCCGACCACCGCGCCGGCCGCGACCGTCGCATTCACCGCGACGTAGTAGTCCGCCTCGGGCGACGGGCGTCGGTAGAACGTGCCCGGCAGCGGGCTGACGATGTCGTGCAATGCCATCTTGCGTCTCCTTGAATCGGGTTCAGTGATGAGCGGCGAGCGGTTGCGGGCCGGCGGTCCGGATGCCTTCGCGGACCAGCGCGTCGCGCGTTTCGCGCACGAGTTCGAGCGCGCCGGGCGTGTCGCTGTGGATGCAGACCGAATCGAAATCGATGTCGATGTCGTCGCCGTCGATCGTGCGCACCTTGCCGTCGATGCACGCACGCAGCACCTTGTCGGCCACCTGCTGCGGGTCGAGGCGCCCGACGCGGCGCGTGAACACGATGGAGCCGCTGCGGTCGTAGTCGCGATCGGCGTAGAACTCGCGGATCACCGGCTGTTCGTACTCCCTCGCCACGCGATACGTGACCGACGCTTCCATGCAGTACAGCCACAGGCCGGGATCGACGCGCTGCAGCGTCTCGATCAGCAGCCGCGAGAACGCCTCGTTGGCCGCCGCGTGCATGTAGAGCGCGCCGTGCGGCTTGACGTGCTGCAGGCTCACGCCGTTGAGCCGCGCGAACTCGCGCAGCGCGCCGAGCTGATACAGGATGTCGTGGACGAGCGCCTGCGGCGTTTCGGTGATCGTGCGGCGACCGAAGCCCGCCAGATCGCGAAAGCCCGGATGCGCGCCGATCCCGACGCCGGCGTCGCGCGCGAGCTGCACCGTGCGCGCCATGATGTTCGGGTCGCCGGCATGAAAACCGGTGGCGATGTTCGCCGAGCTGATGAGCGGCATGATCTGCTCGTCGACGCCGTCGCCGATCGTCCACGGGCCGAAACCTTCGCCCATGTCCGAATTCAGGTCGACACTGTGCTTCCTCATACGGTTCGTTCCTCCAGGTTCTCCGGTCTCGCGTGCGCCGCAGCGCGTGTCGACACCGTGTTGAACGCAGGTTAGCCGTGCGGGGTGCGTCAAAATAGTTCTATTTTTATATGCGAGCGTATCGATTTTTCAGATATCGCGGGAAGCGGCCGCCCGGCGCCGCGGCAGGCGGATGCGCGCGGGTCGGGCGGGCCCGGATTGCCGCGCAACGGACGGTTGATATGATGGTTGCCATGCCCCCATCAGTTTTCCACCGCGCATGGCCCTGACGCTCAGACAGCTCAAGTACTTCGTCGCGACCGCCGAGCTCGGACAGATCTCGCAGGCCGCGATCCAGCTCACCATCTCGCAGTCGGCCGTGACGAGCGCGATCAAGGAACTGGAGGACAGTCTCGGCACGCAGCTGTTCGTGCGCACGTCGGCGGGCGTGACGCTGACCGATACCGGGCGGCGTTTTCTCAATCACGCGTACACGATCCTGTCGTCGGTCGACGAGGCGATGCGGATCCCGAATCTCGAAAGCACGCTGACCGGCACGCTCGCGATCGCCGCGAGCTACACGGTGCTCGGCTACTTCCTGCCGCATCACGTGCTGCGGCTCAATACGCTCTATCCGCGCCTGACGATCCACCTGCACGAGCTGAACCGCGAGTCGATCGAGGAAGGGCTGATCGCGGGCCGCTACGACATGGCCGTGCTGCTCACGTCGAACGTGTCGAATCCGGAGCTCGTGCTGGAGCCGGTGATCCATTCGGTGCGCAGGCTGTGGGTCGGCGCGCATCATCCGCTGCTGCGGCGCGAGAGCGTCACGTTCGCGGAGGTCGCGCACGAGCCGTTCGTGATGCTGACGGTGGACGAGGCCGGGCAGACCGCGCTGCGTTACTGGAACGAGACGCCGTACCGGCCGAACGTGATCCTGCGCACCTCGTCGGTCGAGG
Organism: Burkholderia sp. 28_3; assembly: GCF_003253915.1. Lineage (NCBI taxonomy): Bacteria > Pseudomonadati > Pseudomonadota > Betaproteobacteria > Burkholderiales > Burkholderiaceae > Burkholderia > Burkholderia sp. 28_3. The sequence continues at coordinate 253,489 of NZ_QKZF01000006.1, forward strand.
CGGTGCGCAGCATGGTCGCGAACGGCAGCGGTGTCGCGATCCTGTCCGACATGGTGTATCGCCCGTGGTCGCTCGAAGGGCGGCGCATCGAGACGATCGTGCTGCGCGACCCGGTGCCGCCGATGAGCGTCGGCCTCGCGTGGCGCAAGAACATCGAGCTGAGTCCCGCGATGCACGCGGTGCGCGACTATTTCCGGCACACGTTCATGGAGCCGCGCGCACTGGGCGGCGCGACCTGAGCCGTGCGCGCGGGCGTGAAAAAGCCGGGGCGCGCCCCGGCTTTTTCGTTGGCGGGCGCGGCGCGCCGGCCGTTGCCGCTTACGCGTTGTCCGACAGCGCGTCGGCCTGGCTCGCGCGGATGCCGAGGCGCTCGAACAACGCGCGGTCGCGCTGCGTCTGCGGGTTGCTCGTCGTCAGCAGCTGGTCGCCGTAGAACATCGAGTTCGCACCGGCGAGGAAGCACATCGCCTGCATCGCGTCGTCGAGCTGTTCGCGCCCGGCCGACAGGCGCACGACGGCCTTCGGCATCGTGATGCGTGCGACCGCGATGGTGCGCACGAACTCGAACGGATCGAGCGGCGCGGTGCCTTCGAGCGGCGTGCCTTCGATCGCGACGAGGTTGTTGATCGGCACCGACTCCGGATACGGGTTCAGGTTCGCGAGCTGCGAGATCAGGCCCGCGCGTTCGCGGCGCGACTCGCCCATCCCGATGATGCCGCCGCAGCACACGTTGATGCCCGCGTCGCGCACGCGGTCGAGCGTGTCGAGGCGATCCTGGTACGTGCGCGTCGAGATCACCTGGCCGTAGAACTCCGGCGATGTGTCGAGGTTGTGGTTGTAGTAGTCGAGGCCCGCATCGGCGAGCTGCCGGGCCTGTTCGTTTTCCAGCATGCCGAGCGTCATGCAGGTCTCGAGGCCGAGCTCCTTCACGCCGCGCACCATCTCGGTCAGCGCCGGCATGTGGCGCTCCTTCGGGTTGCGCCACGCGGCGCCCATGCAGAAGCGGCTCGCGCCGTTCGCCTTCGCCGCGCGCGCGGCGTCGAGCACCGTGTCGACGTCCATCAGCTTCTCGGCCTTCAGGCCCGTGTCGTGATGCGACGACTGCGAGCAGTACCCGCAATCTTCCTCGCAGCCGCCCGTCTTGATCGACAGCAGCGTCGACAGCTGCACCGCGTTCGCGTCGAAGTGCTCGCGATGCACCTGCTGCGCGCGGAACATCAGGTCGTTGAACGGCAGTTCGAACAGCGCGACGACGTCGGCGACGCGCCAGCGCTGCGGCGCCGGTGCAGCCATGGGAATCGCGTCGGATTGCACGGCGACGGTCTGGGCTTGGGTCATTTCGTTTTCCTGTCCTGGGCGGGATTGGGGGATCGGTTGGGTCAAGGCCGCGCGGCGCGCAGCGACTCGACGAGCGCGGCGATGTCGAGCATCGCCGCGGCGGATTCGGGGGCGGCCGGCGTCATGTGCGCGATGCGGCCGACGAGCGGCGCGCGGTGCTCGCGCGCGAGCCAGTCGCGAATCGTCGCGACGTTCTCGTCGGCGAACGACATGGCCGGGTCGACGTGGTTCGCGACCCAGCCCGCGAGCGCGAGCCCGCGCTGGCGAATCGCATCGGCCGTCAGCAGCGCGTGGCTGATGCAGCCGAGCCGGATGCCGACGACGAGCACGACGGGCAAGCCGAGCGCGACCGCGAGATCGGCGGTGTCCTGCGTGTCGTTCAGCGGCACGCGAAAGCCGCCGACGCCTTCGACGACGACGACGTCCGCGCGCGTCAGCGCTTCGCGATGGCACGCGACGATCGTGTCGAGGTCGAGCGTCACGCCTTCCTGCGCGGCGACGATGTGCGGCGCGGCCGGCGCTTTCAGCAGGAACGGCGTGCGCAGCTCGGGCGGCAGCACGACGTTCGCGGCGGCGTCGAGCTGATCGGCATCCTCGTTGCGCCAGACGCCGTCGCGTTGGTACGCGCCGGCCGCGACCGGCTTCAGCGCGGCCGCGCGCAGCCCGTGCCGCGCGAAGCCGTGCAGCATCGCGGCCGACACGAAGGTCTTGCCGATTTCGGTATCGGTGCCGGTGACGAACAACGAGAGCGGGGCGGTCATGCTGCTGCCTCGCTAGCTTCGATCAACGCGGCTTCGAGCCTGGCGAGATCGTCGAACGAATGCGCGGCCGACAGCGACACGCGCAGCCGCGACGTGCCGGCCGGCACCGTCGGCGGCCGGATCGCGGGCACCCACAGGCCGTGCGCGTCGAGCGCGCGCATCGCCGCGAGCGTCGCATCGTTGCTGCCGATCACGAGCGGCTGCACGGCCGTGTGCGAATCGACCGGCTGCCAGCGCGTGTTGCGCAGCAGCGCACGCGTGCGTTCGATCAGCGCGGCGAGGTGCGCGCGGCGCGCGTCGCCTTCGTCGCCCGCGATCACCTTCAGGCTCGCGGAGACCGCATGCGCGACGGCCGGCGGCGCGGCGGTCGTGAAGATGTAGCTGCGCGCGCGCTGGATCAGCCATTCGATCACGGTTTCGTGCGCGATCACGAACGCGCCGGCGACGCCGGCCGCCTTGCCGAGCGTGCCGACGTACACCAGATGCGGCGAACGCAGCGCGGCGGCCGCGAGCGCGCCGCGCCCCTGCGGGCCGAGCACGCCGAAGCCGTGCGCATCGTCGACGACGAGCCACGCGCCGTGGCGCTCGGCCAGCGCGACGAGTTCGGCGAGCGGCGCGACGTCGCCGTCCATGCTGAACACGGTGTCGCTGACGATCAGCTTCGTTTCGGCCTCCGATGCGTCGAGCAGCGCGGCGAGCGCGGCCGTATCGGCGTGCGGATAGACCTGCACGTTCGCGCGCGACAGCCGCATCCCGTCGATCAGCGACGCGTGGTTCAGCGCGTCGGAGAAGATCGTCGCGCCCTTGCCCGCGAGCGCCGTCATCGCGGCGAGGTTCGCCATGTAGCCGGTGCTGAAGTACAGCGCGCGCGGCGCGTCGGAGAAGCCGCCCGCGAAGCCCGCGAGCTCGTCCTCGAGCCGCGCGTGCGCGCGCGAATGGCCGCCGAGCAGGTGCGAGCCGCCGCTGCCGGAGCCGTAGCGCTGCGCGCCTTCCGCGAATGCGGCGACGAGCGCCGGATGCGCGGCGAGGCCGAGGTAGTCGTTGCTCGCGAAGCCGACGATCTCGCGGCCGTTTACGGTCATGCGTGCGTCGCACGCGGTGTCGGCGATACGGCGCACGCGGCGCAGCCCTTGCGCGTCGAGATCGGCGAGGCCGCGTTGCAGGGTGTCGAGCAGGCTCATCGGCCGAGGTCCTCCAGCGTCGCGTCGAGCGTGTCGCGCGTGCGCTGCGCGAGCCACGCGATGTCGTCGTCGCTCATCACGTACGGCGGCATCAGGTACACGGTCGTGCCGATCGGGCGCAGCAGCAGTTCGCGCGCCAGCGCATGTTCGAAGAAGCGCCGCGAGAAACCGCGCGCCGCGTCGCCGTCGAGCGCGACGTCGAACGCGAACAGCGTGCCGCGCTCGCGCAGATGTCGCACCTGAGGATGAGCGTCGAGCGGCGCGAGCGCCGCGCGCAGCGTCGCCGATTTGCCGGCGTTGCGCGCGAGCACGTCGTCGCGCGCGAACAGGTCGAGCGTCGCGACCGCCGCGCGGCACGCGAGCGGGTTGCCGGTGTACGAATGCGAGTGCAGGAAGCCGCGCGTCGTGTCGTCGTCGTAGAACGCCGCGAACACGTCGTCGCGCGTGAGCACCAGCGACAGCGGCAGGTAGCCGCCGCTGATCCCTTTCGACAGGCACATGAAATCGGGCCAGACACCGGCCTGCTCGCACGCGAAGAAGGTGCCGGTGCGTCCGCACCCGACCGCGATCTCGTCGGCGATCAGGTGCACGCCGAATTCGTCGCACAGCGCGCGCAGCCCGCGCACGTACGACGGATCGTGCATCGCCATGCCGGCCGCGCACTGCACGAGCGGCTCGACGATCAGCGCGGCGATCCGGTCGCCGCGTTCGACGAACAGACGCCGCACGTCCGCGAGCGCGCGGCCGGCGACGTCGGCGGCCGTCTCGCCCGGCAGCGCGCCGCGCGCATCGGGCGACGCGACCACGTGCGCGTGGCGGATCAGCGGGTCGTACGCATCCTTGAACAGCGCAACGTCGGTCACGCCGAGCGCGCCGATCGTCTCGCCGTGATAGCTGTTCGCGACGCAGACGAATTCCTGCTTGTTCGCGCGGCCGCGGTTGCGCCACGCGTGGAAGCTCATCTTCAGCGCGATCTCGACGGCCGACGCGCCGTCCGACGCGAAGAACGCATGGCCGAGCGTGCGCCCGGTGAGCGCGTGCAGCCGTTCGGCGAGCTCGATCGCGGGCGCGTGCGTGCAGCCGGCGAGCATCGCATGCTCGAGCGTGTCGAGCTGGTCCTTCAGCGCCGCGTTGATGTCCGGGTTCGCATGGCCGAACAGGTTGACCCACCACGAGCTGATCGCGTCGAAGTAGCGGCGGCCGTCACGGTCGTACAGCCACACGCCCGCGCCGCGCGCGACGGGGACGAGCGGCAGGCGCTCGTGATGCTTCATCTGGGTGCAGGGGTGCCAGACCGCGCGCAGGCTGCGCGCGACCCAGTCGTCGGTGGCTGGCGTACTCAAGGCGGCTCCGGGGGTAAAACGACCGCGCGGCATCGACGGGATGCCGCGCGGCGGGATACGAAACGCGCTGAGATTAGCGTGTTCCGCCGGACGTTGCACTAGCGGTTACAAGTGCCGCAAAGCCTTGTCGGGCGGGAGTTCGGCGCAGTTCGCGGGGGCTCGGAACGGAACGCGACGGATCGGGCGAAATGCGCGCAGATGACGACGTTCGAGTGACACCCCCCGACAGAAAAAAATCGCGGGGCGGCGCGCGGTGCGCGGGCGAAAAATCGGGGATCGAAGCGCAATAGGGGCGTGCGGGGCGATGTCGCGACCGACAGGCGGCGGCACAGCGGTGGGGGCGCACCGGAACGCAATCGGGCAGCCGGAACGGCAGGCGGCGCCGCGCGACGGACACGCGCTCAGGAGAAAAGAAAAGGAAGCGGGGGAAAAGACGAAAAACGCGCGCGGCGTACGATCCGCCGCGCGTCGGACGTCAGCGCGAAGCCAGTGCGCGCGTATCGGTGTCGCGGGCGGGGGCGTCGCCGTTGTCGGCCGTCTGCGTCGCGTTGTCGTTCCACACGACACGGTCGTTGACCGCATACAACCGGCATGCGCCCGCGCCTTGCTTCGCGCAGTTGTCGAGCGCGAGCGCCATCGGATCGTCGCCGCCTTCGGCCCACGACCACGCGCCTTCCGACGACACCGCGAACGCGCGGCTCGGATGCTGGTTCAGGAAGCGGCGATAGCCTTCGCGGCCGGCTTCGTCGACGTACGGCACCGCGTTGACCGCATCGATCGACGCATAGCCGGTGGCCTTCGGCTCGTGCGGGTTCGCGACCGCATAGCGCACCGCGGTCGGCAGGTTCAGTTCGGCGAGGAATGCGTGCACGGCCGGCCACCACACGGGCACGCCGTCGCGATCGACGATCAGCCGGTGCGCGTCGTCCTTGTAGCGGCCGAAATCGATGAACTGCGCTTGCGTGCCATGCGACACGTACGCATCGTGCATCTGCGCGACGAGCGCGGGCGTCCACACCGAATCGTTGTCGCCGTACAGCCACAGCGACCGCACGGCCGTATGCGCGCCGTACTGGTCGAACGCGTCGACGAGGTTGCGCTGCCAGCCGTCGCACAGGTCCTGGCGCAGCCCGCCGGAGAAGTTGATGATGCCGCGCACGCCCGCCGCGGCTTCGGTGCCGTAGGCGACCGACACGAGGCCGCCGTGCGACGTGCCGGCGACGACGATGCGCGACGCATCGACGTACGGCTGGCGCGACATGTAGCGCACCGTCGCGTCGACGTCGGCGGCCTGCGCGAGGCCGTTCTTGCCGACGTTGCAGCCTTCCTGCTGGTACGTGCCGCCCGAACCGGCGAAGCCCTGGCGATTCGGCGCGATCACCGCATAGCCGCGGCGCACGAATTCGCGCGCGAACGCGAGCGGCCGGCTGCGCGGCTGCAGATGGAGATCGCCGGTGTTTTTACCGTGGTTGAAGACGACGAGCGGGAACGGGCCGGGGCCGTTCGGCTTGAACAGCGTGGCCTCGAGCGTGACGGCGCCCGACGCGTCGGCCGGAATGCGGAGGATCTGCTCGTTGAGGTCGGCGGCAACCTGCGGCAGGTTCGCGTCGGCGTAGTCGAAGTGCTCGGCATGGGCGAGCGAGCCGCTGGTGCCCGCACCCGTATTGGCGCTCGGCAGCGTACCGGCCTGAGCGGCCGACAGCGCACAGGCCGCCATCCATCCCACCAATACCTTGCTGAACGCCATCCGTAAGCCCTGCCATGCAACATGACCAATTCGAGGTCATCGTAGCCCGACAAAATCGGGTTGTGCAATGCGGGAATAACCCGGCGTCTGACACAGCAACTATTTGTCAGCGTTCACTTACTTCGCCGTCGACATAGCGCCAGAAACCGTGCTCGTCGCGCTCGAAACGGCTCGTCTCGTGCAGCCGGTAGGCGCGTCCGCCGACCTTGTAGCGGGCCACGAATTCGACCTCCGCGTGCCGGTCGTCGAGCGGCGCGTGGCGTTTGACCGCGAGGCCCAGCCAGCGCGGCGCGTCCGGCGCGCTGGGGTCGGTGTCGAGATCGGGCGGGCAGGTGCGCGCGGCCCACGTCGCGCGCAGGTAATCGGTCGCGCCGAGCACGTACGCGCTGTACCGCGAACGCATCAATTCGAGTGCGGTCGGCGCGGCCTCGCCGCCGTCGATGAAGCGGCCGCAGCAGGCCGCATAGCGCGGCGCGGACGTCCTGGCGGGCGCGGGGGACGCGCCGCCGCACGGGCACGCGTCAGGTCGGTTCAAAATCATGCGAAATGTGAATTAACAACGCTGGGTTGTCGGCGCACTCACCAACTGAGCTCGATGCCGTCGTACTGGAAGAACCGGCCGTTCGCCTGAGACACGTCCGAACCGGATTCGGCGATGACGCGACGCATGCCGGTCACGCTCGTTTCCGGATCGATCGCGGCCTGCGCGCCGCCCATGTCGGTGCGTACCCAGCCGGGATGCAGCGAAATGCACGCGGCATGGCGCGTCTGCAGCGACGCGATGCGCAGCGCGTCGTTCAGCGCGGCCTTGCTCGCGCGGTACAGCCAGCCGGTCGTGCCGGTCGCCTCGGCGATGCTGCCCATCCGGCTCGATACGACCGCCAGCACGCCGCGCGCATCCTCGACGAGCGGCAGCAGGATCGGCAGCAACTGCATCGGCCCGCGCACGTTCGTATGCATCACCGCGTCGAAATCCTCGGCGGTGATCGTCTCGACGCCTTCGGTGCGCGGCCCGTACACGCCCGACACGAGCACGGCCGCGTCGAGCCGCTCGCCGTCGAGCTTCCAGCCGAGCGCCGCGATCTGCTCGGGCTGCGCGATGTCGAGCGCATGCGCCTGGGCGCCGAGCGCGCGCAGCGCGTCGAGCGACGCGGCGTCGCGCGCGGTGGCGATCACGTTCCAGCCGTCGCGCCGGTATTGCCGGACGAATTCGCGGCCGAGGCCGCGCGATGCACCGACGATCAATACGGTTTTCATGCTCGTCGCTCCTTGGGTTGGCGCCGCCGCGGCAGTGCCGGTGTCAGATCCGTTCGATGCGTGCCGCGCCCGCGCGGCAGTCGCCGCCGCGCGGCCGGCGCGCACCTCACGTTACTGCGCGTCGTCGCACGGCTTCAGCGTGGCGGCGACCGCCTGCGCGACGCCGTCGAGCCGTGCGGCGTCCGCCGCGACCATGTCGTTGTCCGGCGCGTGCTGGCCGCGCGCGGTCAGCGCCGCCACGCAGCGCTTGTAGGTTGCGTCGAGCGCGTCGAAGCTCGACACGGACATGCCGAGATTGCGCATCCGGCCGTCGTGCACGCCGTACACGAGCCCGTGCACGGTCAGCGACTGGCCGCGCGCCCACGCGTCGTTGACGATCGTCGTGCGGCACACGTTGACGACCTGTTCGATCGAATTCAGCTCGATCAGGCGGCGATAGCGCGCTTCGCCGACCGGCCATTCGTCGAGCAGCGCCGCGTGGCGCTCGCGCACGTCCTGCACGTGATGCAGCCAGTTGTCCGCGAGGCCGACGCGGCGGTTGTGCAGCGCCGCGTTCACGCCCGAGCAGCCGTAGTGGCCGACGACCATGATGTGCTTCACGCGCAGGATGTCGACCGCGAACTGGATCACCGACAGGCAGTTCAGGTCGCTGTGCACGACGACGTTCGCGATGTTGCGGTGCACGAACACTTCGCCCGGCGGGAGGCCGATGATCTGGTTTGCCGGCACGCGCGAATCCGAGCAGCCGATCCACAGATATTCCGGCGCCTGCTGGTCGGCGAGCCGGGCGAAGAAATCGGGATCGTCGGCGAGCTGGCGCTTGACCCACGCGTCGTTGTTGTCGAACAGATGTGAAAGCGGATTGTCTTGGGTAGTCATCGGGGTGGCTTCCGTTGGCGGAAATCGGGTCGATATCGGATTCGGTGTTGCCGGCGTCAGGCGGCGCGCTGCGCATCGCCTTCGCCGTCGTTGCGGCCCGTCGCGCCGAAGCGCGCGGGGTAGCGCACGCAAAAGCGCAGGGTCGCGTCGTACGGATAAAAATCGGGCAATTCGCCCTGCATCAGCTTGTCCTTGCTCGCCTGCCACAGCGCGGGATCGAAAAAGTCCGCGTGATGCTTCATGAAGACGCTGCGCACGCGCGGGTCGCCGAGCAGGAACGGCCCGTAGGTCTCCGGAAAGATGTCGTGCGGGCCGACGGTATACCACGGTTCGCCGGACAGCTCGTCTTCCTCGTTGCGCGGCGGCGGCACGCGCCGCACGTTGCAGTCGGTCAGGTATTCGATCTCGTCGTAGTCGTAGAACACGACGCGGCCGTGGCGCGTGACGCCGAAGTTCTTGTACAGCATGTCGCCGGGGAAGATGTTGGCCTTCATCAGCTCCTTCACCGCGTTGCCGTATTCCTTCACGCCGTGCTCGACGTCCGCGTCGCTGCCGTTCTGCAGGTACAGGTTGAGCGGCGTCATCCGGCGCTCGATGTACAGGTGCTTGATCACCAGCTTGTCGTCCTCGTATTCGAGCAGCGACGGCACTTCCTTCTCGAGTTCGCGCACGAGCGCGTGATCGAGCCGCGCGAGCGGCAGCGCGACGCTCGAATACTCGAGCGTGTCGGCCATCCGCCCGAGGCGGTCGTGGCGCTTCACCAGCTGGTACTTCTCCATGATCTGCGCGCGTGTCGTTTCCTTCGGCGGCGGGAAGTGATCCTTGATGATCTTGAACACGTACGGGAACGACGGCAGCGTGAACACGAGCATCACGAGGCCCTTGATCCCGGGCGCGATGATGAAGCGGTCGCTCGAATGCGACAGGTGGTGCAGCAGGTCGCGGTAGAACAGGTTCTTGCCCTGCTTCTGCAGCCCGACCGACGTGTAGATCTCGGCCTTCGGCTTGCCCGGCATGATCGTGCAGAGGAACTCGACGTACGCGGACGGCACGCCCATGTCGACGAGGAAGTACGAATGCGAGAAGCTGAAGATGATCTGCAGCAGGTCGCGGCGCAGCAGCACGGTGTCGAGCGCGAGCAGGCCCGGGCGCACGTGGCGGATCGGCACCGCGAACGGCAGCACGCGGTCGGCGTTGATGATGCGGCCGATGATGTACGCGCTCTTGTTGCGGAAGAACAGCGACGACAGCACGTGGATCTGGAAATTCGGCGCTGCGTCGAAGTGGCCGAATTCGTCGTCGATCGCCTGCATCACGCAGCCGATGTCGCGCGTGAGATCCTCGAACGCCGGCTCGAGCTGGAAGTTCGTGACGATGCGCTCGAGCGTGACCGCGAGCCCGTCGGTGCCCGGATAGTACGCGCGGTAGGTCGGTTTCGCGGCCGGCTCGTCGTTCTCCAGGTACTCGGTCGAGATCGCCGGGCGCACGAAGATGAAATCGTTGCTGAAATACGAGCGGTGCAGGATCTTGCAGCACACCGAATTGAAGAAGGTCTCCGCGCACTCGGGCTGGCGGTGCGACGTGAGCAGGCCGATGTAGTGCAGCTTGATCTGCTGCCACACTTCGTCGTCGATGTTCTCCGCGTCGTATTCGTCTTCCAGCACCTCCACGCATTCCTTCACGCGATCGTCGTACGACGTGATCCGCTCGCGTGCGAGCCGCTGCAGCCCGTGCCAGTCGCCGCGCTCGAACAGCGTCTTCGCTTCGACGGCCGCTTCGCGGAAGATCCGGTAATGGCGATCGAAGTATTCGAGCATCGTCTGCGCGACGTCGAAGCCGATCTGCGACGACAGCAGTTTGGGGAAGTGATTCATTGCGTGCAGGCTCGTTCTGGAGGGGCTGTAAGCACTCGCCATTTTAGCGCCCAAGTCGGCGTTTCAATGACTTTCGGGGCGACGCGCGAATGGCCGTCAATCGGCGTGTTGCTCGCCGTTCGGCGCCGTTCGGTGCATCTTCGCGTAAAGATACGGGTACGGAACCGATTCTGACACGAACTTTTTTTGGCGGGCCGGCGCCCGCCGGGCACGCGTTTTTCGCGACGGCGATAGAATCGACGCACCGCCCGCCGCGCCCGCCGCCGGCGCGCATTCGCACCGATAACGACGAGACACCCCACCGATGAACGCCCTGGAACACCAACTCGACTACCCCTTCGCCGATACGCTGCCCGCCGCGGGCGACACGTTCGAGGTTGCGCCCGGCGTGCGCTGGCTGCGCATGCCGCTGCCGTTCTCGCTCGATCACATCAATCTCTGGCTGCTGCGCGACGAGATCGACGGGCAGGCCGGCTGGACTGTCGTCGATTGCGGGATCTCGTCGGACGCGATCCGCACGCACTGGGAACAGATCTTCGACACGCAGCTCGACGGCCTGCCCGTGCTGCGCGTGCTCGTCACGCACTGCCACCCCGATCACTTCGGCCTCGCGAACTGGCTGTGCGAAGGCGGCGACCAAGGCCGCTGGAACGTGCGGCTGTGGATGACGCTCGGCGAATATATGTTCGGCTGCCTGATGGCGGCCGGCAACGGTTCGAACGCGGGCGGCGCGGCCGCCGCCGATCACTTCGCGCGCCACGGCCTGACCGATCCGGCCGCGCTCGACAAGCTGCGCAACCGCCGCAGCTACTACTCGGACCTCGTGCCGGCCGTGCCGCCGCGCTACCGGCGCCTGCGCGAAGGCGACGCGGTGACGATCGGCGCGCGGACATGGCGCGTCGTCACCGGTTTTGGCCATTCGCCTGAACATTGCGCGCTCCACAGCGAAGCGGACGGCGTGCTGATTTCCGGCGACATGGTGCTGCCGCGCATCTCGACGAACGTGTCGGTGTTCGACCTCGAGCCGGAAGCGAACCCGCTCGCGCTGTACCTCGAATCGCTCGGCCGTTACGAGACGATGGCGCCCGACACGCTCGTGCTGCCGTCGCACGGCAAGCCGTTCCGCGGCGTGCGCACGCGCATCGCGCAACTGCGCGAACACCACGATGCGCGCCTGGCCGAAGTGCGTGTCGCGTGCGCGGAGCAGCCGATGAGCGCGGCCGACATCGTGCCGATCATGTTCCGCCGCCGCGAGCTCGACATCCACCAGATGACGTTCGCGCTCGGCGAGGCGCTCGCGCACCTGAACCTGCTGTGGCTCGCGGGCGAACTCGTGCGCGAGCAGGGCGACGACGGCGTGCTGCGGTTCCGCACCGCCGGCTGAGCACGCTGCGTCGCCGTCACGCGACGGGTTCGTAGCGCCACCCGTCGCGCTGCCACTGCATCGTGTGCGTCGGTTCGAGCGCTGCGAGAAACGCGGCGTCGTGCGACGCGACCACGATTGCGCCCGGGAAGGCGGCCAGCGCCGCTTCGATCGCGCGCACCGATTCGAGATCGAGGTGATTGGTCGGCTCGTCGAGCAGCAGCAGTTGCGCCGGCGTGCCGCGCCACAACGCGCACGCGAGCGCGGCCTTCAGCCGTTCGCCGCCGCTCAGTTGCCGCGCCGGCGGCGTCGCACGCGTCGCGTCGAGCTGCAGCAGCGCGAGACGGCTGCGCAGGTCGCCTTCGGCGAGCGGCGTATCGAGCAGGCCCAACTGCTCGACGATCGAGCGCTCGGCGTCGAGCAGCGCGAGCCGCTGGTCGAGATACGCGGTGCTCACGTGCGTTGTGCAGGTGCCCGAACGCGGCGCCAGCTCGCCCGCGAGCATTCTCAGCAACGTCGACTTGCCGCAGCCGTTCGGGCCCGTCAGCGCGATGCGCACGGGGCCGCTCGCCGACCACGTGATCGCGTCGGCGTCGCCCGCGACGCGCCACGGCAGTTGCGCGCGTTCGAGCGTGAACAGCTGGCGGCGCGCGCTGACCTCGGTGCCCGGCAGCGATACCAGCACCGGCGCGTCGGCTTCGACGCGCGCGGCCGCTTCCTGCACGCGCGCGTCGAGGGTCGCCTTGAAGTCGCTCTGATGACGCCGGACGGTCCCCATGATCGCGCGCGCGGCGCCCTTGCGGCTTTGACGCGCCATCGACGACAGGTTGGCCGTCTTCGCGTCGCGCAGCGACGCGGCCGCGTGACGCTGGATCGTGTCGTGTTCCTGTTCCAGCCGGCGCCGTGCGCGCCCGCGCTCGGTGCGCGCATGGTCGAGCGCCGCGTGCGCGGCGTCCTGTTCCGCGTCGCGCTGCGCGCGGTAGCGCGCATAGTTGCCGCCATATGAACGCGCGCCGTGCGGCGTCAGCTCGACGATGCGTTGCACGCCGGCGAGCAGCGCACGGTCGTGGCTGACGATGACGACGCCGCCGCGCCAGCCGTCGAGCGCCGCGCGCAGCCACGCGCGGCCCGGTGCGTCGAGATGGTTGGTCGGTTCGTCGAGCACGAGCAGGCCGGCGCCGGACAGCAGCGCGCCGATCAGCGCGACGCGCGCGAGCTGGCCGCCGCTCAACGCGTGCGCGGGCGTGTCGGCGTGGACGTCGTGCAGGCCAGCCGCGTCGAGCGTCGTGCGCAGCCGCTCCGCGAGATCCCAGCGATTGCCGATCAGCTCGAAGTCGTGCGGCGTTGCGCGCCCGTCCGCGAGACGCGCGAGGGCGCCGAGCGGGGCATCGAGCGCGGTGATCTGCGCGACGGTCCGCGGGATGGCCATTGCGTCGTCGTCGTGCTGCTGCGCGACGTAGACCACCTGCGCATGCCGCTCGATCGTGCCCGCGCTGGGCGCGCGGCGGCCCGCGATCAGTTGCGCGAGCAGGCTCTTGCCGATGCCGTTGCGGCCGACGATGCCGGTCGGCGTGCGATCGATGGACAGGTCGAGCGAATCGAACAGCGTGACGCCGTCGTCGAAGCGGAAGGAAACGTGATGAAGCGCGACGAGCGCGCCGGTGGGCGTGGCTGCAGCCATAAGCACCTCCAAAAATGCGTGAAGACCTTCGCGCGCGGCGTGCGTGGCACGGGCGGCGAAAACATTTCGGGAAGGCTTAGTTGTTCACTTTGGCTGGCGTCCGGTATGAGGAATAGGCGCGCAGTGTAGCAAGCGCGGCGTGCGGGCCGCAAGCGGGCGGCGCGTGCGCCGTCGCTTGCGCGCCACGCACGGTTACTGCACGGCGACCGTCGTGAAGTTCTGTCGTCCGAACGGACTGACGTGATAGCCGCTCACGTTGGTGCGCGTGAGCGCGGCCGCGGTCGGGTAGCCGAGCGGAATCCACAGCGCCTGATCGTGGATGATCTTCTGCGCGCTTTCGTACAGCTTCGCGCGCTTGGCCTGGTCGGCGGTCGCCTTGCCGTCGGCGATCAGCTTGTCGAGCGGCGCATCGCAGAAGCGCGCGAAGTTGATGCCCGACTTCACCGCGTTGCAGCTGAACAGCGGCGACAGGTAGTTGTCCGGATCGCCGTTGTCGCCGGCCCAGCCCATGAACAGCATGTCATGCTGGCCGAGCTTCGCCTGCTTGATCAGCTCGCCCCATTCGATCACCTTGACCTCGGCCTTCACGCCGATCTTCGCGAGGTCGGCCTGCAGCAGTTCGGCGCCGACCTTCGGATTCGGATTCAGCACGCTGCCGGTCGGGCGCGTCCAGATCGTCGTCGAGAAGCCGTTCGGGAAGCCGGCCTGCGCGAGCAGCTGCTTCGCCTTCGCGGGATCGTGCGGGTACGGCGCGATGTCCTTCGCGTAGCTCCACGTGTTCGGCGGATACGGGTTGTTCGCGGCCGTCGCGGTGTTGTCGAACACGACCTTCAGGTAAGTCGCGCGGTCGAACGCGAGGTTCAGCGCCTCGCGTACCTTGTCGTTGTCGAGCGGCTTCTTCTGCGTGTTCAGCGCGACGAACGCGGTCATGAACGCGGGCGTCTGCACGACCTTCAGCGCGCTTTCGCCCTTCGCGGCGAGCACGTCCTGCGGCTTCGGCGACAGCGCGATCTGGCATTCGCCGGCCTTCACCTTCTGCAGGCGCACCGACGGGTCGGGCGTGATCGCATAGATCAGCCGGTCGACCTTCGGCTTCGGGCCCCAGTACGTCGGGTTCGCGTCGTAGCGGATCAGCGCGTCCTTCGTATAGCTCTTCAGCACGAACGGGCCGGTGCCGACCGGCTTCGCGTTCAGGTCGGCCTGCTTGCCGGCCTTCAGCAACTGATCCGCGTATTCGGCCGAGTAGATCGACGCGAAGCCCATCGTCAGGATCGGCACGAAGGTCGCGTTCGGCTCGTTCAGCACGAATTTCACCGTGCTGTCGTCGATCTTCGTGACCGACTTCACGAGCTTCACGAGGCCCATCGACTGCGCGTGCGGGAAGCCGCTCGCGCCGGCGACCTTGTGCCACGGGTTCGCATCGTCGAGCATCCGCGTGAACGTGAACACGACGTCGTCCGCATCGAGCGCGCGGCCCGGCTTGAAATAGTCGGTGGTCTGGAACGCGACGTTCGGGCGCAGGTGGAACGTGTACGTGAGGCCGTCGGCGCTGGCCTCCCATTTGTCCGCGAGCGCGGGCACGACCTTTTTCGCGGCCTCGTCGTAGGACACGAGCGTGTTGAAGATCACGTCGGCCGATGCATTGGTCGTGACGAGCGAGTTGTACTGCACGACGTCGAAGCCGTCCGGGCTCGATTCCGTGCAAACGGTGAGCGGCTTGGCGGCGGCGAGGCCGGGGGCGGCAAGGGCGGCGGCGATGGCGGCCGCGGCGAACAGCTTGACGTGCATAGGATCTCCCACGTGGCTTGTGTTTTTCGCTGGATGATGGAGGCAGGCGCGGCCTGGAAGCGGCAGGGCCGGCGCGGCTGGCGAATAGCATACCGTCAAAGCGCGCGACGCGTGAAAAAAGGCGCCGGAACGCGGCGAATTGGCCGAAAAACGGCTGCGTTCGCGACGGAACGGGTGTTGATGCGGCGAAAGGTGCGGTGGAGGCGGCGGGCGGGGCGGGCGCCGGGGCGGCGGAGCCGGCGGGCGGGGTGCGGCGAAGGTGCCGCGGCAGGTGTCGCAAAACCGGCGCGTCGACGCTCCGGCGCAGCGATACGGCCCGGCGCGTGTCGCGCGGGCCGCGTCGGCGGAGCGTCAGTGCGCGCCGGCCTTCGGCTTGCGCGGCGCCTTTTCGAACAGGCGGTCGTACAGCCAGCGCGGCAGCACGTGCAGCACCTTCGCGACGACGCCCATCTGCCACGGAATCACGCGGAACGCGTGCTGCCGGGCGATCGCCTGCGCCGCCCGTGCGGCGAAGCGGTCGGCGTCCATCAGGAACGGCATCCGGTACGGGTTGTGCGCAGTCATCGGCGTGCGAATGTAGCCGGGCGCGATCGTCACGACGCCGACGCCGGCCGGACGCAGCTCGACGCGCAGCGCTTCGAGATACTTGATCGCGGCCGACTTCGACGCGCTGTACGCGCCGGAGCCGGGCAGCCCGCGCACGCCGGCGACGCTCGCGACGCCGACCAGTGTGCCGTGGCGCGCGGCCGTCATCGGGCCGACGAACGGCTCGAACGTCGCGACCATCCCGTAGTAGTTGATGTCCATCACGTCGCGGAACGCCGCGAGATCGCCCTGGCCCGTGACGGCGCCCTGGCTTATGCCTGCGTTCGCGATCACGACGTCCGGGCAGCCGTGCGTCGCGATGAACGACGCGGCGGCCGTCGCGAGCGCATCGGCGTCGCGCACGTCGGCGGAATAGACGGAGATGGACAGCTTCGGGAAACGCCGCGCGAACGCATCGAGTGCATCGGTGCGCCGCGCGACGAGCGCGAGCGTGGCGCCCTGGCGGGCGTATTCCTCGGCCATCGCGAGGCCGAGGCCGCTCGACGCGCCGGTGATGAAGACCTTCAGCGGAGTAGTCATGCCGGCGCGCGGGCGGGGATCAGAGCTTCTTGTCCTGGACCTGCTTCACGAGGAAGTCGAGCACCTGGGCGGTACCCGGGATGCTGTTCGTGTAAGCGGGGCCCGTCTTGTACTTGCCCTGGACGACGACCGTCGGCACGCCGTCGATCGCGTAGTCCTTCAGCAGCTTGGCCGACTGGTTCACCTCGCCCTGCACGCTGAACGAGTTGTACGCGTCCATGAACTTCTTCTTGTCGACGCCCTGCGTGGCCAGGAAGTCGGCCTGCGCCTGCGGCGTCAGCAGGTAGTTCTTCTGCTTGTGGATCGCGTTGAAGATCGCCGGCGTGACCTTCTCGGAGATGCCGAGCGCGGACACCGCGTAGTACAGCTTCGAGTGCGGGACGAAATCGTCACGGAATGCGACCGGCACGCGCTTGAAGTCGATGTTGTTGCCCTGCTTCTTCACCCAGGCCTCGATCGTCGGCTCGAATTCGTAGCAGTGCGGGCAGCCGTACCAGAAGAACTCGATCACCTCGACCTTGCCGGCCGGCGCGGATACCGGCTGCGGCGACTTCATCACCTCGAAGTCCTTGCCGGCGGCCGGCGCGGCCGGCGAAGCCTGCGCGAGGCCGGCGGCCAGGCCCAGGGACAGAAGGAGCGTGCTAAGCAGTTTTTTCATGTTGTGAACGTCGAATCAGTTGCTCGGGTTACGGAACGTAACGGGTTCTGCGTGGGCTCGGCCGGTTGGCTTACTGCTTCGTGAAGCGGATCACCGCCGTGTCGACACCTGCATCGGACAGGCGCTGACGGGCCGAGTTCATATCCTCGAACTTCGAGAACGGGCCGACGCGCACACGGAAATAGGTCACGCCGCTGACGTCGCGCTTCGACACCTTCGATTCGAAGCCCTGGAAGCCGAGGCGCGCGCGCTGCTGCTCGGCATCGCCTTCCGTCTTGTATGCGCCGACCTGCAGGAAGTAGCCGGTGTTCGCGTCGTTCGCGGTCGGCGGCTTCGCTGCCGCTGCGGCCGTGGCCGACGACGTCGGCTTCGGCGTGTTCGCGGCCTGCTGCTGTTGCTGCTGTTTTTGCGCGGCGGCCTGCTGCGCCTGCTTCTGCGCGGCGAAGCGGGCGAGGTCGTCCTCGCCGCCTTGCTGCTGTTGCTGCGCCTGTTGCGTCTTCTTCGGCGGCGGCGTGGTGTCGGCCGGCTTCGGCGCGACGGCGACGCCGTTGCCCGACGACGGAGTGTTCGACGCGGTGGTGTTGCTCGAGCCGGTCGCGCCGTTCGTGTTACCCGACGGCGGCACTTCGACGATCTGCGGTTCGGGCAGCAGGCCGCCCTGGGTCTGGTTCGCGGCCTGGCCCGGCGCCGTGTTCGGCGGGGCGGGCTGCGCGGCTTGCGGCACCGGCTGGCCAGGCGTCTTGCCCTGCAGCGCGCGGTTCGGATCGAACTGCTGCGGCTGGCTTGCGCCGTTGTCGGCCGGCGGCGGCGCGACCTTCGACACGAACGGCGACGGCGAACGCGTGATATAGAGCGCCACCACCACGGCGATCGCGAGGCCGACGATCAGGCCCAGCACGATTCCAAGAAATGTCCCTCCGGCTTGTTTCGATTGCTTCGAAGTTCGGCGTGGTTGTGCCATTGCTTGAGTCACCTGCAAAAAGAATCGTGAAAAGGCCGAGGCAGGCTCTCCTGCGGCGGGCGCTGCCGCGGCCATTCGCTGCCCGGTTCGGGGCCGCGCTTACATCCTTACATCTTGGCGGGTGCGGACACGCCGAGCACCGCCAGGCCGTTCTCGAGCACCTGCCGGGTCGCGGCGAGCAGCGCGGCGCGCGCATTGCGCGGCGCTGCGTCGTCGACCAGCACGCGCTCCGCATTGTAGAACGAGTGGAATTCGCCAGCGAGATCGCGCAGGTAGAACGCGACTGCGTGCGGCGCCAGCTCGTTCGCCGCGTGCGTGAGCATGTCCGGATACTCGGCCAGCTTCTGCATCAGCGATGTCGCCTGCGCGCTCGTCAGTTGCGACAGGTCGGCGCCCGGCAGTTGCGCGACGTCGACGTTGTAGCGCGACTTCAGTTCGTTGAGCACCGAGCAGATTCGCGCATGCGCGTACTGGACGTAATAGACCGGGTTTTCGTCGTTCTGTTTCAGCGCGAGGTCGATGTCGAACACGAACTCGGTATCGGCCTTGCGCGAGATCAGGAAGAAACGCACCGCGTCGCGGCCGCGCGTGATGGTCGCCTCGTCGATCAGGTCGGGGGCCGCTTCCTGGCCCGCCGCCGCGCCGCCCGACCATTCGATCAGGTCGCGCACCGTCACGTAGCTGCCCGCGCGCTTCGAGATCTTCACTTCCTGGCCGTCGCGCATCACCGTGACCATCTTGTGCAGCACGTAGTCGGGATAGCCTTTCGGGATCCCGATGTGCAGCCCCTGCAGGCCGGCGCGCACGCGCGCGATCGTGCCGTGGTGGTCCGAACCCTGGATGTTGATCACCTTCGTGAAGCCGCGCTCCCACTTCGTCACGTGGTACGCGACGTCCGGCACGAAGTACGTATACGTGCCGTCCGACTTGCGCATCACGCGATCCTTGTCGTCGCCTTCGTCGGTCGTGCGCAGCCACAGCGCGCCGTCCTGCTCGTAGGTCATGCCGGCCTTGACCAGCGCGTCGACCGTCTTCTCGACGCGACCTTCGCTGTACAGCGACGATTCGAGGTAGTACTGGTCGAATTTCACGCCGAACGCCTGCAGGTCCATGTCCTGCTCGCGACGCAGGTAGGTGACCGCGAACTTGCGGATCGCGTCGAGATCCTCGACGTCGCCCGTGCCCTTGACCGGCTCGCCGTCCGAGGCGGCGACCGTTTCGCCGTTCAGGTAGTCGCGCGCGATGTCGGCGATGTACTCGCCGTTGTACGCGGCTTCCGGCCAGCCCGCGTCGCCCGGCTTCAGGCCGCGCGCGCGCGCCTGCGTCGAGATCGCCAGGTTGCCGATCTGCACGCCCGCGTCGTTGTAGTAGAACTCGCGGTGCACCGCGTAGCCCTGGCTCGCGATCACGTTCGCGAGCACGTCGCCGAGCGCGGCCTGGCGGCCGTGGCCGACGTGCAGCGGGCCGGTCGGGTTGGCCGACACGAATTCGAGCAGCACCTGCTTGCCCTTCTCGCGATCCGACGTGCCGAACGCGCGGCCCTGGTCGAACACGGCGGCGATCACGGCCTGCTTCGCGGCGGCCGACAGGCGCAGGTTGATGAAGCCGGGGCCGGCGATCTCGGCGGCTTCGACGAGGCCTTGCGCGGCCGGCTGCGCGGTGAGGGCGGCGACGATCTGCTCGGCGAGCTGGCGCGGGTTCGTGCCGAGCGGCTTCGCGAGCTGCATCGCGACGTTGCACGCGACGTCGCCGTGCGCGGCGACCTTCGGGCGCTCCAGCGTGATGGCCGGGGCGACGAATGCTGCGTCGGCGCCTTTCAGCGCGTGTGCGACCTGCTTGACGCTATCCGCGAGCAGGGCTTCGAGGGTCTGTTTGTGTGCTGGCAGCATGCTGGTAGAAGGCTTCGTTGGTGGCGGCCGGAAACGCCGGCCCGCCGGCACGCTTTTTAAGCGCGCGTTTCAGGGATCGCAGAATTTTAACAGGTGCTAATATGCCGCTCAGGCGGCCCGCGTCCGCGAGGCCGGACGCCGGTCTGCCGGCGTTCCCCAACCGCGCCGCGCAGGCACAACAAGATGAAAAGGGAATTGTCATGATTACGTTCAAGAGCAAGGCGGCACAGGATCTCGACGTGCTGAAGGATTTCGCCGTGTATGTGCTGGGTCTCGTCGGCAAGCAGCTGGGCGAGCGCGGTGTGATTACGCACGACGAACTGGACCACGCGATCGCCAAGCTGGAAGGCGCGGTCGCGCAGGCGAAGCAGGAACGCGCCGAGCACGCCGGCCATTTCCATGAGGACGAAGCCGACCACGCGCACCACGAAGTGCCGCCGAGCCTGGCCCAGCGCGTCGCGCCGTTCCTGACGATGCTGCGCGAAGCGAAGGCCGGCCAGGCCGACGTCCACTGGGGCTTCTGAGCTTCCCTTGCTTGGCGGATCGAAAGGTTCGCCAGACAGGAAAAAGCCCGCTTTCGAGCGGGCTTTTTCTTTTGTCTGATGAAAGTTGCGCTCAGCGGAAGGCGGGCGCGAAATCGGGGCGGCAGCGTGGCACTTGCCTTGACCGAAAGATGAAATTCCTTATAATTCAACGCAAGACTATGTGAAAGCGGGTGCGAAAACATAGCGCCGCCCGGACAACCGGGTCCCACCTGGAGTGGGTATTTCGTCGAAAGACGGAAAGAGAATCCTGCATGCGACGGCTGCCGAAAGGCGGCCGTTGGTTTTTCTACGCCCGGATCTTGCGGCCTTCCAGGCTCGCGCGCAGCAACGTGCGCAACGCGACTTTCCGGGCTTCCCGCTGGCGCCGGTTCAGGCCGCCGTCCAGCATGTAGGCCGACTGTACGCGCAGGATGAGCCGGCGTTTCCTGATCCGGTCCTTCGACACCTCGAAGAACACGGCATACACGCGTTGCGTGCCGTCCGATGCGACCGCCTCCACCGTGACGAAATTGGGTTGCCGTTCATCCGCGACGACGATCCGGCGCGTCGCCAGCCCCACGATCACGCCGCGCAACAGCTCCCGTGACGCGCGATACCGGTCCGCGCAAAGCACGCGTGTCTCGCGGCCGTCGTCGTAGATCTCGCCGTCCGGAATGGTGTCGCGGCTGCGTCCGTCCCATTTGAAGCTGCGTGTGAAGCAGTGACACGAGAACAGGACAAGAACCGTCACATCGAAGCCGGTTTCCAGATCGCAGGTGAAGGTCAATGGACGCAGATGGTCCAGATCCCAGCGCTCGCCGCGGTAAATCGTCGGCGGGAACGGGCTTGCGCTGTCCGCTGGCGTTTCGGTGATCCGGATCTCGAAGGTCGACATGGCGGGAATGATTTAGAGAGAAGGGCGCGTCATGTCGCCCACGCGCGTTGGCCCGAAAGCTCGGCGTTACAGCGGCTTCGATCTTGATTATTGAGATTAGGTATCCTGATGAATTGAGCTGTTGTGCGACGCGCCCCTGGATCGGGGCGCGTGGCGATGGAAGCGGCAGGTCGACGCGGTTACAGTTGCGGCGCGAGCGCGCGACGTGCGTCGTCGAGCGACAGCGCCATGCGCCGCGCATAGTCCTCGAGCTGATCCTGCCCGATTTTGCCGACCGAGAAGTAGCGGCTGTCCGGATGCGCGAGGTAGAAGCCCGACACGCTCGCCGCCGGCAGCATCGCCAGCGAGTCGGTCACGCTCATGCCGATCTCGTCCGCGTGCAGCACGTCGAACATGTCGCGCTTCACGAGGTGGTCCGGGCAGGCCGGGTAGCCGGGCGCCGGGCGGATGCCCGCGTACTTCTCGGCGATCAGCGCGTCGTTGTCGAGCGTCTCGCCGCTCGCATAGCCCCACAGCTCGCGCCGCACGCGCGCGTGCATCGCTTCGGCGAACGCTTCGGCGAAACGGTCGGCGAGCGCCTTCAGCATGATCGCGCTGTAGTCGTCGTGGTCGGCTTCGAACTGCTTTTCCTTCGCGTCGACGCCGAGGCCGGCCGTCACCGCGAACATCCCGATGTAGTCGGCCACACCCGATTCCTTCGGCGCGATGAAATCGGCGAGCGAGCGGTTCGGCCGCATCACGCCGTCGACCACCGGGCGCACGCTCTGCTGGCGCAGGTTGCGCCACGTGAGCAGCACCTCGGAGCGCGACTCGTCGCTGTAGATCTCGATGTCGTCGTCATTGACGGTGTTCGCCGGCAGCAGCGCGATCACGCCGTTCGCGGTCAGCCAGCGGCCCTGGATCAGGCGCGCGAGCATCGACTTGGCGTCGGAGAACACGCGCCGCGCCGATTCGCCGACGATCTCGTCGTTCAGGATCGCCGGGTACGGGCCCGCGAGATCCCAGGTCTGGAAGAACGGGCCCCAGTCGATGTAGTTCGCGAGCTCGTTCAGGTCGTAATTCCTGAACACGCGGCGGCCGATGAACTTCGGCTTGACCGGCTGGTAGCCGGCCCAGTCGATCTTGGTCTTGTTCGCGCGCGCGTCGGCGAGCGTGACCATCGGCTGCTGCTTGCGGTTCGCGTGCTGGTCGCGGATGCGTTCGTAGTCGGACTTCAGCTCGTCGAGATACTTCGCCGCGCCTTCGTCGGACAGCAGGTTCGACGCGACCGACACCGAGCGCGACGCATCCGGCACGTAGACGACCGGGCCTTCGTAGTGCGGCGCGATCTTCACCGCCGTGTGCACGCGCGACGTCGTGGCGCCGCCGATCAGCAGCGGAATCTTCTTCACGCGGAAGTAGTCGTCGCGCTGCATTTCGGACGCGACGTACGCCATTTCCTCGAGGCTCGGCGTGATGAGGCCCGACAGCCCGATGATGTCCGCGCCTTCGACCTTCGCCTTCGCGAGGATCTCGTTGCACGGGACCATCACGCCCATGTTGACCACTTCGAAGTTGTTGCACTGGAGCACGACCGACACGATGTTCTTGCCGATGTCGTGCACGTCGCCCTTCACGGTCGCGATGACGATCTTGCCCTTCGCGCGCACGTCGCCGCCCGCTTCCGCGAGCAGCCGCTTCTCTTCCTCGATGAACGGGATCAGGTGCGCGACCGCCTGCTTCATCACGCGCGCCGACTTCACGACCTGCGGCAGGAACATCTTGCCCTGGCCGAACAGGTCGCCGACGATGTTCATCCCGTCCATCAGCGGGCCTTCGATCACGTTGATCGGACGGCCGCCGGCCGCGGCGATCTTCGCGCGCACTTCTTCGGTATCCTCGACGATGAAGGTCGTGATGCCGTGCACCAGCGCGTGCGAGAGCCGCTTCTCGACCGGTTGGTTGCGCCACTCGAGGTTCTCTTCCTTCTTCGCGCCGCCCACCTTGAACTTGTCGGCGATCTCGAGCAGGCGATCGGTCGAATCCGCGCGGCGGTTCAGGATCACGTCCTCGACGCGCTCGCGCAGCTCCGCGTCGAGATCGGCGTACACGCCGAGCTGGCCCGCGTTCACGATGCCCATGTCCATCCCGGCCTGGATCGCGTGATACAGGAACACGGTGTGGATCGCCTCGCGCACTGGGTCGTTGCCGCGGAACGAGAACGACACGTTCGACACGCCGCCGCTCACCTTCGCATGCGGCAGGTTCTGCTTGATCCAGCGGGTCGCCTCGATGAAGTCGACCGCGTAGTTGTTGTGCTCCTCGATGCCCGTCGCGACCGCGAAGATGTTCGGGTCGAAGATGATGTCTTCCGGCGGGAAGCCGACTTCGTTCACGAGGAAGTCGTACGAGCGCTTGCAGATCTCGGTCTTGCGCGCGTAGGTATCGGCCTGGCCGGTCTCGTCGAACGCCATCACGACCGCGGCCGCGCCGTAGCGGCGGATCAGGTTCGCGTGGTGGCGGAACGCGTCCTCGCCTTCCTTCAGCGAGATCGAGTTCACGATCGCCTTGCCCTGCACGCACTTGAGGCCGGCTTCGATCACGTCCCACTTCGACGAGTCGATCATGATCGGCACGCGCGCGATGTCCGGCTCCGACGCGATCAGGTTCAGGAAGCGCACCATCGCCGCCTTCGAATCGAGCATCGCCTCGTCCATGTTGACGTCGATCACCTGCGCGCCGTTCTCGACCTGCTGGCGCGCGACGGCGAGCGCCTCGTCGAACTGGCCGTTGAGGATCATCCGTGCGAACGCCTTCGAGCCGGTGACGTTGGTGCGTTCACCGACGTTGATGAAGAGCGTCCCGGGCGTGACGTTGAACGGCTCGAGGCCGGCAAGGCGCATCATGTGATCGGTCATGGCGGTGCGAATTCTTTTGAGGAAGGACGTGGGGCGGTCGGGTCAGGCGTTGTCGCTGTACTGGTTCGGCCAGCGGCGCGGCTTCACGCCGGCGAGCGCCTTCGCGATCTCGGCGATGTGCTCGGGCGTCGTGCCGCAGCAGCCGCCCGCGAGGTTCACGAGCCCGGCCTGCGCGAACTCCTTCAGCAGGCCCGACGTGACATCGGGGGTTTCGTCGAAACCGGTGTCGCTCATCGGGTTCGGCAGGCCCGCGTTCGGGTAGCACGACACGTAGGT
Source organism: Burkholderia sp. 28_3 (assembly GCF_003253915.1). Classification (NCBI taxonomy): domain Bacteria; kingdom Pseudomonadati; phylum Pseudomonadota; class Betaproteobacteria; order Burkholderiales; family Burkholderiaceae; genus Burkholderia; species Burkholderia sp. 28_3. The sequence goes on from NZ_QKZF01000006.1 coordinate 277,926, forward strand.
GTCGCACAGCTTCGCGAGCTCGGCGATGTACGGGCGCATCAGCGCCGCGCCGAGCGCGCAGTTCAGGCCGAACGTGAGCGGCTTCGCGTGGCGCAGCGAATTCCAGAACGCCTCGACGGTCTGGCCCGACAGGATCCGGCCCGACGCATCGGTGACGGTGCCCGAGATCATGATCGGCAGGCGCTCGCCGGTGTCCTCGAACAGCTCGTCGAGCGCGAACAGCGCGGCCTTGGCGTTCAGCGTGTCGAAGATCGTCTCGACGAGGAACAGGTCGACGCCGCCGTCGAGCAGCGCCTTCGCCTGCTGGTAGTACGCCGTGCGCAGCTCGTCGAACGTGACGTTGCGGGCGCCCGGATCGTTGACGTCCGGCGAGATGCTGGCCGTCTTCGGCGTCGGTCCGATCGCGCCGGCGACGAAGCGCGGCTTGTCCGGCGTCGCGTATTTGGCGGCCGATTCGCGCGCGAGCTTCGCCGATGCGACGTTCATCTCGACGACGAGATCTTCCATCCCGTAGTCGGCCTGCGCGACGGTCGTCGCGCCGAACGTGTTGGTTTCGACGATGTCGGCGCCGGCCGCGAAGTACTGATCGTGGATCTCGCGGATGATCTGCGGCTGCGTGAGCGACAGCAGCTCGTTGTTGCCCTTGATGTCGCGCGGGAAATCCTTGAAGCGCTCGCCGCGATACGCGGCTTCGTCGAGCTTGTAGCGCTGGATCATCGTGCCCATCGCGCCGTCGAGGATCAGGATGCGCGATTTCAGCAGCGCGGGCAGGGCGGCGCCGCGCGTGTAGCGCGCGTCGAGCGGGGCGGAAGCGGCGAGGGGAGTCGCAGACATGGGCGGAAGACCGGCGAAGACGGAAAACCGTCATTGTAGCCGGTGCGTCAAGCGGTCGCCGACCCTCGCCGCGCCGGCCGGACGGCCCGTCAAATGAAAGCCCCCGCAGGCGAACCGGACGGGGGCAGGATCGGAGTGCACGCGGCGCCGCGTCGATGCGCGGCGAATGGCCCGGCCGCGTGACGCGCCGGGCCGCGAGTCGTCAGTGCAGCACGACGGGCATCATCATCAGGCTGTCGAATTGTCCGAGGAATTCGTCGACTTCGTCGAGCGACGGTTCATCCTCGATCAGCTGCTTCACGTGCGCGCGGAATCGTTCGGCAAGTTCGCCGTCGATGAAGATTTCGCGCTGCGCGTTCTTGTCGACGATTTCGTATCCGCCGGCATTCATCAGGTGATGGCCGGCCTGCGGCGCAAATTCGACGACGCAGTAGTTGGGGCTGTTGTAGATCATTTGCATGGCGGCACTCCTCTTCGCAGTGGCATCTGGCCTTGTTGTCCCCTAGGTGGGGCGAGCCTTGCCGGTTTCAAGGGGCTTGCGCTGCACACCCCGTTCTCCCGTTTGCGTGGGGTGTATCGGTTAGAAGCCGATGTCTATCAAACGTTTCTTATTGTGAGCCGGTGCACTGAAATAGTTGTTAAAGAGTGTCATCGGCCATTTTCCGGAAATCTGTAATCGGTCGAAATTGCCGATTCGTGCGCGTTCATGTGCGCGCGTTCACTGTGTGACAGTCGATGACGCCGGTGGTTGCACGGCGGCGGGCGGCGTGGAGGGCGCGGGTTCCGCGGGCGGCACGGCCGATGCATCCAGTGCCGGAGCGCCGGCGGGCGCGTTCGTTGCGCCGCTGGGCGCGGCGTCGGCAGGCACGTTCGGTGCGGCGAGCCGGCCGTGCCACAGCAGTTCGATCTGCGCCCCGTTCGGCTCGCTCTGCACGAGCCGCGCGGGCAGCCAGCCGAGCGACGGCGCGAGCCACATGTCGATGCGGCGCGTGTCGCCGTCGCGGCGCGGCAGGCGCATGAAGTGCCGCGCCGCGACGATGCCGGCCTGCGTCTGCACCTGTTCGTCGCCGATCACGGTGATCGGCCAGGTCTCGCCGCTGTTGTTGTCGATCACGAAGAACTGCTGCGTGACGCCCGGCTTGTAGGCGGCGGGATTGCCGCGCACGAGCCCCGACAACTGCATCAGCATGCTGAAGCGGTCCTGCACGCCGTCCGGCAGCGGCGCGTTGTTCGGCGTGCGCGTGAATACGACCTGCCGGATCTCGCGGTTGAAGATCGCGATGTCTTCCGGCCGCTTGCCGCGCTTCTCGACGTAACGATCGGGTGCGACGCCGAAGGCGTCGATGCGGCCTTCGCTGCGATAGGTGAACGGGCCGACGAACGGCACCGGCATCGACACCGACAAGTCGTAGGTATGCCCGTCGGTGCGCCAGTGGATCGTGCCGATCATGTTCTGCATGCCGTTGTAGAACGTGTCGTACTGCAGGTCGCCGGACGGCGGCGCCGCGAACTTCACGCCGCTCGTCGCGGGGCCCGGTGTCGCGGCGCTGGCGCCCGCGGCCGATGCGGCGTGCGCACCCGAAGCCCCCGGTGTGCCGCTCGCCGCGGACGCGGCGGCAGCCGGCGGTTCGCCGTGCTCGGCGGTCTGCGTCGACGTGAGGACCGGCTCGTGCGACGGCGCGGGTTTCGGCGGGGCCACCTTCGGTGCGGCGGCCTTGGGCGCCGCCGATTCGGCCGGACGTTCGACCGGTTTCGGCGCCGGCGGGGCCGGCTGACGCTCGATCGGTTGCGGTTTCAGCAGCTCGATCTGCACCGGGATCTCCGTGGCCGGCGGCGGCGTGAACGATTCGCGGTTGCGCATCAGCCAGAACCCGGCGAGCGCATGCAGCACCAGCACGGCGACGAGCGCGACGCCCACGCGCAGCCAGCGGCGGGGCAGGGCGTGACGCGGGCGAAGATCGGCAGGCTGCATGGGCATCGGAACAGGGTCGGGGCGCTGGCGTGACGTCGGGCGCGCGGCGCGCGGCGCGCGCCACAGGAATCGGACCGTCGGATGGGCCGCGCGTTCGCGATGCGTGACGTGGCGTGAACCGGATGCGTCAGGCGTCGCGTGCGTCGGGACTATAGCCGAGTTCGTAAGACAGTTTCTGCGCGCAGGCGCGCAGCGCGGTGTCGATCTCGCCGCCCCATGCGATGTCGAACGAGCCTTCCTGGCCGAGCGCGACGATCGCGAGCGCGAGTTCGCCGACCGCGTCGAACACCGGCATGCAGAACGCATGGATCGTCGGCAGCAGCATCCCTTCGACGCGCGCGGCCTGGTGCTGGCGCACGTCGGCGAGCACCGTCTCGACTTCGTCGAGCGTCCGCGGGCCGCCGTGGTGCGGCGAGCGGCGCGTATCGGCGAGTTCGCGCTCCAGCATCGCGGCGGTCTTGCTGCGCGGCAGGTATGCGGCGAACAGCAGGCCCGTCGCGGAGCCGAGCAGCGGCATCACGTCGCCGAGCTTCAGCGACGCCTTCGCCGGATGGCTCGATTCCATCCAGTGCACGATCGTCGGCCCCTGGTTGCCCCACACCGCGATGCCGACCGTCTGGTCGAGGCGGTCGCGGAATTCGGTGAGCGCGATCCGCGCGAGCTTCACGCCGTCGACGCGCGCGAGCCGCGCGAGCCCCATTTGCAGCGCGAAGCCGCCAAGCTCGTAGCGGCCCGAGACCGGGTCCTGCGACACGACGCCGAGCCGCGAGAAGCTGACCAGATAGCGATGCGCCTTCGCCGGGCTCATGCCCGCGCGCTGCGCGAGATCGCGCAGCATCATCGCGCGCGGCTCGCTCGTCAGCACGTCGAGCAGGCGGAAGCCGACCTCGATCGACTGGATGCCGGAACGGACCTTCTCGCCGGGTTCGCCGGAGGCGGCGTCGTCGGTATCGGAGTCGGCGAGATCGTCGTCGGGAAGCAGGCTGGCGGGCATGGGCAGCGGGTGCGCGAAAATGCGACAGGAAACGGGGCGAAAACGGCGTGCGCGATCGTGGCGCGCCGCAGGGATTCACCATCGTAAAATAGATTCCCTCCATCGTCACTACAACGGCAGATCCTCCCTATGAAACTTGCTTCGCTGAAGGACGGCACGCGCGACGGCCAGCTGATCGTCGTGTCGCGCGACCTGCACACCGCGGCGATTGCCGATGCGATCGCGCCGACGCTGCAGCGCGTCCTCGACGACTGGGCGTTCTACGCGCCGCAACTGCGCGACCTGTACGACGCGCTGAACCACGGCCGCGCGCGCAACGCGTTCGCGTTCGACCCGGCCAACTGCATGGCGCCGCTGCCGCGCGCGTTCCAGTGGGCCGACGGCTCCGCGTACGTGAATCACGTCGAGCTCGTGCGCCGTGCGCGCGGCGCCGAGATGCCGCCCGAGTTCTGGACCGATCCGCTGATGTACCAGGGCGGCAGCGACGATTTCCTGGGCGCGCGCGACGACGTCGTGTGCCCGTCCGAGGAATGGGGCATCGATTTCGAGGCGGAAGTCGCGGTGATCACCGGCGACGTGCCGATGAGCGCGTCGCCCGACGACGCGCTGAAGGCCGTGCGGCTCGTCACGCTCGTGAACGACGTGTCGCTGCGCAACCTGATTCCGGCCGAACTCGCGAAGGGTTTCGGCTTCTTCCAGAGCAAGCCGGCCACCGCGTTCGCGCCGGTCGCCGTCACGCCCGACGAGCTCGGCGACGCGTGGCGCGAAGGCCGCGTGCACCGCCCGATGATCGTCCACTGGAACGGCAAGAAGGTCGGCCAGCCCGACGCGGGCACCGACATGGTGTTCCACTTCGGCCAGTTGATCGCGCACGCGGCGAAGACGCGCAACCTGCGTGCCGGCTCGATCGTCGGCTCCGGTACGGTCTCGAACAAGGACGCGAAGCGCGGCTACTGCTGCATCGCCGAGAAGCGCTGCCTCGAGACGATCGAGCACGGCGCGCCGCAGACCGAATTCATGCGCTACGGCGACACCGTGCGCATCGAGATGTTCGACGCGGCCGGCAAGTCGATCTTCGGCGCGATCGAGCAGTCGGTCGCGCCGCCCGACGGCGCGGCGTAAGCGGCGCGGGGCAAGCAACGCAGCGGCGAAACCCGGCTTCGGCCCGCGCGCCGGGTTTCGCCCGATGTTTGACCGCGCGGGCTTGGCTACACTCGATTCAGGCGTTCGAGCGCCTCGCACAAGGAGCAGCAGATGGCCGATCTTGCCGCGTACGGCGGTTACGAAGCACTGAAGGTGACGCGCCGCGACCATGGCGTGCTCGACATCGTGATGAGCGGCGAGGGCGCGAACCGCAGCGGCCTCGCGACCGCGAACGCGCGCATGCATCGCGAGCTCGCCGACATCTGGCGCGACGTCGATCGCGATCCCGACACGCGCGTCGCGGTGATCCGCGGCGAAGGCAAGGGCTTTTCGGCGGGCGGCGATCTCGCGCTCGTCGAGGACATGGCGAACGATTTCGACGTGCGCGCCCGCGTGTGGCGCGAGGCGCGCGACCTCGTCTACAACGTGATCAATTGCAGCAAGCCGATCGTGTCGGCGATGCATGGCCCGGCCGTCGGCGCGGGGCTCGTCGCCGGGCTGCTCGCCGACATCTCGATCGCCGCGAAGGATGCGCGCATCATCGACGGCCACACGCGGCTCGGCGTCGCGGCCGGCGATCACGCGGCGATCGTGTGGCCGCTCTTGTGCGGGATGGCGAAGGCGAAGTACTACCTGATGCTGTGCGAGCCCGTGAGCGGCGAGGAGGCCGAGCGGATCGGCCTGGTGTCGCTCGCGGTCGAGCCGGCCGACCTGCTGCCGAAGGCATACGAAGTGGCCGAGCGGCTCGCGCACGGTTCGCAGTCGGCGATCCGCTGGACCAAGTACGCGCTGAACAACTGGCTGCGTACGGCCGGCCCGACCTTCGATACGTCGCTCGCGCTCGAATTCATGGGTTTTTCGGGGCCCGACGTGCAGGAGGGCATCCGTTCGCTGCGCGAGCGGCGCCCGCCCGCGTTCCCCGGCGACGCGCCGTTCTGACGTGCGCGCTATGATCGAATCACGCGCGGCTGCGCGACGCACGGCGGCCGCCTCGCTCCCCCAGTCAACCAGGATGCCCGTATGACGACCGATGCCTCCGGCGCCAACCCTTTCGCCGGCTTTGCCGGGTTCCAGCCCGCCGACATGATGGACCGGATGTGGGACATGATCCGGATGTCGCCGTTCGGCGGGATGGCGCCGTTTCCGGGCGCCACGCACGGGCTGCCGCCGTCGCTGTCGAGCATGTCCGACATGATGTCGCCGCTCACGAACGTCGAGGAGCTCGACAAGCGGATCACCGATCTGCGCGCGGTCGAGCAATGGCTGAAGCTCAATCTGGGGATGCTGCAGTCCGCGATCCAGGCGCTCGAGGTGCAGCGCGCGACGCTCGCGACGTTGCGTGCGTTCGGCGCGTTCGCGCAAAGCTCGATGTCGGCGGCCGAGGAAGCGGCCGTGGCCGCCGCGCAGGCCGCGAAGCCCGCGTCGGCGGGCGAGCCCGCGCCCGATGCCGCGGCGTCCGCGGGGGATGCGCCGGCGGGCGACCCCGCGCAGCAACCGTTCGACCCGGCCGGCTGGTGGAACCTGCTGCAGACGCAATTCAATCAGCTCGCGAGCCTCGCGATGGCGCAGCCGGGCATGCAGCCTGCCGCGCCGGGCGCCGTGCCGCCGGACGCCGCCGCGCCGGAGCCGGCCGCGAAGCCGGCCGGGGCCGCTGCCGCGCCGCGCAAGCCCGCCGCGAAGCGCGCGAAGCCGTCCGGTTCGGCCGCGGCGCGCGCGGCGGCCGCTTCGTCACCCGAAACGCGTCCGCCGAAGCGCTCGACGTGATGCGGCGCAGGTAGCAGGTCGATCATGCGACTCGCGCTCGTTCTGATGGGAGGCGGCGCGCGCGCCGCATACCAGGTCGGCGTGCTGAAGGCGCTGGCCGAGATCGCGCGCGAGGCCGATCCGCAGCGGCACACGCTGCCGTTCGCGATCGTGTGCGGCTCGTCGGCCGGCGCGATCAACGCGACGTCGATCGCGAGCCACGCGGACGACTTTTCCCATGGCGTGCGCCGCCTGCTCGAATTCTGGGAGCCGCTGCGCGCCGATTACGTGTACCGCACCGACTGGCTCGGCATCGCGGCCGCCGGCGCGCGCTGGCTCGCGACGATGACGTTCGGCTGGGCGGCGCGCCGCTCGCCGCGCGGGCTGCTCGACAACACGCCGCTCGCGCACCTGCTGCAGCGCGAGCTGAGCTTCCACCGGATCGAGCAGATGCTCGAGGCGCGCCTGCTGCACGCGCTCGCGATCACCGCGCTCAGCTATTCGAGCGGCCGGCACCTCACCTTCTACCAGGCCGCCCAGCCGATCCAGGCGTGGCGGCGCGCGCAGCGCACCGCGCGGCTCGTCGACCTGTCGGCGTCGCACCTGCTCGCGTCGTCGGCCATTCCGTTCGTGTTCCCTGCGGTGCCGCTCGTGCTCGACGGGCAGATCGAGTACTTCGGCGACGGCTCGATCCGGCAGATCGCGCCGCTGTCGCCGGCGATCCACTTCGGCGCGGACCGGATCGTCGTCATCGGCGCGGCCGATCCGCGGCCCGAGATTCCGGCCGCGAACGGCGCGGGACGGGCCCGTGGTTATCCGACGCTCGCGCAGATCGGCCAGCAGGTGCTCGCGAGCGTGTTCCTCGACTCGATCGGCTCGGACATCGAACGGATCGAGCACATCAACCGGATGATCGAGCACCTGCCGCACCAGGTCGAGGTCGACAGCGGCTGGCGGCACGTCGACGTGCTCGCGATCGCGCCGTCCGAGCGCATCGAGCTGATCGCCGCGAAACACCTGAAGCAGATGCCGGCGACGATGCGCGGGCTGCTCGGTGCGATCGGCGGCAGCCAGCCGGCCGGCGCGTCGTTCGCGAGCTATCTGCTGTTCGAGGAAGCCTTCACGCGCGAGCTGATCGAGCTCGGCTACCGCGACGGCCGGGCGCAGCGCGAGACGCTCGCCGGCTGGATCGCGCAGGCCGACGGCAGCAGTGCGCCGGCGGCCGGCACGCCGCCGGAAGACGGTCTCGCGACCGGTGAAATACGGGTCTGACACGCGCAGGCGCAATGTAAGGTTGCGTTTTCGCGACGGTCGGCCGCGACCGATCGCCGCACCGTGGCTGGCGGCACGCGACGGGGCGAGCGTCTCGGAACCGTCATGCACGCGTGCTATCATGGCCGCCGCCGTATACACCATATCGAGCAGCCCGCCGATCCGGCATCCGCACGGGACCTTTCGGGGACCCGCCTGGGGCAGGGGACGGGCGCGCCACTGAGCCGGCCAGCGCCGGCCCCCACTCAGGCAAGCGCGGCCGGCTCCGTCCGAACGGAGCGGGGTTGCGGCATGCCCAACGGCGGCAACGCGGCCGCCAGGCAGCCGGACGAGGAATCAGCGTCCGGCGGGCCGGTTTCCCGCGTAAAATTAGAGTCTTGGCTGCAAAAAGCGCGCGTGGCGTGCTTGCGCGGCAACAGTCACGTTTAGAGAAGTCGCATTGCGCAGAACAGGGGTGGGACCATCATGAACACCATGCTTTATCCGGAACTTTACAGGTCGCTCGAAGCTGTCCGTTGGGACATGGAGAAGGACATTCCGTGGGACAAGTTCGACGCTTCGCTGCTCACCGACGAGCAGGCGAAGACGATCAAGATGAACGCGATCACCGAATGGTCGGCGCTGCCCGCGACGGAAATGTTCCTGCGCGACAACCAGCACGACAGCGACTTTTCCGCGTTCATGAGCGTGTGGTTCTTCGAGGAGCAGAAGCATTCGCTGGTGCTGATGGAATACCTGCGCCGCTTCAAGCCGGAGATGGTGCCGACCGAAGAGGAACTGCACGCGGTGCGCTTCCAGTTCGATCCGGCGCCGCCGCTCGAGACGCTGATGCTGCACTTCTGCGGCGAGATCCGCCTGAACCACTGGTACCGCTGCGCGGCCGACTGGCACACCGAGCCCGTCATCAAGCAGATCTACGAAACGATTTCGCGCGACGAAGCGCGTCATGGTGGCGCGTACCTGCGCTACATGAAGAAGGCATTGAACAACTGCGGCGACGTCGCCCGTGCCGCATTCGCGAAGATCGGCGTGCTGATGGCGTCGGCGCGCCGCACCGAGAAGCCGCTGCACCCGACCAACCTGCACGTGAACCAGGCGCTGTTCCCGCGCGACACCGTGCAGTCGCGTCTGCCGGATCCGGAATGGCTCGAGCGCTGGCTCGACGAGCAGATCCGGTTCGACGGCGAGTGGGAGAAGAAGGTCGTCGAGCGGATCCTGCACAACCTGTCGATCCTGTTCGAGCGCACGTTCGCGACCGCGCAGGAGCTGAACCGCTATCGCAAGGAAGTCACCGGCCGCCTGCAGGCAGAAAGCGGCCCGTCGTCGGCCGCGCAGCCGGCCTGAGGCCGGCAGGGGCCGCCGTCGGCGCGAGTCGCACCCGATTCGCGCCCGGCGCGCGGCACCGTGTTGCGTTCATCGCATGAAGCCCGCCCGGCCGGTCCGGCGGGCTTTTTATCGGGTGCCGCCGTCGCGCGAGCCGTTGTCCATTCCGTCCGCTCTTCATCATGTCCGCCACTTTCGAACGCAAGCTGATCACCCGTGATGCCCTCGTCGCGCTGCGCGAGTCGCTGCCGTCGCCCGTCGTGTTCACCAACGGCGTATTCGACATCCTGCACCGTGGCCACGTCACGTATCTCGCCGATGCGAAAGCGCTCGGCGCCTGTCTGATCGTCGGCGTGAACAGCGATGCGTCGGTGCGCATGCTCGGCAAGGGCGACGACCGGCCGATCAACCGCGAAGAGGATCGCGCGGCATTGCTGGCGGCGCTGGAAAGCGTCGACTGGGTCGTGACGTTCGCGGAAAAGACGCCGGTGTCGCTGATCGAGGCCGTCCGTCCGGACATCCTCGTGAAGGGCGGCGATTACGACATGGATGCGCTGCCGGAATCGGCGCTCGTGCGCGGCTGGGGCGGCCGTGCGCTGGCGATCCCGTTCGAGCACGATCGCTCGACCACCGCGTTGCTGAAGAAGGTGCGCGCGCAACAGCCCTGAGCGCGACGCGGCGTCGTCACGGGGCGGACGCCGCGAGCGGTGCGGTCGTGACGGCTGGCGCCGCGATCGGGCCGCCGACGACGGGCTGATCGGTCGCCCGCAGGAGCGGCGTCACATGCAGCGCGTCGGGCCGTACCTGCCGCGACAGCACGCCGGGTTCGCGCGGGCCGGCCGCCGGCAGCGGCCCGAACACGCCGCGCGCCACCACGAACGCGAGCATGTTGGCGAGAAAGAGAACAGCGATCAGCCAGCGCAGCATCGTCGAAACTCCTTGTCGTCATTGACGTGGTTCACGTCGTTCAGTCGAGCCGGCCGCAGGGCCGGCTTTTTTCATGGCTTTCGTGGATCGTCCGTGCGGGCCGCTGGCGCGGCACCGCGCGGATGGCATCGTCGGCGTGAAGCCGGCCCGTTTGGGCTTGCGTCGTCACGCGCCGGCGCGATGCCGGCGCCTTTGCATCAATCCGGCGCCGTTGCCGGGTCGGCCGCGTCCGCGGCGATCAGCGCGAGCCCGGACAGGATCAGCGTGTCGTGCCGGGTATGCGCGACCGTCAGCGCACGCGCGACGTCGTCCGCCGCGCCGCCTGCCAGCACGAGCCGCACGGGCGCCTGCCACGCCGCGACGAGATCGCGCCACGCGCGTTCGATCAGACCGGCTTGCGCGTACAGGCACCCGGCCGACAGCGAGCGCGGCGTATCGACCTGGAACGGTTCGGCCTGCGCGCCCGCGAGCAGGCCGCTGGCGATGTCGGTGGTCAGCGTCGGCAACTGCGCGGTGTGCGTGCCGAGCGCGCGCATCATCAGCGCCCAGCCCGGCGCGATCAGCCCGCCCGTGAAGCGGCCGTCCGCGCGCAGTGCCTCGAGCGTCGTCGCGGTGCCGAACGTCGCGATCAGCAGATGCTCGCCCGGAAACGCCGCGTGCGCGCCGATCAGGCCGGCCCACCGGTCGCTGCCGAGCTGCTCGGGTGTCGTATAGCCGTTCGTCACGCCGCATTGCGCGGGCCGCGAGCGGATCGTCGTGCGCGGCAGGCCCGGCCAGCGCGCGTCGAGCAGCGCATCGATCCGCGCGGCCACGTCGGCGCCCGCGACGTTCGAGATCCATGCGCCGCGCGGCCGCAGCAGGCGCGACCAATCGGGATCGGCGCCGCCGTCGCGCGTGTGGCCGAACGCGCCCGTGTTGACGAGCGCGCGCCGCGCGTCGGCGAGCGCCCACTTGATCCGGCTGTTGCCGGCGTCGATCAGCAGGTGCGGTTCGCTCATTGCGCTTCGCGCAGCGACACGTCGCCGGCCGCGATCGTCTGTAGGCCGTTCGGCGTGTCGAGCAGCAACTGGCCGGTCGCGTCGATGCCCGTCGCGATGCCGCGCGCCCGTTCGACGCCCTGTTCGAGCAGCACGACTTCGCGGCCGGCGTACGCGTGCAGCGCGTGCCAGCGCGGCAGGAACGGCGCGAGGCCGTCGGTGCCGAACTGTGCGAGCGCGGGCGTGAGCGCGTTCAGCGACGCGGCGAGCGTATCGGTGAGGTTCGCCGACGCGCACGCGATCGACAGCGCGGCGGGCGGCAGCCCGCTCGCGAGCGTCGCTTCGCGCGCGCGCAGCGCGTCGACCTGCGCGGCCACGGCTTCCGCGCCGCGCACGTTGATGCCGAAGCCGATCACGACCGCGGTGGCGTCGGCGGTGGTCCAGACGGTTTCGATCAGGATCCCGGCGAGCTTGCCGACGATACGCGGCGTGCCGTCGTCGTCGGTCGTCAGCAGCAGGTCGTTCGGCCATTTGAGCGCGACCCGCATGCGGGCGTCGAGCGGCAGCGTGGCCAGCCCTTCGGCGAGCGCGACGCCGATCGCGATGCTGAGGCCGCCGAGCGCATCGATGGCGCGCGGCACGATGCAGCCGACCGAGCACAGCAGCGCATTGCCGGGCTGCGCGAACCACGGGCGGCCCTGCCGGCCGCGGCCGGCCGTCTGCTCGAACGCGACGCGCACGAGCGGCGCGGGCAACGCGCTCGCGGTGCGCGGCAGCGCCTTGAGCCGGGTCGCGACGTCGGCGTTGGTCGAGCCGGTGGCGGCGACGATGTCGAGCGGCCACGCGCGCGGCGTGGCGTCCAGGTGCGCCTCGAGCCGGTTGCGCGCGATGTGCGCGTCGCCGGATTCGGGCGTGTCGGAGGAGGTGGGGGCGTTCATGGCGCCTATTGTAGCGACAGGGGGCGTTGGCGCGCGCCGGACGGCGCACGCAACCTGCGGGACGACACGGCGTGGCTTGGCGCGGCATCGCTATCCGCTCCAGCGCCTCGATGCCCGCTTCCGACGTCATCTCGCACGCGAGCAGTGTCTTGCCCTTCAGCGCCGGGCCTTGGCGGGTCGAAACGAGGATCGGTGCGCCGCCGACGCCGCGCGGCCGACGCATGCGAAGCAACCACCGTTCGGCCAGGTCACGCTCGCGCGTCCCCCGGCCGAACGGCCATCACGGCGCGACGACCGGGTGCTTCAGCGCATGCGCGGTCTCGATCCACTGCGCGTGGAACTCGTCCGCGTCGGGCCGAAGCCCGAGTTCGCCGTTGCGATAAGCCATCGCAAGCGTCTGCACGGCTTCGGGCAACTCGTGTTCGGCGGCCCGGCGATACAGCGCGAGCGCGCGCGCTTCGTCGCGCGGCACGCCGCTGCCGTCGCGGTACGCGTTCGCGAGCATGAAGTCGGCGGCCGGGATGTCCGCGCGCGACGCGATGTCGAACCAGTGCGCGGCCTGCACCGGGTCGGCCGCGATGCCGTAGCCGCTGCGGTAGATCAGCCCGAGGTAATACGCGGCGGCCGGGTCGCCCTGTTCGGCGGCTGCGCCGAGCAGCGCGCGGGCGCGTGCATAGTCTTTCGGGAGGTCGCCGCTGCCGAGCAGCAACGCCTTGCCGAGCGCGAGCTGCGCGCGCCGCGCAGCCGGCGCGTCGGCCTTGCCGGCGGCCGCCGCGGCGGTTTCCAGCCAGCCGCGCCCCTCATCGCGCAGCTCCGGCTCGTGCGCATCGACGAGCGCGATGCCGAGCGCCGCCTGCGCGGCGCCCGAGCCGCGGCGCGCGAGCGTGCGCAACTGGGCCAGCGCATGCGGCTCGTTCGCCTGCGTGACCATCGCCTGCCATTCGTCGAGCTGCGCGGCGCTCGGCGCGGGGCCGGCGCCGCGCAGGCCGGTCATCGTGACGACGGCCGCGACGGTCACGGCCGCCGCCGCGAGCAGCGCGGCGGGCGGGAGTTTCGCGCGCAGCACGCGCCGCGCGGCGGCGGCGAAGCCGGTTTCGGCGGGCCGCATCGTCCGGATCGGTTGCATCGCGTGTCTCATTGCGTGAGGTCGATCTCGTAGGTCGCGAGGTTCTTGCCCGAGCCGTCGTCGGCCGCGACCTGCGTGATGCCGGTCAGGCCGGCCGCCGCCGCATCGCCGAGGCGGTTCGGCGCGGACGCGAACTGCACGTGCGCGACCGAGCTCGCGAGTTTCGTGAAGCGCCAGCTGCGTTGCGCGCCGTCGGCCGCACGCGTGATCGCGCCGCGCTTCTTGATGAACGCGATCAGCACGTCGCGGTTCGCATCGGGCGACGCGAAGATCGTCTTGCTGCCGTCGAGGCCCGGGAAATTGCCGCCGCCGCTCGCGCGGTAGTTGTTGGTCGCGACGATGAACTGCGCGTTCGGGTCGATCGGCGCGCCCTTGTACGTCAGGTTCCTGATCCGGCTGCCGACCGGCTGCGTGACGTCGATTTCATACGCGAGGTCGGCCGACGTGAACATGTCGAAGTTGTAGCCGGGGAAGGTGCTGACGAGCGGCTGCACGGTCGCCTTGGTCGGGTCGATCCGGTTGAAGCGCTTGGCGGCCGTCTCCAGCCAGTTCTTCACGTCGGCGCCGCTCACCTTCACCGCGTACACGGTGTTCGGATACAGGTACAGGTCGGCCGCGTTGTTGATCGCGAGCGCGCCCGGCGCGACGTCGGTGTAGTCGGTACCGCCGCCGAAGCCGCTCTTGAACGGCGCGCTGACCGACAGCACCGGCAGCGACGCGTATTGCGGCAGGTTCGCCTGCACGTAGGTCTTCACGTAGTCGGCCTGCGCCTCGTTGACGATCTGGATCGCGCCCGGATCGCCGACGTCCGCGAAGTACGAGTTCATCCGGTAGTCGGTCGAGCCGATCGGCGTCTTCACGTAGTCGATCGTCGCCTGGTGCTCGGCCGCGATCGCGGCGGACACCGACGGGTCGGCCGCGACGTAGCTCTTGTCGGCGTTCTGGATCGGCCGTGCCTCGACGGTCGTCTGCGACTTGTCGACGATCCACGTCTTGCCGTCGAACTTCAGGCCGAGCTTGATCACGCCGAGATGCTTGCCCCAGTAGTTGGCCATCACGGTCGGCACGCCGTTGACGGTGCCCTTGACCTTGTCGACGCCCGGCAGGTTGAACTGCGACACGGTGCTGTTCGCGTCCGGGAACACCTGGTGCGAGTGGCCGATCAGCATCGCGTCGATGCCGGACACCTTCGACAGCCACCAGCTGCCGTTTTCCATCGTCGGCGAATACGCGGAATTGTCGAGGCCGCCGTGCGAGATCGCGACGACGAGATCGGCGCCCTTCGCGCGCATTTCCGGGATGTACTTCTCGGCCGCTTCCTTCAGCCCGGTCGTATAAACCTTGCCGTCGAGCCAGCGCTTGTCCCAGTTCATGATCGCGGGCGGCGTGAAGCCGATGATGCCGATCTTCACGGGCGCGCTGACCGTCTTGCCGTCCGGCGTCGTGGCCGTCACCGTGCGCGTCAGGATCGTGTACGGCGTGAACAGCGGCGCGTTGGTCTTCGCGCTGATCACGTTCGCGAGCACCTGCGGGAAGTTCGGGCCCGCGCACTTCTTCTGCTGGGCGGGCGCGGGCAGCCCGTCGACCTCGAAGGTGTTGCCGGTCACCTGCGACAGGTACGGCAGCCCGTAGTTGAACTCGTGGTTGCCGATCCCGCCGCCGTCGAATTTCGCGGCGTTCATCACCTTGTAGATCGCGAGCGTCTGGTCGCAGCCGACCGGCTTCACGAGCGCCTGGTAGTCCGACAGCGCGGTGCCCTGGATCGTGTCGCCGTTGTCGAGCAGCAGCGTGTTCGGGTACTGCTTGCGCGCCTGCGCGATCAGCGTCGACACGCGCTCGAAGCCGAGCGAATTGTCGGCGGCGAGCTTGAAATAGTCGTACGACAGCACGTTGGTGTGCAGGTCGGTCGTCTCGAGCAGCGCGAGCGTGGCCGTCGTGCCGACGGGCGCCTGGGCCTCGGGCTGCGACGGCGGCGTGGCGGTGACGTCGTCGCCGCCGCAGCCGGCGAGGACGAAGGCGAGGCTGGCGAGCGCGGCGGCGGCCGGTACGTGGCGGCGGGAAAGCGGGGGGAGACGCATCGGTTGTCCTGTTCGGTGTTCTGTTTTATGAAACGCGAGATACGCACGAATGGCGGCGCGGCGCGCCGACGGCCTGATGTGCGGCGCGTGAGAGTATCGAAAGGAAACGTGACGGAACAATGAAAGGTCGCGATGCCGGCGGCGGGCAGGCTCGTGGCGGCTTCGGGCCGATCGGCCGGCGCCCCGGCCCGGCGCTCCCGACCACGCGCGCCGAGCGCGGCGGCCCTCAGCTGCGCGCCCCCGCTCGCGCCCCGAGCTCGCCGCCCACACGGAAATCCTCACGTCGCGGCGCCGGGCGGTTCGCTACAATGGCCGCTGTCATCCTTTTGCAAACAACCTGCCCTTGGACTTCGAGACTCCTCCCGGCCTGTCGGTCGACGTCGGCGGCCAGGGCCAGACGGTGCGCCTGACCGGCCAGTGGACCGCGCTCGCGCTCGCGCGCAATCGCGGCGCCGTGGCGCGCCGCGTCGCGAGCATCGCCACCGGGCGCGTGAGCGAATGGGATCTGTCCGGCATCGAGCGGCTCGACCACGTCGGCGGCCAGGCGCTGTGGCGCGTATGGGGCCGCAAGCTGCCGGCCGGCGTCGCGCTGAGCGCCACGCAGCGCACGATCTTCGAGCGCATCGAGCGGCTCGACAGTGAACGCGAGGCGCCCGAGCGCGTGGTGCGCGTCGATCCCGTCACGCGGCTCGGCCAGGCGATCTTCTCGTTCGGCGAACACCTGCAGGGCGGCATCGCGATGTTCGGCCTCGTGATCCTCGATGCGCTGTCGGTGCTGCGCCGCCCGCAGACGATGCCGTGGAGGGAAACCTCGGCGAACATCTACAGCGCCGGCGCGCAGGCGCTGCCGATCACCGCGCTCGTCGCGTTCCTGATCGGCATCGTGCTGAGCTACCTGTCCGCGCAGCAGTTGCAGACGTTCGGTGCGAACCGCTACATCGTGAACATCCTCGGGCTGTCGGTGATTCGCGAGCTCGGCCCCGTGCTGTCGGCGATCCTCGTCGCGGGCCGCTCGGGCTCGGCGATCACCGCGCAGATCGGCGTGATGCGCGTGACCGAGGAACTCGACGCGATGCGCGTGATGGGCATCCCGCACGGGCTGCGGCTGGTCCTGCCGCGCGTGCTCGCGCTCGGCGTCGCGATGCCGCTGCTCGTGATGTGGACCAACATCATCGCGCTGACGGGCGGCGCGATCGCCGCGAAGTTCGTGCTCGGCATCGACGTCAATTACTTCGTGCGCTCGCTGCCGGGCGTCGTGCCGATCGCGAACCTGTACATCGGCCTCGGCAAGGGCGTCGTGTTCGGCATGCTGATCGCGCTGGTCGCGTGCCATTTCGGCTTCCGGATCAAGGCGAACTCGCAGAGCCTCGGCGAAGGCACGACCACGTCGGTGGTGTCGTCGATCACGGTCGTGATCCTCGCCGACGCGGTGTTCGCGATCCTGTTCCAGAACGTGGGGCTCGGATGAACGCATCGAACGAAACGACCGCGCATGCCGCGGCCATCGGCGCCGGGTCGGTCGGCGCCCGGCCCAAAGTGGCCGACGATGCCGGCGACCTCGTGATCGAGGTGCGCAACCTGACCAAGCGCTACGGGCGCAACATCATTCACCAGAAGCTCGACTTCGACGTGCGGCGCGGCGAGATCGTGTCGATCGTCGGCGGCTCGGGCTCCGGCAAGACGACGCTCGTGCGCCAGATCCTCGGCCTGGAGCGGCCGACGTCGGGCACGATCAAGGTGTTCGGCGAGGATACGGCGACGATCGACGACGCCAGCGCGCGGATGATGCGCACGCGCTCGGGGATGCTGTTCCAGCAGGGCGCGCTGTTCTCGTCGATGACGGTGTTCGACAACGTCGCGCAGCCGCTGCGCGAGCTCGGCCGCGTGCCGCCGGACCTGCTGCACGACATCGTGATGCTGAAGCTCGAGATGGTCGGGCTGCCGTGCAAGCACGCGTCGAAGATGCCGGCCGCGCTGTCGGGCGGGATGGTGAAACGGGTCGGCATCGCGCGCGCGATCGCGCTGGAGCCCGAACTGCTGTTCCTCGACGAGCCGACGGCCGGCCTCGATCCGCAGGCGTCCGACGAATTCGTCGAGCTGATCGCGACACTGCACCGCACGCTCGGGCTGACCGTCGTGATGGTGACGCACGACCTCGACACGATGGTCGCGCTGTCGACGCGCGTCGCGGTGCTGGCCGACCGCAAGGTGCTGGTCGCCGCGCCCGTCGAGGAGGCCGCGAACGTCGACCATCCGTTCATCCACGAATATTTCCTGGGGCTGCGCGGGCGCCGCGCATTGCAGGCGCTGCCGCCCGAGCGGCGCGCGAAGCTGCCGAAGGCGGCCCTCGAACCGGCGCTGTCGAGCGTCGAGCTGTAGAAGCAAGGAACCCGCGAATGGAAAACAAATCACATGCGTTCTGGGCCGGCCTGTTCACGATCGCGCTGACGCTCGCGATCGCGGGCACCGTGTTCTGGTTCAACGTCGACCGCACCGTGCGCGTGCCGTACGACCTGCTCGCGCGCACCAACGTGACGGGGCTGTTCCCGGACGCGGCCGTGCGCTTTCGCGGCCTCGACGTCGGCAAGGTGCAGTCGATCGGCTTCGATCGCACGCATCCGGGTCAGATCCGGATCCGCATTCTCGTCGATCACGACGCGCCGATCACGCAGTCGACCTACGGCAGCCTCGGCTTCCAGGGCGTGACGGGCATCGCGTTCGTGCAGTTGGAGGATACGGGGCGCGATCTGTCGCCGCTGCCGTCGTCGCCGAAGGCGATCGCGCAGATCCCGATGCGGCCGAGCCTGTTCGACCAGATCCAGGAGCGCGGCGACGTGCTGCTGCGGCAGCTCGAACTGGCCGCGAAGAGCGCGAACGCGCTGATGTCGCCCGAGATGCGCGAGCAGTTGCGCGCGACCGCCGAAAGCCTGCAGCACGCGGCCGACGGCGCCGCGACGCTGACGAAGCAGCTCGGCCCGGCGGTCACCGCGCTGCCGGAGACGATGCACGAGGTGAACCGCGCGATGGCGTCGGCGAACACGCTGATGCAGCCGAACGGGCCCCTCGTGTCGAATCTGAACAAGGCCGGCACGGCCGCCGAGCAGGTCGGCGTCGCGCTGAACGGCCTCAACGCGCGCGTGCAGTACGACACGCTGCCGCGCTTCAATGCGCTGGCCGACAGCGTCGGCGACGCGTCGCGGCAATTGAAGGACGTCGCCGGTGAACTCGGCCGCAACCCGCGCAGTCTGTTGTTCGGTTCGCCCGGCGCGGCGCCGGGGCCCGGCGAAGCGGGCTTCGTGTGGCCGGGTGCCGCGGCCGGGAAGTGAAAAACCCATCGAGGGTCCAGCCGGAAACGGCCGGGTCATGACGCCCATCGAAACCGGAAACATCATGCAGGAATACGCCATGCCACGAATCCTTGACCGCGCGCTGCGCCCGGCCGCGGCCGCGCTGGCCGTGCTGACGCTCGCACTGGCGGCCGGCTGCGCCGGCAACGACGCGGTGCTGTCGAACATCCGCTACGACCTCGGGCCTGCGTCGTCGGTGACGACCACCGGTTCGGGCCCCGCGCTGAAGGTGCTCGACGTCGCCGCGCCCGACGCGCTCGACTCGGACAAGTTCGCGTATCGGCTCGCGTACGCGGATGCGCAGCACGTGGCCGTCTATCGCGACAGCCGCTGGACCGCGCCGCCCGCGCAACTGCTCACGCAGCGGCTGCGCGGCGCGCTGTCGTCGCGTGGCACGGTGCTCGAAGGCGCCGACGGCGTGCGTGCGCCGACCCTCAAGGTCGACCTCAGCGAATTCGAACAGGTCTTCGACGGCCAGTCGCAAAGCCACGGCGCGGTGACCGCGCGCGCGACGCTGATGCTCGACGGCAAGGTGCTCGGCCAGCGCACGTTCGTCGCGCGCGCGCCGTCGAGCACGCCCGACGCCGCCGGCGGTGCGCGCGCGCTCGCGGCGGCCAGCGACGAACTCGTGTCGCAGATCGCCGCGTGGGTCGGCGTGCAGGCGTACGCGGGCACGCCGTGACGCACGCCGTGCAGCCGCGATGAACGTGCCGGGCCCGCATCGCGCGTCACCGCTCGCACGGCAGGCATTTGCCGCCTATGCGGCGCTGATCGTCTATGCGTCGCTGTATCCGTTCGAAGGCTGGGCGGCGCTCGGCATCGGCCCGTTCGATTACCTGTTCGCGCCGATGCAGCGCTACGTGACGACGTTCGACGTGGTCACGAACGTGCTCGGTTATCTGCCGTTCGGCGCGCTCGGCGTGCTCGCGCTGCATCCGCGCTGGCGCGGCGTGGCCGCGACGCTGATCGCGGGCGGGCTCGGCGTGCTGCTGTCGGGCGCGATGGAAGCACTGCAGACCTATTTGCCGACGCGTGTCGCGTCGAACCTCGATCTCGGCGCCAACGCGTTCGGCGCGCTGCTGGGCGCGGCGCTCGCCGCGCCGGCCACCGGCGCGCTGCTCGACCGCGGCGTGTTGCGCCGGCTGCGCTTCGCGTGGCTGGAAGCCGATGGGTCGACGCCGCTGCTGCTCGCCGCGCTGTGGCCGTTCGCGATCGTGTTTCCGTCGCCGTTCCTGTTCGGCATCGGCGACTGGCCCGCCGCGCTATGGGAGCGCGCCGACGCGTCGATGCAGGATGCAGTGCTCGCGTGGCTGCCGGCCGCCTGGCGCGTCAGCGAATGGCCCGAGCGGGTCGACGGCTGGCTGTCCGATTCCGCGTGGGAAGCCATGCTCGGCGGGCTGATGCTGTTCGCCGCGCTGGCGATCGCGTCGCTCGCGATGCGCCCGCACGCGCCGCGCATCCGGCTGCTGGTCGCGCTGGTGGTCGCCACGCTCGTGCTGAAGGCCGCGGCGACCTTCATGCAGTCGGCCACCGGCCTCGTCGTCGTGTGGGCGACGCCCGGCGCGCGGCTCGGCATCGAGCTCGGCTTCGCGGCGGCGCTCGTCGCCTTGCGCGTGCCGGCGACGTGGCGCGCGCTGCTCGCGGCGCTCGCGCTGCTGGCCGGCGTCGCGCTCGTGAACCTGCTGCCGGTCAATCCGTTCTTCGACTTTACGCTGTCGGGCTGGCGGCAGGGGCGCTACGTGCACTTCAACAGCCTCGCGCGCTGGCTCGCGTGGATCTGGCCCTACGCGGCGCTGATCTGGCTCGGCCAGCGCGTCGAGCACGCGTGGCTGCCGGCCGCGCTGCGCCGCTGACGCCGCAGTCCGGGCCGTGCGGCGGCGGCCGTGCCGCGGGCAGCCGCGTGCGCCGGTCGCTATAATCGTCCGCATCCTCCGTTGCCGCCTCGCGCAACGGCAATCCATCGCCCCTCTTTCCGCACGGCCTCGTGCCGGGCCGCTCGTCACCATTATGGATTCCTACTACCAGCACCACGTCTTCTTCTGCCTGAACCAGCGCGACCCGGGCGCCGAACGTCCGAGCTGCGCGCAATGCGATGCACAGACCATGCAGGAATACGCGAAAAAGCGCGTGAAGGAACTCGGCCTCGCGGGGCCGGGCAAGGTCCGCATCAACAAGGCCGGCTGCCTCGACCGCTGCGAGGAAGGGCCGGTGATGGTCGTGTATCCGGAGGGGACGTGGTACACGTACGTCGATCAGGCCGACATCGACGAGATCGTCGAATCGCATCTGCGCGACGGCAAGGTCGTCGATCGCCTGAAGATCTGAGCGGGCCGGCCGAATGAACGTTCATACGCAGAAATCGCTGATCGCGGGCCCGATCGGCCAGATCGAAATCGCGGTCGACCTGCCCGACGCCGTGCGCGAAGGCGGCGCCGCGCCACGCGGCATCGCGCTCGTCGCGCATCCGCATCCGCTGTTCGGCGGCACGATGGACAACAAGGTCGCGCAGACGCTCGCGCGCACGCTCGTGCAGCTGAACTACGTCGTCTACCGGTCGAATTTCCGTGGCGTCGGCGCGACCGAGGGCGTGCACGACAACGGCACGGGCGAGGCCGACGATCTCCTCGCGGTGCTCGCGCACATGCGCGCGCAGCCCGCGTATGCGGACCTGCCGCTCGTGCTCGCGGGCTTCTCGTTCGGCACCTTCGTGCTGTCGCACGTCGCGAAGCGGTTGCGCGATGCGGGCGAGACGATCGAGCGGATGGTGTTCGTCGGCACGGCCGCGAGCCGCTGGCAAGTGGCCGACGTGCCCGAGAACACGCTCGTGATCCACGGCGAAACCGACGACACGGTGCCGATCGCATCGGTGTACGACTGGGCGCGGCCGCAGGAGCTGCCCGTCGTCGTGATCCCCGGCGCCGAGCATTTCCTCCATCGCAAGCTGCACGTGCTGAAGCGCATCATCGTCGACGCGTGGCGCTAGCCGCCATGCGGGCGTCGGCGTAGGCGCCGGCGGCCCGTACCGCGCATCGGCCTCGGCCGGACGATGCGCGACCCTTCCCGAAACTTCACGCGACAGCGCGCCGCACAGCGCGGTGCGCCGCCTACGGCATCGTGGCGCAACCCGACTTGCACACCGCCTGCGCATGCCTTTCGCGCGGCTTCGAGCGCACGTGCCCGCCGCGTCTCCACGCTATGCTCTCGCAGCCGGTATGCGGGCGTCCGCTGCCAGGTTCGCGAAAACGCCGTTCGCGGCCACGTATAATGGCCGCATTCCGCGTCGCCCGCGGCCCGGCTGGGCCCATGCCGCGCTCGTTTCGCCGCCTGTCCGCCCGCTCGCGACGGCCGCGAACCGAACGCGTCCGCACGAGTCCAACCGGCGCGTTTCGCGTCGCCCGACGGTGTCGGGCGAGTGCCCGACACGCCCGTCGCCTTGCCGTTCAACCCTGCGCGTTTCGCACCGCACTTTCTGCCATCAGCCTGAATCGATCATGCGTCTGTCTTCCCAAGGCCTCAAGTCCCTCGCTTCCTCCATCGCCTTCGGCACCGCCGCGCGCAACGTAGCGCTCGGCGTGATGCTGCCCGTCGCGCTCGCGTCGACGATCGTCGTCGCCGAGGCGAAGCCGGCCGCCAAGGCCAAGGCCGCGCATGCGGCGCCGGCCGCCGAGCAGTTCACCGGCGCGCCCGCGACCTACATGCCGGGCGCGGTGCCGCCGCCGGGCGTGAACGCGCGCTCGTGGGTGCTCGTCGACGCGACGAGCAACACGGTGCTCGCATCGGGCAATGCGGACGAACGCGTCGAGCCGGCATCGCTGACGAAGCTGATGACCGCGTACCTCGTGTTCGAGGCGCTCGACAAGAAGAAGATCTCGATGGAGCAGATCGTCACGCCGAGCGACGCGGTGCGCCGCGTCGGCCGCGACGAGTCGCGCATGTTCATCGAGGCGAACAAGCCGGTGTCCGTGCACGACCTCGTGTACGGGATGATCATCCAGTCGGGCAACGATGCCGCGATCGCGCTGGCCGAACTCGTCGGCGGCAGCGAAGGGCAGTTCGTCACGCTGATGAACGACGAGGCGGCGCGTCTCGGCATGAAGGGCACGCACTTCGCCGACGTGAACGGCATGCCCGACCCGAACCACTACACGACGGCCGGCGACCTCGCGAAGCTGTCCGCGCACCTGATCCGCGATTTTCCGCAGTACTACGGCATCTTCTCGGAGAAGGAATTCAAGTACAACAACATCCGCCAGGGCAACCGCAACCGGCTGCTGTGGCTCGACCCGACGGTCGACGGCCTGAAGACGGGCCATACGCAGGCGGCCGGCTTCTGCCTGATCGCATCGGCGAAGCGCGCGATCCCGGGTGTCGACGGCCAGCGCCGCCTCGTGTCGGTGATGATGGGCGAGCAGAAGGAAAACGACCGCACGCAGGACAGCATGAAGATGCTGAACTACGGCTACAGCGCGTTCGATTCGGTGCGCCTGTTCAAGGGCGGCCAGGCGATCTCGACGCCGCGCATCTACAAGGGCAAGGACAACACCGTGCAGGTCGGCGTGAAGGGCGACCAGTGGGCGACCGTGCCGCGCGGCCTCGGCGACAAGGTCAAGACCGAAGTCGACGTGAACGCGCCGCTGATCGCGCCGCTCGCCGAAGGCCAGCAGGTCGGCACCGTGAAGATCGTCGCCGACGGCAAGACGCTGTCCGAATTCCCGGTCGTCGCGCTGCAGGCCGTGCCGGAAGCGGGTATCTTCGGACGTATCTGGGACTCGATCCTGCTGATGTTCAGCAAGAAGAAGTAAGCACGACGGGCCTTTGTTTTCACGACTTCATCCCCATCTGTCATAGCCATGAGCCAAGCCGAATTCGAACCGATCGTCTACCTCAGCGTCTCGGCGCAGGAGGAACTGGTGCCGCTGTCCGAAGCCCGTGTGCCGGTGCTCGACCGCGGATTCATCTTCGGCGACGGCGTGTATGAAGTCGTCCCCGTTTATGCGCACGACGGCGCGCACGTGCCGTTCCGGATCGAACAGCATCTGGACCGGCTCGCGCGCAGCCTGAAGAAGATCGGCATCGACAACCCGCACGATGCGGCGGGCTGGCGCGCGTTGATCGAGCGGGTGGTCGCGGCGAACGCCGAAGGCCTCGGCGACGGCAACGCGCTCGTCTACCTGCAGGTGACGCGGGGCGTCGCGAAGCGCGGCCACGCGTTCCCGGCGAACGCGGTGCCGACGGTGTTCGCGATGACGAGCCCGCTGCGCCTGCCGTCGGAAGAGGAGCGCGCGAAGGGCGTGCGCTGCGTGACGGCCGAGGACCGTCGCTGGCTGCATTGCGACATCAAGTCGATCTCGCTGCTCGGCAACGTGTTGATGGCGCAGCATGCGGCCGAGCGCGATGCGTTCGAGACGATCCAGCTGCGCGACGAAAACGTGACGGAAGGCTCGTCGTCGAACGTGTGGATCGTGAAGAACGGCGAACTGTTCGCGCCGCCGCGCAGCAACAAGATCCTCGAAGGGATCCGCTACGCGCTGGTCGAGCAGCTGGCCGACGAATGCGGGATCCGGTTCGTCGCGCGCGAGATCAGCGAGGTCGAACTGCGCTCGGCCGACGAGATCATGCTGACGTCGGCCACGAAGGAAATCCTGCCTGTGACGTCGCTCGACGATCTGCCCGTGCAGGGCGGCAAGCCGGGCCCCGTGTTCGCGGCGCTGTATGACGCGTACCAGCGTGCGAAGGCACGCGAGTTTGAACAGTTTGACCTAACCCGGAGAAAATGATGAGCGAACCGACCAAAACCGTCGAGGTCACCGGCGCGATCGAGACCCGGAAGGAGTCGCTGCTGGAGTTTCCGTGCGATTTCCCGATCAAGATCATGGGCAAGGCGCATCCCGAGTTCAAGGACACGATCTTCAAGGTCGTGGCCGTTCACGACAACGAGATCGACGTCGAGAAGATCGAGGAGCGCGCGTCGAGCGGCGGTAATTACACGGGCCTGACGATCACTGTGCGCGCGACGAGCCAGGAACAGCTCGACAACATCTACCGCGCGCTGACCGGCCATCCGATGGTCAAGGTCGTGCTCTAAGGGGCCGTTCCGGTGGCCCGGGATCAGCGCAAACTGCCGCTGATCCCTTTCCATCCTCCCTCCAGCGCGCACTCGGCGGGGCATTTTCCCGCCGCGCGCCGCGCGTCCAGCTCGTCGCACAGCCGCTTGTATTCGGCGACCTCCTCGAACAACCAGGTCCGGAACGCCTGCACGCGCGGCGTGTTGAGCAGCGGCGGCGGACACACGAAAAAATAGTGCCACGGGCTCGGCCCGTCGATGTCGAACAGGCGCACGATGCGCCCGTCGAGCAGGTCGTGGACCGCGAGCGAGCGGCGCACCAGCGCGATGCCCTGGCCCTCGATCGCGGCCAGCAGCAGGTTCGACGAATCCTGGTACAGGATCCCCCGTTTCGGCTCGGTCAGCGTATCGAGCCCGGCCGCGTCGAACCACGGCCGCCACAGCTCGTCGTCCGAGCGCAGCAGTGGGTAGTGCACGAGATCGGCGGGCGTCTGCGGCAGCTTGCCGCCATTCAGCGTCGGCGCGCAGGCCGGAAAGAACACCTCCTCGAACAGCGGCTCCACGTGCAGCCCCGGATAGCTGCCGAAGCCGAAGCGGATCGCCAGATCGACGTCGTCGCGCGCGAAATCGGTGAGCGAGTTGGTCGACTGCAGTTCGACGTCGATTTCCGGATGCCGCTCGATGAACGTGCCGATGCGCGGCGTGATGAAGCGCGCGGCGAACGACGACAGCATCGACACCACCAGCCGCCGGTCGCGGTCGCTCGCGCGCACGTCGCGCGTCGCGTCGGCGATCACCATCAGCGCGGTGCGGATCTGCTGCGCGTACCGCATGCCGGCGTCGGTCAGGCACAGCCGCTTGCCGTTGCGCGTGAACAGCTGCACGCCGAGCTCTTCCTCGAGCGCGCGCACCTGGTGGCTGACCGCGCCGTGCGTGACGAACAGCTCGTCGGCGGCGCGCGAGAAGTTCTCGTGGCGCGCGGCGGCTTCGAACGCGCGAATCGCGTTCAGCGCGGGGAGCTGGCGGAGGTCCATTTGCTAATTTTCCTCACATCGACGTGAAAATTGGTCGTTTGGTCGGACGCCTTCGAGTGACTACGATTGTAGCCATCGGAGCACTTATTGGCGGAGTCGATCATGCAAGAAATCTCTTCAAGCATCACCTTCGAAATTCCCCCGGGCGAGACCGTGCCGATGAGGGTGCAACGCAGCACGCGGCTGGTCGTCCAGTGCGGGCCGGTCTGGGCGACGCGCAGCAACGACGTCGACGACTACTTCCTGGCCGACGGCGAGACGCTGAAGCTGCGCCGCGGCGAGCGGCTGTGGCTCAGCGCGGAAGGCCGCGAGGGCGCGTGCGTCGCGTTCTCGGTGTCGCGGCCGCCGCGGGAAGTCGCGCTCGGCGGGCTGACCCGGCTGCGCCAACGCGTGAGCGCGCTGTTCCATGACGGCTGGCGCACCGTCTGACCATCATTTCATCCGACGGATACCGGCGATCCGTCCCCCTCCCCAGGCCGGCGAGACCCACGGGTTTTCGGTAAACTACCGCCCATGTCCGTTTCGCCGGTTTCCATCGTGTCCACGCCTGTCGCCGTTTCCGCATCGCCCGCCGGAGCCCCGGATCAGCCGGTCCAGCCGGTCACCGTGCGCTGGCGGGGCAGCGAGGCGTACGAGGCGAGCTTCGACGCGATGCGCACGTTCACCGATACGCGCACGGCCGACACCGGCGACGAGATCTGGGTGGTCGAGCATCCGCCCGTCTACACGCTCGGCCAGGCCGGCGACCCGGCGCACCTGCTGGTGGCCGACAGCGGCGTGCCGCTCGTGAAGGTCGACCGCGGCGGACAAATCACTTACCACGGCCCCGGCCAGATCGTCGTCTACCTGTTGCTGGACCTGCGCCGGCGCAAGCTGATGGTGCGCACGCTCGTGACGAAGATCGAGGAGGCCGTGATCGAAACCCTCGCGGCGTATAATCTCGCTTCGGTCCGCAAGGCGGGCGCGCCGGGGATCTACGTGGCATCCGGCGTGCACGAGGGCGCGAAAATCGCGGCCCTCGGCCTGAAGATCCGTAACGGCTGCAGCTATCACGGGCTGAGCCTGAACGTGAAGATGGATCTGCGCCCGTTTCTTGCGATCAACCCGTGCGGCTATGCCGGACTGGAAACCGTCGACATGGCGAGCCTCGAGGTTGCCGCCGACTGGAACGACGTCGCCCGCACGCTGGTGCGCCGTCTGATCGCCAACCTCGACGGCGCATCCGCGGCCGCCGACAAGCCGCACGCACTGGAACAATCGAATGACTGACGTTACCGCTTCTCCCGCACCGGCCGATACGGCCGCGACCCCTGCCTACGATCCGACCGCCAAGCAGAAGGCGCAGGCGAAGACGGCGCGCATCCCGATCAAGGTCATTCCGATCGAAAAGCTGAAGAAGCCCGAGTGGATTCGCGTGAAGGCGGCCACCGGCAGCTCGCGTTTCAACGAGATCAAGACGATCCTGCGCGAGCACAACCTGCACACGGTGTGCGAGGAAGCGAGCTGCCCGAACATCGGCGAATGCTTCGGCAAGGGCACCGCGACGTTCATGATCATGGGCGACAAGTGCACGCGCCGCTGCCCGTTCTGCGACGTCGGCCACGGTCGTCCCGATCCGCTCGACGCCGATGAACCGAAGAACCTCGCGCGCACGATCGCGGCGCTCAAGCTCAAGTACGTGGTGATCACGAGCGTCGACCGCGACGACCTGCGCGACGGCGGTGCGGCTCACTTCGTCGAGTGCATCCGCGAAGTGCGCGAGCAGTCGCCGGACACGCGCATCGAAATCCTGACGCCGGACTTCCGCGGCCGTCTCGACCGCGCGATCTCGATCCTGAACGCCGCGCCGCCCGACGTGATGAACCACAACCTCGAAACGGTGCCGCGCCTGTACAAGGAAGCGCGCCCGGGTTCGGACTATGCGCACTCGCTGAAGCTGCTGAAGGACTTCAAGGCGCAGCATCCGGACGTCGCGACGAAGTCGGGCCTGATGGTCGGCCTCGGCGAGACGGAAGAGGAAATCCTGCAGGTGATGCGCGACCTGCGCGCGCACGACGTCGACATGCTGACGATCGGCCAGTACCTGCAGCCGTCCGAGCACCACCTGCCGGTGCGCGCGTACGTGCATCCGGATACCTTCAAGATGTACGAGGAAGAGGCGTACAAGATGGGCTTCACGCACGCGGCCGTCGGTGCGATGGTGCGTTCGAGCTATCACGCCGATCTGCAGGCGCATGGGGCCGGGGTGGTCTGATCGCTCGCTGACGCTCCACGCATAAAAAGACCCGCTTTGCGGGTTTTTTTATGCATTTCTTTGTCTCGCTGTCCTGACGAAGCGAAGCATCGCCTTCTAGCGCAGCACAATTTCGTCAGTGCTTCCAGCAGCAGTCAGCATTCGGTCGATCTTGCGTCATTCCGCCTTCACACTCCTGCTGGTCATGGCAAAGTGTCGCGATCCGTTACTGATTGACGTGAATCAGCCATAGCTGAAGAGACCAGATCGGGTAAGCGCGGGGCCATCACGTCGCATCGTGCCATTACCGGACACGGGCTCTTAGTCTTCAAGCTCGCGAAAACGGGCATCGCGCATTCTGATACTCTGGATCCACAGTTTCCAGTCCTCGGCCGAGATATAGGCGCCAGCCTCTTCCCTTCCTTCTTTCAGAAAGCTCGTCTGTTCATCCAGGCTCAGGCTTTCCCAGAACGAGTCCCATACATAGTTCAGCCAGTAGTGAGGGTCGCCCTGACCGATATGCAGAACCGGTCCGAACTCATACAACGCGATCCACGGCGGGGTGGGGTGGAAGCCTTGTTCCGAGAGCTTCGCAATCAGTTCAATATCGTTGGAGAGCAAGCGCACGACTCGCTCTGCAAACCTCCATGTGGGGGAGATGATGGTGCTCAGCGACTGCCCGTCGACTTCGCGGATGAAATGGAAATACGCAACCTCGTCCCTGCCTTGCCGCACGAGATTGAGCAAAGCTGGAAACTGGCCAGGCTGAACATGATGAACCAGACCAAAAGCATTGATACCTGCATCGCCTTGATATATCGGCTTGGGATAGGTGGGAAGTTGCTGCTGTTCCAGATCGATCGCGCCTGAGCCGAAAATAGCTTGCAATTCACCGAGCGACCTTCCAAAGGCATCTTCCAGACTCTTCAGACTTTCCCGCTCCGCACGCTTCGTTTGCAACTCTTCAACCTTGCGCTTGAAGAAAGACACATCTCCTCCCTCATCATTTATCCGGGATCTGGCCGGCAATCATAGAACCGCCGAAATAGCCGATGGCGCCAAAGACGATGCCACCGATGGCGCCGGTTATTACGGCACCAGGCCCAAGTTCAATACCAACCATCGCACCCGCTGTAGCCCCCACCCTGGCTCCAGCAACGGCGCCGGCCCAACTACCTGCCCATCCACCAGCCTGGCGAATGACTTCCTTTTCCAGAGGACGAATGGACTTTAGACGAATGGATTCATTGGATGCCACCGAGAGGTCATAGCCGGTAAAAGCGAGGCCGACAACCCGCACAACCCGAGCATATTTGACGATGCCGAGGCTGATAGCCAAACCGCGCTGCGAGAACACACCTTCACCTGGCACCATTGGCCGTGGTTGAACCAGAACCTCCTTGTCCATGGCCAGGACTTTTTGTTTGATATGTTCCGCCCACCGCCTGTCTTTTGAGCGAGCCTTGGCGGCATATTCATCGATGGCTCGAACGATTTCGTCGGTCGTCACGAGCCTCGCTCCTGCTCGCTTGGCTTTGGCGATGTCGACATACACAGTCTTGCCCGCCATTCTGCCCGCGCCTTCAGGGTAGGTGCGACTGGCAGAGGCATAGGAAGTTAGCTTGTCGTATTCCAGCACGTGCTCAACCACGCTGCCTGGAGCTTTGACCTTGCCCCTGTTTCGCGAATCCCATAGCTGAGGAAATTATGCGGCTTCGCCCTGCTGAGCCGTGAACCAGTTTTGCTCGAATGTCATGGGGCTGACGTAGTCGAGCGTTGAGTGTAGCCGGCGCGAATTATAAAAACCAAGCCAGTCGACGATTTCATCCATCGCCGCACGCCGCGTCGCGA
Organism: Burkholderia sp. 28_3; assembly: GCF_003253915.1. Lineage (NCBI taxonomy): Bacteria > Pseudomonadati > Pseudomonadota > Betaproteobacteria > Burkholderiales > Burkholderiaceae > Burkholderia > Burkholderia sp. 28_3. The sequence continues at coordinate 307,782 of NZ_QKZF01000006.1, forward strand.
AGTGTCGGCCGTGAAGGCGGGCAACCTTTAGCGAACCCCACAGACTCTCCGTCGGGGCGTTGTCCCAGCAATCGCCGCGTCGGCTCATCGACGAGCGCATGCCGTAGGCCTTCAGCGTGTCCTGGAACAGGCCGCTGCAATACTGGCTACCCCGGTCGCTATGCACGATGACGCCGGCCTGTGGGCGGCGTCGGAACCACGCCATGCGCAACGCGTCGGTGACCAGCTCAGCTTTCATGTGCGGTTGCATCGACCAGCCCACCACCTGCCGGCTGAACAGGTCGATGATGACAGCCAGATAGACCCAGCCTTCGGCCGTCGCACAGTACGTGATATCGCTGGTCCAGACCTGGTTGGGCGTCGTAGCGGTGAAGTTGCGCTCCAGTAGGTTAGGAGCCACCGGCAGGTTGTGATTCGAGTTCGTCGTCGCGATGTACTTGCGCTTGTGTCGTGCACGGATGCCATGCTGCGCCATCAGCTTGCGAACGCGCTCCTTGCCCACGCGTACCCCGCGTGCAACCAGTTCCTTCCACATGCGCGGCCAGCCATATTCGCCCTTGACCTGCGCGTGAATGGCCTTGATGTGCGCGAGCAGGGCATCGTTGCTTACGTGGCCTCTGTGCGGCTTGTCGCCGCCGGTGCGCTGCTGGCGCTGGTGATATCCGCTGGGGCTGACTTCCAGCGCTTCACACAGGACTGAGACTGGCCAGTGGTGTCGATTCCGGTCAATGAACGCGCACTTCACATCGACTCCTTCGCGAAGTACGCTGCGGCTTTTTTTAAAATATCCCGCTCCATCTTCAGACGAGCCACTTCCGCACGCAACCGCGCCAGTTCCATCTGTTCTGGACTGACCGGCTTTGCGCCGGCTCCGGCCAGCTTGCCTTCCCGGTCAGCCTTTACCCAGTTGTACAGCGTCTGTTCAACCAAACCCAATGTCGCCGCCACCGCCGCCATGCTTTGCCCGGCCTTGACCAGCCGCACCGCTTCCAGCTTGAATTCGAGCGTGTACTGTGCCCGTTTTGCCTTGCCTGTCATTGTTCTTCTCCTTGCGTGAGTTTACCTGCTCAGCAAGGGATTCGTTTTTCGGGGGCAAGCTCACTTTGGGACCGCCCTTGCTCCACAGACCATATTTCTCTGGATAGACTTCGCGCATCTCACCAAGCGGTGAGAGTTCAAGTTGCTTGAGATATGGATCGTTGATCGTGCTGTACGTGCGACGGACCAACATGCCGTCCTTTCCGACTTCTTCAACAGTAACAAAGAAGAAAATGCGAGCAGGCATGTGATGCCCGAGGACATCATACTTGGAGTCAGCGGTAGTGTTTGTCGTTGTTCGATATACGAAGTTGCTCATTGCTCCCACCGCTCCAGAGCTTGCAGGCCGACTGCAATGTCCAGCTTTGACACATCTTTCGTGTAGACGCGAGGACAATAACCTTGGGCGTCCGTCAGCCCCTTATAGACTGCCCCTGTTGACGTGCGAATGTGATAGGGCGAACTGCAAACAGGTTGACTATTGGCGTCGAGTACGCGGACGCGCTCATCGTAGTTGCCTCGATACTCTTCCGTCAGAGATTGCACTGAAGATCCGTATCCCATCTCGGCGAGGTTATGAGACTCGACGCTATGAAAGCTATCGGTTTGGGAAGCGATCATTACAGGAGGAGGGTGGCATTTGCAAAGGCACAAGTCGCCATCAAGCGCCTGTTCTTTACCCATCAAATGATCCGGCCAACGAGGACCTTGTGCCGCGATCACACCCGTGGACCGGCACGCGTTACAAACGACCTGAGCGCCAACAAAAGTCAGGGCTGTGCCGTGATGCGTGCAACTGTCTACCCCCTCGATGACGATGCCGCCGGTAGTCGACTTGTCGCCAACTTTAAGCAAGTACCGTTTCATGCTCCTCACCTGTTTTCGCAACAGGCGAAGAATTATCATGGTGGCATAGTGCGCAGCAATCAGACAGGTACTGAAAAATCTGCAATCCGAATTTTTTAGAAATCTTCCGGGTTTATCTATTTTTCACAGCGAATGTGTGGAGCTTGGAAGTCTTGCAAGTTCGCTAAGACTTTGCATCGACTGACGAGCGGGGGGGTACGCGCGGCAACGACCCGCCACCGCACGACAATCGTCGCCGGACCGGACGCGCGATCCATTTCAGCGTGGAAAGCAAAGCTGAAACGGCATCGATAGCTTCGCAGGATAAGTTCGCTCCCGCCGCGCGCAAAGCCCGTAAAGTCGGCTCTCCCGCAGCAATGCCCGCATTCCGAAGGAGAGCCGCATGTCCCGTTTCAGCTTCATCCGCCGCGCCGTCGTCGCGCTGACCGCCTTTGCCGCGCTCGGCGCGGCGCACGCCGAATCGCGCGAAGTCGTGATCGCGTACCAGGACATGGTCGTGCCGTGGCGCTACGCGCAGGCGAGCGGTGAAGTCGAAAAGGCGACCGGCTACAAGGTCACGTTCCGCAAGCTCGACAGCGGCGCCGATGTGATCCGCGCGCTCGCGTCGGGCTCCGTGCAGCTCGGCGAAGCCGGCTCGAGCCCGATCGCGGCCGGCCTGTCGCAGGGGCTCGACATTTCGCTGTTCTGGGTGCTCGACAACATCAACGATGCCGAGGCGCTCGTCGCGCGCAACGGCTCGGGCGTGACCAGCATCGCCGCGTTGAAGGGCAAGAAGATCGGCGTGCCGTTCGTGTCGACGTCGCACTTCCATACGCTCGTCGCGCTGCAGGCCGCGGGCGTCAATCCGAACGACGTGAAGGTCGTCAACCTGCGTCCGCCCGAAGTCGCGGCGGCGTGGGCGCGCGGCGACATCGACGCGACCTATATCTGGGATCCGGTGCTCGCGAAGGTCAAGCAGTCGGGCACCGTGCTGACGACGTCCGGCCAGGTTGCGAAGGAAAGTGGCAAGGCGACCTTCGACGGCTTCGTCGTGAGCCGCAAGTTCGCGCGCGAGAACCCCGAGTTCGTCACGCGTTTCGTGAAGGTGCTCGCGGCGGCAGACGCCGACTACCGCGCGCATGCGGCGGCGTGGAAGGTCGGCTCGCCGCAGGTCGCGGCGGTGGCGAAGGTGTCCGGCGCGAACGCGCAGGACGTGCCGGCCAGCCTCGCGCTCTACGCGTTCCCGACGGCGGCCGAGCAGGCATCGCCGACGTGGCTCGGCGGCGGCGCGCAATCGGGCGCCGCGAAGTCGCTCGCGGCCACGGCCACGTTCCTCAAATCGCAAGGCACGATCCAGACGGTGCTGTCCGACTATTCGGCCGGCGTCGATCCGCAGTTCGTGCAGAAGGCCGCGCGCTGAGCGCGGCCATTCAGCCCACTCATCGCGGAGCCCCGATCATGAGCACGCTGGAAGTCCGTCAGGTATCGGTCGCCTATCCGGGCGAGCGCGGCAGGCCGACGACGCAGGCGCTCGCGCAGGTCGACCTGCGCATCGATGCCGGTGAATTCGTCGTCGCGCTCGGCGCGTCCGGGTGCGGCAAGACCACGCTGCTGAACTGCATGGCCGGCTTCGTCGCACCGACGACGGGCGACGTGCGGGTCGACGGCGTGCCGGTCACGGGCCCCGGCGCCGATCGCGGCGTCGTGTTCCAGAAATACGCGCTGCTGCCGTGGCTCGACGTGCTCGACAACGTCGCGCTCGGACTGCGCTTCGCGCGCGTGTCGAAGGCCGAACGCGATGCACGGGCGCGCGAGATGCTCACACTCGTCGGCCTCGAGCGTCATGCGCGTGCGCGCGTGTACGAGCTGTCGGGCGGGATGCAGCAGCGGGTCGGCATCGCGCGTGCGCTCGCGAGCGACCCGCGCGTGCTGCTGATGGACGAACCGATGGGCGCGCTCGATGCGATGACGCGCGGCACGATGCAGGCGCTCGTGCTCGACGTGTGGGCGCGCACCGGCAAGACGGTGTTCTTCATCACGCACGACGTCGAGGAGGCGTTGTTCCTCGCGACGCGTCTCGTCGTGATGACGCCGGGCCCCGGTCGCATTGCCGAAACCTTCGAGCTGCCGTTCGCGCGCCGCTACGTCGAATCGCGCGATGCGCGCGCGGTGAAGTCGTCGCCGGACTTCATCGCGTGGCGCGAGCGGTTGATCGCGTACCTGCATCGCGACGAGGCGGCGGCGGAGCCCGCGTGATGAGTGAACTCGCACGGCACGGGGTGGCCGTGGGGCGCGGCCGGAACAGCACTTTGCACAGGCAGGACAGCATGAGCACACAGGATTCTTGGACGGCCGATCGTGCGGCCGCCGATTTCGAACGGGACGATCGCACGCCGCGTCGGGCGGCGCCGCGCCGTGCGCCGTCGTCGCGCCGTTACCGGTTGCCGGGGCAGGGGAAGACGGCCGGGTTGAGCGCCGCGACGGTCGCGGCGCTGGCCGTGCTGTGGTGGGTCGCGACGCATCTGCAGTGGCTGCCGCCGCTGTTCCTGCCCGCGCCGGAAGCAGTGTGGACCGCATTCGTCGATGCGTGGCACGGCCGCATCCAGGGCGGCCTGCCGTTGTCGGACCATCTGTTGTGGAGCGCGGCCCGCGTGTTCGGCGCGTTCGCGCTCGCGACCGCGATCGGCGTGCCGGCCGGCATCCTGATGGGCGTGAGCCGCGTCGCACGCGGCGTGCTCGATCCGCTGCTGGAATTCTACCGGCCGCTGCCGCCGCTCGCGTATCTGCCGCTCGTCGTGATCTGGTTCGGCATCGACGAGACGGCCAAGCTGGTCGTGATCTTCCTCGCGTGCTTCGCGCCGATCGCGATGGCCGCGCGCGCCGGCGTGCGTGCCGCAACCGTCGAGCAGATCAACGCCGCGTATTCGCTCGGCGGCAGCTTCGCGCAGATCGTGCGCCATGTCGTGCTGCCGGCCGCGCTGCCGGAAATCCTCACCGGGCTGCGGATCGCGATCGGGTTCGGCTGGACGACGCTCGTCGCGGCCGAGATGGTCGCCGCGACGGCCGGGCTCGGGCAGATGGTGCTCAACGCGTCGAGCTTCCTGCGCACCGACATCGTCGTGATGGGCATCCTGCTCATCGGCGCGATCGCGTGGCTGTTCGATCTCGCGATGCGGTGGGTCGAGCGGCGGGTGGTGCCGTGGAAGGGGAGAGGGTGACGTCACACTGACGGCACGGGCAACGGGCGCGTACGCGCCGCCCGCGCCTTTCACGCTCAATCGCCCATCGCGATCCCTTCGCGTCGCGGATCCGCGCCGCCGAACCACACCGTCTGCCCCTGCACGTTCAGCCGCTGGATTCCCTGCAGCCCCGAGTTCATCTCGACGATCTGCACGTCGTGCCCGCGTCCCTTCAACCCGTCCACGAGCGCGTCCGACACGCGGCCCCGTTCGAGCTGCGTCGGCCCGTTCATCGACCCGAAGTTCGGTAGCGCGATCGCCTGCTGCATCGTCATGCCCCAGTCGAGCACGCCGACCAGCGTCTTCGCGACGTGATTGATGATCGCCGGGCCGCCGGCCGAGCCGACGATCATCGTCACCTGCTTCGTCTTCTTGTCGAACACGAGCTCCGGCGACATCGCCGAGCGCGGCCGCTTGCCCGGCTGCACGCGGTTCGCGACCGGCCGGCCGTTGTCGTTCGACACGAACGAGAAATCGGTGAGCTGGTTGTTCAGCATGAAGCCGCGCACCATCAGCCGCGAGCCGAACGCGTCCTCGATGCTGGTCGTCATCGACAGCGCCTGGCCGTAGCGGTCGACGATCGCGATGTCGGAGGTCGACGGCAGTTCGGGGCTGCGGTCGTCGGCCATCGCGAGCGTCGCGCCCTGCGGCGTGCCGGCCTGCGCGACGCCCATGCTGGTGTCGCCGATCAGCCGCGCGCGCTGCGCGAGATAGGTCTTGTCGGTGAGGCTCGCCCAGGTGCCGCCCGGCAGCGGCACGAAATCGGGATCGGCCACGTAGCGTGCACGGTCCGCATACGCGAGGCGCCCGGCTTCGCTGAACAGGTGCGCGGCGAACGGCGTCGGCTCGTAGCCGACGTCGTTGCGCACCGGCTTCTGCGCGCCGATCTGCTGCCAGTCGGGCATCGCTTCGAGCATGCCGAGCATCTGCGCGATCGCGAGGCCGCCCGACGACGGCGGCGGCATCCCGCACACGATCGAGCGCCGGTAGTCGGCGCACAGCGGCGCGCGGACCTTCGCCTTGTAGCGCGCGAGATCCTGCAGCGACAGCAGCCCCGGGTTGGTCGGGTGCTTGCGCACCTTCGTGACGATGTCGCGCGCGATCGCGCCGCTGTAGAACGCGTTCGCGCCGCGGTCGGCGACCTGGCGCAGCACGGTCGCGAGCGCCGGGTTCTTCAGCACCGTGCCGGCGGCCTTCGGGGTGCCGTCCGCGTTGTAGAAGTACGCGCGGGCCGCCGGGTCGTTCTTCAGGTACTTGTCGTTCGCGATCAGCATCGCGAGCCGCGGGCTGATCGTGAAGCCGCGCTCGGCGAGCCGGATGGCCGGCTGGAACAGCCGGCGCCACGGCAGCTTGCCGTGCGCGCGGTGCGCGGCGTCGAGCATGCGCAGCACGCCCGGCGTGCCGACCGAGCGCCCGCCGACGACACCTTCGTAGAAGCTCATCGGCTGGCCGGTCGGCCCGTAGAACAGCCGGTCGGTCGCGGCGGCCGGCGCGGTTTCGCGGCCGTCGTACGCCTGCGTTGCACGGCCGTCGAAGTACAGCATGAACGCGCCGCCGCCGATGCCCGACGATTGCGGCTCGACGAGCGCCAGCACCATCTGCGTCGCGATGGCCGCGTCGATCGCGGTGCCGCCGGCCTTCAGCATGTCGTAGCCGGCTTGCGTCGCGAGCGGGTTCGCGGCCGCGATCATGAAATGCTGCGAGGTCCAACCCGACTTGTCCGTCCAGCCGGACGACAGTTCGGGCGCGTGAACGCCCGGCAGCGGGACGGCCGCGCCCGATGCGGCGGTGACCGGGACGACGGCGCCCGATGGCGCGGACGGGGACGTGCAGCCGGCGTTGAACGCGACGAGCGCGACGGCGGCGAGCAGCGTCCAGGGACGCGAATACGGACGAATCCGGTCGAACATTGAACCCTCGGCAGCAGTGAATTCGAAGGAGACGGCGGCGTGGACGTCGGCGCGGGCGCAACGGCGCTGCCCGCCCCGGCGCGCTATTGTCGCCGCGCGCCCGGCGGCTTGTCATCCGACAGGAAACCCTGACGCATCCCGCCGGGCCCGCCCCGGCCGGTCTTTCCGGCCTGTTCGAGGATGAACTCTATGAACGTCGAGGTCGCGCGCGTGTGGTGGCGATTCGGCATGTACAGCATGTACATGTGGGTGCCGAAGATGCTGAGCCGGTACGCGTCGAGCGACGTGACGACGGCGCCGTGCCGCAGGTCGTCCTGCATCACGTAGTCGGGCACGATGCCGACGCCGATCCCCGCGAGGATCGCCTGACGCAGGAACAGGAAGTTCTCCGAAATCAGCGTCGGTTCGAGCAGCACCTCGTGGCGTTCGTCGCCGAGATACGCGGCGATGCGGAGCTGCCGGCCCATCACCGTCGCGGTGACGACCGGCGCGGCGGCCAGCGCGCCGAGGCTCGCCGGCATCCCGTGCGCGGCCGCGAACGCGGGCGACGCGCACGCGACGTAGCGCACCGCGCCCATGTCGCGCGCGACCAGGTTCTGCGGCGGCTCGGACATCACGCGGATCGCGATGTCGACTTCGTCGCGCATCAGGTCTTCCACGCGATTCTCGAACACCACGTCGAGCACGATGCCCGGATGCCGCCGCTTGAACGCGAGCAGCCATTCGGACATCACGATCTGCCCGTAGCCGCTCGGCACCGACAGCCGCACGCGGCCCTGCAGGTCCTGCCCGAGCGTCGTCACCGATTCCTGCGCGGCGAGCAGTTCGTTGCGGATGCGCCGGCCGTGTTCGTACAGCTTCAGCCCGATCTCGGTCGGCTCCATGCGCCGCGTCGTGCGCCGCACCAGCTGCTGGCCGATCGAGCGCTCGAGCTGGTTGAGCCGGTAACTGACGTTCGCCCGGCTCATCTTGAGCCGCTGCGCGGCCTTGCTGAGATTGCCGGCGTCGAGGATCTCGACGAGCAGCGTCAGCGCGTTCAGGTCCATGCCCGTGTTCTCCTGATCCGGCCCGTTTAACGGTCGGAAAGCATCCAGTGTCAAGTCAGACTTGACAGCTTGTAAAGGCGTGCGGGAATTGTCAATGAATCTCGATCAATCGAGAATCGGGTCATGCCTGCTGCATCGACAGCTTCGACAGGAGACGCCATGAATTCCCCCGCCACGCCCCCAACCGGCACCGTCACGCGCGAGCGGCGCGACAAGGTGCTCGTCGTCACGATCGACCATCCGCCCGTCAACGCGCTGTCCGCCGACGTGCGGCGCGGCCTCGCCGACGCGATCGACGCCGCGCAGGCCGACGACGCGATCCGCGCGGTGCTGATCGTCGGCGCCGGCCGCAACTTCATCGCGGGCGCCGACATCCGCGAATTCGGCAAGCCGCCGGTGCCGCCGTCGCTGCCCGACGTGTGCGAGCGGATCGAGTCCGGCACGAAGCCGGTCGTGGTCGCGCTGCACGGCGCGACGCTCGGCGGCGGCCTCGAAGTCGCGCTGGCCGCGCATTACCGGCTCGCGGTGCCCGGCGCGAAACTCGGGCTGCCCGAAGTGACGCTCGGCCTGCTGCCCGGCGCGGGCGGCACGCAGCGCGCGCCGCGCCTGATCGGCGCGAAGGCCGCGCTCGACCTGATGCTGACGGGCCGTCATGCGAGCGCGGAGGAAGCGCTCGCGCTCGGCCTCGTCGATCGCGTCGCGCACAGCGACGACACGCTCGCCGAAGGGCTCGCCTATGCGCAGGAACTCGTGTCGCTCGGCGCACCGGTGCGCCGCACGCGCGATGCGCAGGGCCTGGCGGACCGCACGGCCGCGCAGGCGGCGATCGACGCGGCCCGCGCCGAATTGCCGAAGAAGTCGCGCGGCCTGTTCTCGCCGGCGAAGATCGTCGACGCGGTCGAGGCCGCGCTCACGCAGTCGTTCGACGCGGGAATGAAGTTCGAACGCAGCCTGTTCCTGCAATGTCTGGACAGCCCGCAGCGCGCGGGCCTCGTGCATGCGTTCTTCGCGGAACGCGAGGCGGCGAAGGCGCCCGAGGCGCGACGCGCGAGCGCACGGCCGGTCGGGCGGATCGGCGTGGTCGGCGGCGGCACGATGGGCGCGGGCATCGCGGTCGCGGCGCTCGACGCCGGGCTGCCGGTGACGATGATCGAGCGCGACGAAGCCTCGCTCGCGCGCGGCCGGGCGCACGTCGAGAAGGTGTACGACGGCCTCGTCGCGAAAGGGCGGATGACGCCCGCCGCGCACGCGGCGCGCCTCGCGCGCTTCAAGGGCAGCACGTCGTACGACGCGCTCGCGCAGGTCGACGTCGTGATCGAAGCCGTATTCGAGGACATGGCCGTGAAGCAGGCCGTGTTCGCCGAACTCGCCCGCGTGTGCAAGCCGGGCGCGGTGCTCGCGACCAACACGTCGTATCTCGACATCGACGCGCTCGCCGCGAGCATCGACCGGCCGGCCGACGTGATCGGCCTGCATTTCTTCTCGCCGGCCAACGTGATGAAGCTGCTCGAGATCGTCGTGCCGGCGCGCGTGAGCCCGGACGTCGTCGCGACCGCGTTCGCGCTGGCCCGGCAGTTGAAGAAGACGCCGGTGCGCGCGGGCGTATGCGACGGCTTCATCGGCAACCGGATCCTCGCCGTCTACCGGACGGCGGCCGACTACCTGATGGAAGACGGCGCGTCGCCGTACCAGATCGATCGCGCGGTGCGCGAATTCGGCTTCCCGATGGGGCCGTTCCAGGTCGTCGACCTCGCGGGCGGCGACATCGGCTGGGCGACCCGCAAGCGCCGCGCGGCGACGCGCGATCCGAATGCGCGCTACGTGGAGATTTCCGACCGGCTGTGCGAGCGCGGCTGGTTCGGGCAGAAGACCGGCCGCGGCTACTACCTGTATCTGGACGGCGCGCGCGTCGGCACGCCCGACCCGGAAGTCGACGCGATCGTCGCGGAAGAACGCGCGAAGAAGGGCATCACGCCGCGCACGTTCACCGACGACGAGATCCTGCGCCGCTACCTCGCCGCGATGATCAACGAAGGCGCGAACGTCGTGCACGAGAAGATCGCGCTGCGCCCGCTCGACGTCGACGCGGTGTTCCTGCACGGCTACGGCTTCCCGCGCTATCGCGGCGGCCCGATGCACTACGCGGACACGCTCGGCCTCGCGAACGTGCTCGCCGACATCCGCACGTTCGCGAAGGACGATCCGCTGTTCTGGAAGCCGTCGCCGCTGCTCGTCGATCTCGTCGCGCGCGGCGCGGATTTCGCGAGCCTGAACCACATCGACTGAACGCCAACCGCATTTGCCACGGACCGAAGATGGACCTCGATTTCACTCCCGAAGAGGAAGCCTTTCGCGCTGAAGTGCAGCGCTTCCTCGCCGCCGAACTGCCGGCGTGCACCGCGCGCAAGGTGAAGGGCGGCCTGCACCTGACGCGCGACGACATGCGCGAATGGCACGCGATCCTCAACGCGCGCGGCTGGCTCGCGAGCCACTGGCCGCGCGAATGCGGCGGCCCCGGCTGGAGCGTCGCGCAGAAATTCCTGTTCGACAACGAATGTGCGCTCGCCGGCGCGCCGCGCATCGTGCCGTTCGGCGTGAACATGCTCGGCCCGGTGCTGATCAAGTACGGCAACGACGCGCAGAAGCGCCACTGGCTGCCGCGCATCCTCGACGGCACCGACTGGTGGTGTCAGGGCTACTCGGAGCCGGGCGCCGGCTCCGATCTCGCGTCGGTGAAGACGAGCGCGGTGCGCCACGGCGATCACTACGTCGTGAACGGCCAGAAGACGTGGACCACGCTCGGCCACTACGCGAACATGATCTTCTGCCTCGTGCGCACCGCGACCGACGTGCGCAAGCAGGAAGGCATCAGCTTCCTGCTGATCGACATGAATACGCCGGGCGTCGACGTGCGTCCGATCATCACGCTCGACGGCGAGCACGAGGTGAACGAAGTGTTCTTCACCGACGTGCGCGTGCCGGTCGAGAACCTGGTCGGCGAAGAGAATCGCGGCTGGACCTACGCGAAATACCTGCTCACGTACGAGCGCACCAACATCGCGGGGATCGGCTTCTCGACCGCCGCGCTCGACCGGCTGCGCGCGGTGGCCGCGAAGGTCACCAAGAACGGCCGGCCGCTCGCGGACGATCCGTTCTTCGCGGCGCGGCTCGCGCGCGTCGAGATCGAGCTGGAAAACATGCGCACGACCAACCTGCGCGTGCTGGCCGCGGTCGCGGGCGGCGGCGTGCCGGGCGCGGAAAGCTCGATGCTGAAGATTCGCGGCACGCAGATCCGCCAGGAGATCACCGCGCTGATGCGGCGCGCGATGGGGCCGTACGCGCAGCCGTTCGTCGACGACGCGCTCGACGCCGATTACGACGGCGAACCGGTCGGCCCGGAAGAAGCCGCGAGCGCCGCGCAGCAGTATTTCAACAACCGCAAGCTGTCGATCTTCGGCGGCTCGAACGAGATCCAGAAGAACATCATCGCGAAGATGATGCTCGGGCTGTAACGAGGGACGCGACGATGGATTTCCAGCACACAGAAGACCGCCGGATGCTGGCGGACACGTTGAACCGCTTCATCGCCGAACAGTACGCGTTCCCGGTGCGCGACCGCATCGCGCAGTCGGCCGAAGGCTTCGACCGCGCGATGTGGCAGCGCTTCGCCGAACTCGGCACGGTCGGCGCGCTGTTTGCCGAAGCCGACGGCGGCTTCGGCGGCGCGGGCTTCGACATCGCCGTGGTGTTCGAATGCCTCGGGCGCGGGCTCGTCGTCGAGCCGTTCCTCGGCGCGCTGCTCGCGGGCCGCGCGCTGTCGCTCGCCGGCGGCGATGCGCATCGCGACCGGCTCGCCGCATTGATCGACGGCAGCGCGAGCGCCGCGTTCGCGCACGACGAACCGGGCTCGCACTATGAACTGACGACCGTGCGCACGCGCGCCGAACGGTCCGGCGACGGCTGGGTGCTGACCGGCGCGAAAGGTGTCGTCGACCAGGGCGCGCAGGCGGCGTTCTTCGTCGTCAGCGCGCGCGTGTCCGGCAACGACGACGACGCGGCCGGCATCGGCCTGTTCGTCGTGCCGGCCGATGCGTCGGGCGTGTCGCTGCGCGACTACCGGAAGATCGACGGCGGCCGCGCGGCCGAAGTGCGCTTGGAGCGTGTCGCGCTGCCGGCCGACGCCGCGCTCGGCGCGCCGGAGGCGCTCGACGGCGAAGCGGGCGCCGAGCTGCTCGAACGCGTGCTCGGCTACGGGCTGCTCGCGCTGTCGGCGGAAGCGCTCGGCGCGATGGACGTCGCGAAGGAGCACACGCTCGACTACCTGCGCACGCGCAAGCAGTTCGGTTTGCCGATCGGCAGCTTCCAGGCGCTGCAGCACCGGATGGCCGACCTGCTGCTCGAAGTCGAGCAGGCGCGCTCGGCCGTGATCAACGCGGCCGCGCAGCTCGACGCGCCGCGCGCGGTGCGCGAGCGCGCGCTCGCGGCGGCGAAATACAGCATCGGCCGGATCGGCACGCTCGTCGCCGAGGAAAGCATCCAGCTGCACGGCGGGATCGGGATGACGTGGGAGTTGCCGCTGTCGCACTACGCGAAGCGGCTCGTGATGATCGATCACCAGCTCGGTGACGAGGATCATCATCTCGCGCGCTACATCGCGCTGTCGAAACAGTAACGGCGAAAACGCGAATGGAGGAGACAAGGATGACGAACGAACCGCGCGCGCTGCCGCTGGCCGGCGTGAAGGTGCTCGATTTCTCGCGCGTGCTCGCGGGCCCGTGGTGCGCGATGGTGCTCGCCGATTTCGGTGCGGAAGTGATCAAGGTCGAGCATCCGGCGCGCGGCGACGATACGCGCGACTGGGGGCTGCGGATCGGCGACACCGAAACCACGTATTTCAACAGCGTGAACCGCAGCAAGCGGTCGATCTGCGTCGACCTGCAGACGGACGCCGGCCAGCGCATCGCGCGTGAGCTGGCCGCGCAGGCCGACGTGCTGATCCACAACTTCAAGTTCGGCGGCGCGGAGAAGCTCGGCCTCGGCTACGACGCGCTGGCCGAGCTGAACCCGCGCCTCGTGCACTGCGCGATTTCGGGTTACGACCGGTCGGGTGCCGAGGCCGCGCGGCCCGGCTACGACCTCGTGGTGCAGGGCGAGGCCGGGCTGATGGCGCTGAACGGCGAGGCCGGCCAGCCGCCGCTGAAGTTCGGCGTCGCGGCGGTCGACCTGTTCACCGGCATGTATTCGGCGCAGGCGATCCTGGCCGCGTTGTACGAACGCCATGCGACCGGGCGCGGGCGGCGCATCGAGATGGCGCTGTTCGACTGCGGGCTGATGATCACCGCGTACTACGGGCTCGACGCGCTGCTGATGGGCGAGGACCCGCCGCGCTACGGCAACGCGCACCCGTCGATCGTGCCGTACGGCGTGTTCGACGCGGCCGACGGCCCGCTCGTGATCACGGTCGGCAACAACACGCAGTTCGCACGCTTTTGCGACGCGATCGAGCGTCCCGACCTGGCGGCGGACGAACGCTACAAGACCAACCTCGGCCGCTCGGAGAATCGTGCGGACCTGCTGCCCGAGATTCGTCGCGAACTGGCACGCCGGTCGCGCGCGACGCTGCTCGCCGCGCTCGCCGATGCGGGCATCCCGTGCGGCGAAGTGCTCGGGCTGCACGAAGCGCTGACGTCCGAACGTGCGACGAGTGCCGGGCTCGTCACGCGGCAGCCGCATCCGGTCGCGGGCGGCGTCGACGTGCTTGCGCCGCCGTACCGCTTCGACGGCGCGCGGCTGCCGGTGCGCGGTGCACCGCCGGTGCTCGGCGCCGATACCGATGCGGTGCTCGGCGGCTGGCTCGGGATGTCGGCGGAGGACGTCGCGCGGCTGCGCGCGGATCGCGTCGTGTAATTCAATTTACCGCCGCGGCGCGGGCGGAACAGTCGACGCGCGCCGACCATTCCACAAAACACCGCTCGCCATGACGAGCTGGAAATGGAGACACCATGGAGCTTTCCGTCATCGAATCGGTCACGGCGCGCCGCGACTACCAGCAGCTCGTGCGGGCACGGCGCCGCTTCAGCTTCACGCTGACGGCGCTGATGATCGCCACCTACTACGGCTTCATCCTGCTCGTCGCGCTTGCGCCGCACGTGCTCGCCGCGCCGCTGTACCGCGGCGCGACGACGACGGTCGGGATCGCCGCGGGTGTCGCGATCATCCTGATCGCGATCGGCCTGACCGCGTGCTACGTGCTGCGCGCGAACCGTGCGTTCGACCGCCGCGTCGACGCGATCCTGCAACGTTCGTGACGGAGGCCCGCATGCGACGCATTGCGCGCGCGCTCGGCGCGCTGACCGTTCTCGTCTCCTCCACCGCCCATGCGACCGGTGTCGCCGGCCCGATGCCCGACAAGGTCGAGCTGAACCCGGTCGCGATCGCGATGTTCTTCGCGTTCGTGTTCGCGACGCTCGCGCTCACGCGCTGGGCCGCGCGCCGCACCCGCTCGACGCGCGACTTCTACACGGCCGGCGGCGGCATCACCGGGCTGCAGAACGGGCTCGCGATCGCCGGCGACTACATGTCGGCCGCGTCGTTCCTCGGGCTGTCGGGGATGGTGTTCATGTTCGGCTTCGACGGGCTGATCTATTCGATCGGCTTCCTGGTCGGCTGGCCGTTCGTGATGTTCCTGATCGCCGAACCGCTGCGCAACCTCGGCAAGTTCACGTTCGTCGACGTCGTCGCGTACCGCTTCGCGCAGCGGCCGATCCGGCTGCTGACGTCGGCGAACGCGCTGACCATCGTCGTGCTGTACCTCGTCGTGCAGATGGTCGGCGCGGGCAAGCTGATCCAGTTGCTGTTCGGGCTGTCGTACGGCACGGCCGAGCTGATCGTCGGCGTGCTGATGGTCGTCTACGTGTTCTTCGGCGGGATGACCGCGACCACCTGGGTGCAGGTGATCAAGGCCGTGCTGCTGCTGTGCGGCGCGACGCTGCTCGCGGTGCTCGCGCTCGGCGAGTTCGGCTTCAGCATCGACGCGATGTTCCGCCGCGCGGTGGCCGTGCATCCGGGCGCGCTGTCGATCATGGGGCCCGGCAAGCTGATCCGCGACCCGGCCAACGCGCTGTCGCTCGGCATCGCGCTGATGTTCGGCACGGCCGGCTTCCCGCACATCCTGATGCGCTTCTTCACGGTGCCGAACGCGAAGGAGGCGCGCAAGTCGGTGCTCTACGCGACGGGCTTCATCGGCTACTTCTACCTGCTGACCTTCGTGATCGGCTTCTCGGCGATCGTGCTGCTCGCGCAGCATCCGGAATTCTTCCGGCTCGGCGCGAACGGCACGTTCAACCTGACGCACGACCTGCTCGGCGGCTCCAACATGGTCGCGGTGAAGCTCGCGCAGGCAGTGGGCGGCAACTGGTTCTACGGGTTCATCGCGGCCGTCACGTTCGCGACGATCCTCGCGGTGGTCGCGGGCCTGACGCTCGCCGGCGCGACGACGATCTCGCACGACCTGTATGCGCAGATGTGGGCGCGCGGCAAGCCCGACGAACGGCTGGAGATGCGGATCTCGCGCGCGGCGACGATCGTGCTGTCGGCCGTCGCGATCGGGCTGTCGATCCTGTTCGAGCACGTGAACGTCGCGTTCATGGTCGGGCTCGTCGCGGCGGTGGCCGCGAGCGCCAATTTCCCGGTGCTCGCGATGTCGATCTTCTGGCGCGGGATGACCACGCGCGGCGCGGTGCTCGGCGGCGGCCTCGGCCTCGTGTCGGCGGTCGCGCTCACGGTGCTGTCGAAGTCGGTGTGGGTCGACGTGCTGCACCACGCGCATGCGCCGGTGTTCCTCGACAACCCTGCGCTCGTGTCGGTGCCGCTCGCGTTCGTCGGGATCGTCATCGGTTCGCTCGCGGATCGCGGCGAGCGCGCACGCCGCGAGCGCGACGCGTTCGCGCAGCAGGAGTTCTACGCGCAGACCGGCGTGCTGGCCAGCCAGGCCGTGCGGCACTGATTCGTCTGACGAAGCGACACATCCGTCCGGATCGCCGGACGGATATTTTCCGGAAATCCGGAATCCCGGATTTTCTTGCCTGCCGCATTATGAGAAATACAATGAAAACAACGGCTTGAGGGGTTCCGGAAACCTGGCATCGACCTTGCAATATAAAGCGCATGGCCGGCCCCCGGCCTGACTATTAAACCAAGGAGACAACCGATGACCACTGCCTTCCTCCCCCTCCGGATGTTCTGAGGCATCGCTTGTTGCGGCACGGCAGCCGCGCGGGCGAGTGACTTTCCCCTGAGACATTCGCCTGCGCGCGTGACGCCGTTTCCACCGGCTCATCATCTACTTCAGCAGGAACCATCGTGAAGAAGAAACCCTTCTACAAAGTGCTCTATGTGCAGGTGATCTTCGCCATCATCGTCGGCGTGATCCTCGGCCACTACTACCCGGCGCTCGCCACCGACATGAAGCCGCTCGGCGACGGGTTCATCAAGCTGATCAAGATGGTGATCGGTCCGATCATCTTCTGTACGGTCGTCACCGGCATCGCCGGCATGGAGGACATGAAGAAGGTCGGCCGCGTCGGCGGCAAGGCGCTGCTGTACTTCGAGATCGTGTCGACCTTCGCGCTGCTGCTCGGCCTCGCGGCCACGCACCTGCTGCGTCCGGGGGTCGGCTTCAACATCGATCCGGCGACGCTCGACGGCAAGGCCGTCGCGTCGTACGCGGCGAAGGCGCACGGGCAGTCGACGGTCGACTTCCTGATGCACATCATCCCGAACACGATGGTCGACGCGTTCGCGCAGGGTGAAATCCTGCAGATCCTGCTGATCGCGCTGCTGTTCGGCAGCGTGCTCGCGCACCTCGGCGAGCGCGGCCGCGTGGTCACCGACTTCATCGACGGCCTGACGCGGGTGCTGTTCGGCATCGTGCACATCGTCACGAAGCTGGCCCCGATCGGCGCGTTCGGCGCGATGGCGTTCACGATCGGCAAGTACGGCGTCGGCTCGCTGGTGCCGCTGCTCAAGCTGATCGGCACGTTCTACCTGACGTCGGTCGTGTTCGTGCTCGTCGTGCTCGGCGCGATCGCGCGCTTCACCGGCTTCTCGATCATCCGCTTCGTGTCGTACATCAAGGAAGAACTGCTGATCGTGCTCGGCACGAGCTCGTCGGAAGCCGCGCTGCCGCAGCTGATGGAAAAGCTCGAGAAGGCCGGCTGCTCGCGTTCGGTCGTCGGCCTCGTCGTGCCGACCGGCTATTCGTTCAACCTCGACGGCACCAACATCTACATGACGATGGCCGTGCTGTTCATCGCGCAGGCGACCAACATCGAGCTGACCTGGATGCAGCAGCTCACGCTGCTGGCCGTCGCGATGCTGACGTCGAAGGGCGCGAGCGGCGTGACCGGGGCGGGCTTCATCACGCTCGCCGCGACGCTGGCCGTCGTGCCGACGATCCCGCTGTCGGGCATGGTGCTGATCCTCGGCATCGACCGCTTCATGAGCGAATGCCGTGCGCTGACCAACATCGTCGGCAACGGCGTGGCGACGGTCGTCGTGTCGGCCTGGGAGAAGGAGCTCGACCGCAACAAGCTGCGCCAGGCGCTGAAGGGCGGCAGCGAAGTCGCGCCGACCGAGACGGCCGGCGTCTGACGCGATGAACGAGCAGGCGGCGGCGCCGCCCGCCGGCCGTGCGGCCCGCGGCGCCCGGGGCATCGAGGCGGAGGCCTATGACACAATAGGCGATCCGCATCGCCAGGAAGCCTCGACCGTGACGCGCCGCCTGCTCATCCTCGTCGTGCTTGCCGCCGCGCTCGTCGCGGCGTGCGCGCTCACGTGGACGGTCACCTGGCAGCGCGGCGTCGCCGAGCTGCAGCGCAATGCCGCGGTGCGCGTCGACCGCACCACCAACGCGCTCAAGAGCACGCTCGACCGCTACGAATCGCTGCCTTACCTGCTCGGCAGCCATCCGTACGTGCAGGATCTGCTCGCGGAGCCCAAGCGCGGCGACTACACCGCGCGCGTCAACCGCTATCTCGAAGACCTCAACGAACACGCGCACGCGACCGTCACCTACGTGATCGGCGCGGACGGCCTGTGCGTCGCCGCCAGCAACTGGCGCGCGCCCGACAGCTTCGTCGGAATCGAATACCGTTTCCGCCCGTATTTTCTCGACGCGATGAACGGCCAGGTCGGCCGTTTTTTCGGGATCGGCACGATCTCGCGCGACCCCGGTTACTACATCTCGCAGCCCGTGTGGCACGACGGCAAGATCGCGGGCGTCGTCGTCGTGAAGCTCAACCTCGAATGGTTCCAGGGCGCCGACGCGTCCGAGCCGCTCGTCGTCGTGGACGATCACGGCGTCGTGTTCCTGTCGTCGGTGCCCGCGTGGAAGTACCACACGCTGCGCCCGCTCACGGGACCGGTCGCCGCGTCGATCTACGAAACGCGCCAGTACGCGCAGCAACCGGTCACGCCGCTGCCGTTGCGCGTCGAGCAGACGCTCGGCGCCGATGCGGAAATCGTGCGCCTCGGCGCCGGCCGGCGTGCGCCGCGCTTTCTCGCCAGCAAGCGGCGGATCGGCGAGCCCGACTGGCTGCTCGTCACGCTCGCGCCGATCGCGCCGATCGATGCCGATGCGCGCAACGCGACGATCGTCACCGGCTTCGGCTTCGTGTCGGTCGCGCTGCTGGCGTTCTACTGGCGGATGCGCCGCGCCCGCGTGCGCGAGATGATCCGCGGCCGCGCGCTGCTGCAGCAGGCGTACGCGGAGCTGAACCGGCGCGTCGAGGAGCGTACGGCCGATTTGTCGGAAGCGAACGAGCAATTGCAGAAGGAAGTCGGCGACCGGATCCGCGCGGAGCAGGAGCTGCGCGCCGCGCACGACGAACTGATCCAGGCGAGCAAGCTCGCCGCGCTCGGCCAGATGGCGGCCGGCATCACGCACGAACTGAACCAGCCGCTCGCGGCGCTGCGCAGCTTCTCGGACAACACGCGCGTGCTGCTCGATCGCGGCGAGCAGGCCGCCGCGCGCGAGAATCTCGAGGCGATCGCCGCGCTGACCGAGCGGATGGGCAAGATCACCAACCAGCTGAAGCTGTTCGTCGGCCGCGCGAAGCCGCGCAACGAGCAGGCCCTCGTCGTGCGCGCATTGCGCAGCGTGCTGTCGCTGCTCGACGAGCGCTTGCGCGGCGTCGCGCTCACGCTGACGCTGCAGGACGCGACCGTGTCGCCCGCGCGCGATGCGCCGCTCGACCTGGCGCGCGACTATCCGGAACTCGTCGCGCGCTGCGAGGATCTGCGCCTCGAACAGGTGCTGATCAACCTGCTCGGCAACGCGCTCGACGCGGTGGCCGGCGTCGCGGCGCCGGCGATCGAGGTGACGATCGCGGTGTCGGCCGCGACGCTCGCGGTCGAGGTGCGCGACAACGGCTCCGGGATCGCGCCCGATCTGCTGCCGCGCCTGTTCGAGCCGTTCTTCACGACCAAGGAAATGGGGCGCGGGCTCGGGCTCGGCCTCGCGATCTCGTCGTCGATCGCGAGCGACGCGGGCGGCGCGCTGACCGCCCGCAACGCCCCGTCGGGCGGCGCGCTGTTCGTCTTGACGCTGCGGCGCGCCCGCACGCATCATCCGGACTCCGTGTCCGAGCCGGCGGGTTCGCATTAGCGTGAACAGGCCCGGTCGGCGACCGACCGGCATCAATCGAGAGCCGCGTGCGCGCGCCGCGCGGCCTGTCAGGAGCAAGTGACCAAGATGGCCAACCGGCTGCAAGTGATCTATATCGAAGACGATGCGCTCGTGCGCCGGGCGAGCGTGCAGAGCCTTCAACTGGCGGGCTTCGACGTCGCCGGCTTCGAGTCGGCCGAAGCGGCCGAGAAGGCGATCGTCGCGGATACCGCCGGCGCGGTCGTCAGCGACATCCGGCTGCCCGGCGCGAGCGGGCTCGACGTGCTCGCGCAGTGCCGCGAGCGCGTGCCCGACGTGCCGGTGATCCTCGTCACCGGGCACGGCGACATCTCGATGGCCGTGCAGGCGATGCGCGACGGCGCGTACGACTTCATCGAAAAGCCGTTCGCGGCCGAGCGCCTGATCGAGACGGTGCGCCGCGCGCTCGAGCGCCGCGAGCTCGTGCTCGAGAACCACGCGCTGCGGCGCGAACTGGCCGGGCAGCACGTGGTCGCGCCGCGCATCATCGGCCGCAGCCCGGCGATCGAGCAGGTGCGCAAGCTGATCGCGAACGTCGCGCCGACCGACGCGTCGGTGCTGATCAACGGCGACACGGGCGCCGGCAAGGAGCTGATCGCGCGCAGCCTGCACGAGCTGTCGCCGCGCCGCGACAAGCCGTTCATCGCGGTCAATTGCGGCGCGCTGCCCGAGCCGATGTTCGAGTCGGAGATGTTCGGCTACGAGCCCGGCGCGTTCACCGGCGCGGCGAAGCGGCGCGTCGGCAAGCTCGAGTACGCGTCCGGCGGCACGCTGTTCCTCGACGAAATCGAAAGCATGCCGCTCGCGTTGCAGGTCAAGCTGCTGCGCGTGCTGCAGGACGGTGTGCTGGAGCGGCTCGGCTCGAACCAGCCGATCCGCGTGAACTGCCGCGTGGTCGCGGCCGCGAAGGGCGACATGAGCGAGCTCGTCGCGGCCGGCACGTTCCGGCGCGACCTGCTGTACCGGCTCAACGTCGTGACGATCGCGCTGCCGCCGCTCGCCGAGCGCCGCGAGGACATCGTGCCGCTGTTCGAGCATTTCATGCTCGACGCGGCCGTGCGCTACGGGCGGCCCGCGCCGGTGCTGACCGACCGGCAGCGCGCGAGCCTGATGCAGCGCGACTGGCCGGGCAACGTGCGCGAGCTGCGCAATGCGGCCGACCGCTTCGTGCTCGGCGTGGCCGACATGCCGCAGGAAACGGGCGCGGGCGACGACGCCGACAACGACCAGACGCTGAAGGAGCGCATCGAGCAGTTCGAGCGCGCGGTGATCGCCGAGGCGCTGAACCAGACGGGCGGTGCGGTCGCGGCAACGGCCGACCGGCTGCACGTCGGCAAGGCGACGCTGTACGAGAAGATGAAGCGCTACGGGCTGTCGGCGAAAGGCGACACCGAGCGCTGAAAAGCAAACGGACCGCGGAACCGGGTTGCCCGGTCATGCGGTCCGTTGTCTTGCCGGAAGGGCGCGGTGCGCGCGCCTGCGAGCCGGATCGGGCGGCGCTCAGGCCGCGTTGCCGTCGAGCGCCTTCTTGAGCAGTGCGTCGAGCTCCGCGAATTGCGGCGCGCCGACGTAGCGCTTCAGAATCTTGCCGTCCTTGTCGACGACGAAGGTCGTCGGCGTGAGCTGCACGTTGCCGAACTGCTTCGCGACGCTGCCGTCGTCGAGCGCGACCTTGAACGGCAACTGGCGCGTCTGCGCGTAGTTCGCGACGTACATCGGCGGATCGTAGTTCATCGCGACCGCGACGAATTCCAGCCCCTGACCCTTGAAGCGATTGTAGGTATCGACCATCTGCGGCATTTCCTGCATGCAGGTCGCGCAGCTCGTCGCCCAGAAATTCACGAGATAGACCTTGCCCTTCAGGTCGCCGGCGGTCGAGACCTTCTGGCCCGACAGCAGCGTGAAGGTCGCGTCCGGCACGCTGGACTTGCCGTTGAACGCGAAGAAGCCGGCGACGGCGATCGCCGCGACGACTGCGGCCGCGACGATATAGCGGACGGGGCCGGTACTGCGGCGGGCGGGGGGCGTGGTGTTCATCTGGTGCTCTCGGAGTCGATGACGCGGATCGATGCAAGGGACGTCGAAATTCGGCGCTCATTTTAGCGCGAATGCGGCGCGCGCACCGGCGGCGGCCCCGCATCCCGGTTGTCAGGTTCGGCGGATAATGGCCGTTTTGCCTGCCGCGATCCACGCCATGCCGAAGGAAGTCACCGATTCGTTGCGCCCCCTTTTTCGCCCGCTGCGACACTTCGCCGCGCTCGCCTGCCTGAGCGCCGCGCTGGCCGCGTGCTCGCCGTCGTACGACTGGCGCACGCTGCACAACGACGCCGGCTATACGATCGACCTGCCGGCGAAGCCGACCGTCGAGCAGCAGCCGGTGGCGCTCGGCGGCGCGTCGATGCCGATGCGGATGCAGGCCGCGCACGTCGACGGCGCGGTGTTCGCGGTCGGCACGCTGACGCTGCCCGACGACCGCGACGACACGCGCCGCGCGGCGCTCGACTTCCTGCGCGCCGGGTTGTCGCGCAACCTCGAGGGCGTGCCGCAGACGGCGTCGGTGCCCGTGCCGCTCGCGGCCGGCGGCGCGGTGAACGGGCTCGAGCTGCGCGTCACGGGCGCCGCCGCCGGCGGCGATCGCGCGCGCAAGACGATCGTCGCGCGGCTCGCCGCGCGCGGCCGGCATGCGTACCAGGCCGTCGTGATCGCCGACGGGCCGCTCGCGCAGGAGCAACTCGACCAGTTTTTCGGCTCGTTCAAGCTCGATTGACGACGGCCGGCGCGGCGCCCGGACACACTGTGACAACTGAAAGTTCGTTCGCAGCTTTCGACGCTAATCGCCGGATTTTGCGAGGGTTTTTCGGCTATCCACAGCGCATGTGGATAACTTTGTTGAAAAGTCGCGCGCATTTCCCGCAGAGCCGCGCCGGACGGCCTTCCGGCCCGTTTGGTCGTCCGTACGCCCTTTGAGAAAAATCAATCAAAACAACGGGATACGAATTCCGTCCGGCAAAGGCCGCGGCGAGTCGCGAACCGGGGCCGGATTCGCGAAATTGTGCATAAGTCAAGTCTTGACAGCCTGATTTTGTCCTCCTGGGGCGCTCACAGCGCCGTCAGCGCGCGCCGGTAGCGGATCGCCTCGGCGATCTGCGCGGCCGTCGGCAGCGGGTCGCCGGCCAGGTCGGCGATCGTCCGCGCGACTTTCAGCACGCGGAAATACGCGCGCGCCGACCAGCCGAAGCGCTCGCCGGCCTCGCGCAGCAGCCGCTCGCCTTCGTCGGTCGGCCGGCACAGGTCGTCGGTTTCGCGGCCGCTCAGCATGTGATTCGTCTTGCCTTGCCGATCGAGCTGCAGCGCCCGCGCCTGTGCGACCCGGGCGGCCACCGCCGCGCTCGGCTCGCCGGGTGCCGTCGCGCGGGTCGCGAGTTCCGCCGGCGACAGCGCGGGCAGGTCGATCTGGATGTCGATGCGGTCGAGCAGCGGCCCCGACAGCTTGCGCAGATAGCGGGCGGCCACGTCCGGCGAGCAGCGGCAGCGCCCGGACGGATCGCCGTGCCAGCCGCACGGGCACGGGTTCATCGCGGCGATCAACTGGCACGCGGCGGGGAAGTCGGCCTGCTGGGCCGCGCGCGAGATCGTGATGCGGCCGGCTTCCAGCGGCTCGCGCAGCATTTCCAGCACGTGCCGGTCGAATTCCGGGAGTTCGTCGAGAAACAGCACACCGAGGTGCGCGAGCGTTATTTCGCCCGGCTGCGGCGGATTGCGGCCGCCCACCAGCGCGGCGGCGCTCGACGAGTGATGCGGCGCGCGGAACGGCCGGCGGCGCCACTGCGCGGGCGAGAAGCCGAGCCGGCTCGCGGACAGCAGCGCGGCCGAGGTCAGCGCCTCGTCGTCGGTCAGCGGCGGCAGGAGCCCGGCCAGCCGCGCGGCCAGCATCGACTTGCCGGCGCCGGGCGGCCCGACCATCAGCATGTGATGGCCGCCCGCGGCCGCGACTTCCAGCGCGCGCCGGGCGCCGCGCTGGCCGACGACGTCCGCGAGGTCGGGCGCGGCGGGCGCCGGCAGGCCGTCGAGACAGGGCGCCGCGACCGGCGTGAGCCGCCCGTCCGGCGCATCCGCGAGGTGCGCGCACAGCGCGGGCAGGTCGCGCGCACCGAATACGGTCACGCCCGGCACGAGCGCGGCCTCGGCGGCGCTGTCGAGCGGCAGGTACAGCTCGGGCGGCCGCGAGGTCGCGACGGAATCGCGCGCGGCGCCGGAATCCGGGCTCGGGCCGCCGGCGAGGCCCGCGCCGGATTCCGCCGCACGCCAGTCCCGCGCGGCGCCGCACGCCATCGCGAACGCGCCGCGCATCGGCCGCAGTGCGCCCGTCAGCGACAGCTCCCCCGCGAATTCGCGGCCGGCCAGCGCGTCGGCCGGGATCTGGCCGTTCGCGGCGAGGATGCCGAGCGCGATCGGCAGGTCGAAGCGGCCCGATTCCTTCGGCAGGTCGGCCGGCGCGAGATTGACGGTGATGCGGCGTACCGGGAATTCGAATCCGCAGTTCTGCAGCGCGGCGCGCACGCGCTCGCGGCTTTCGCGGACTTCGAGATCGGGCAGCCCGACGATCGAGAACGACGGCAATCCGTTGGCGAGATGGACTTCGACGGTGACGTCCGGCGCGCGGCCGGAGGCGGGCGCGCGACTGCGCACCACGGCGAGCGACATGGCGAGGCTCCTGTGAACGGGCGGACGACGGCCGTTCGGGGCCGCATGCCGCGGGAATCGGAGGAATCGGGTGCGCGCTTGCCGGCGTGGCGCGGGGGAAAGAACGAGGTGTTGCGGAACGACGTACTGCGAAGAGCGATGGACTGCGAAGAGCGGAGGGTGCTGCGAAGAACGACGGACGACGAAGAGCGGGACCGGCTTCGGGGGTGGGGGGCGCGGGCCGCACGAGGCGGCCCGCGCCCGGACCGTTTGGCCGGGTGGGGCGTCAGGCCTGCGGGGCGGCGAGCTTCTGCTCGAGTTCCGCGACGCGCTTTTCGAGTTCCTCGAGGCGCACGCGGGTGCGGGCGAGCACCTGTGCCTGGGTGTCGAATTCCTCGCGCGTGACGAGATCGAGCTTCGAGAAGCCTTGCGACAGCATGGCCTTCACGTTGCGCTCGACGTCCTTGGCCGGCGAGTTTTTCAGCAAATCGCTGACGCGCGACTGCAGATCGTTGAAAACGTCGCTGGGTTGCTTCATGTGATTTCCCTTCCTTGCACAAAAAATGTGCATCTTCAGTTGCGTACGTGCCCATGATGCACGCATGACCGGAAATGGTGCGCGCGGGGCGCGAATTCCGGGCATGGCGCCCGCATGGGTGAATGGCCCGGCGATCCGGGACGTGCGTGCACTCTAGCAACGATCCTTTCGCCGCGCCAGCAAACCGGGCCATGTTGGCCATTCGGCCGGGCTTCCGCGCCTTACACCACGGGATGCGACCCCGCTTCGAAGCCCTTCGAGACGGTGTTCGGACGAACATGGCATGCGAGTTGCTGAGAAGAGTCCGTTACAACATTCCAACTCATTCGACGGGACAACCCAGCGAGAGGACTTCATGAAACTCATTACCGCAATCATCAAGCCGTTCAAGCTCGATGAGACGCGCGAGGCGCTGTCGGCGCTTGGCGTCTCGGGCATCACGGTGACGGAGGTGAAAGGGTTCGGGCGCCAGAAGGGGCACACCGAGCTGTATCGCGGCGCCGAATACGTGGTCGATTTCCTGCCGAAGATGAAGATCGAGGCGGCCGTGTCCGACGATCTCGTCGACCAGGCGGTGGAAGCGATCGAGCGGGCCGCGCGCACGGGCAAGATCGGCGACGGCAAGATCTTCGTCACGCCGATCGAACAGGTGATCCGGATTCGCACCGGGGAGACGGGCGCGGACGCGCTGTAACAGAACACACAAGACAAGCGACAAGAGGAAACCCAAGATGCGCAAACTTCTGATGTCCCTGCTGATGGCCGGCTCGCTGATCGCGGCCGGCGTCGGCTCCGCGCTCGCGGACGACGCGGCGTCCGCCGCGGCCGGTTCCGCGCCTGCCGCCACCGCTTCCGACGCATCGGCTGCCGCCGCACCGGCCGCTTCGGCGCCGAGCGCCGACGCATCCGCCACCGCCGCTGCGGCCGCACCGGCTTCGGGCGCGACCGACGCATCGGCTGCCGCCGCCGCGTCCGCGCCGGCCGCCCCGGCCGCGCCCACCGCCCCGTTCTCGGTCGATTCGTCGAAGATCAGCGCGGGCGACACCGCGTGGATGCTGACGTCGACCGCGCTCGTGCTGTTCATGACGATCCCGGGCCTCGCGCTGTTCTACGCGGGCATGGTCCGCAAGAAGAACGTGCTCGCGACCGTGATGCAGAGCTTCGCGATCACCGCGGTGATCACGGTGCTGTGGACGGTGGTCGGCTACAGCCTCGCGTTCACGCCGGGCAACGGCTTCATCGGCGGCCTGTCGCGTGCGTTCCTGCACGGCATGAACTACATCAAGGGCGACAAGGCGACGACGCTGACGGTCAGCCATCTCGCGACGACGATTCCGGAATCGGTCTACTTCGTCTACCAGATGACGTTCGCGATCATCACGCCGGCGCTGATCTGCGGCGCGTTCGCCGACCGGATGAAGTTCTCGGCGATGCTCGTGTTCATGACGCTCTGGTCGCTGATCGTCTACGTGCCGATCGCGCACATGGTGTGGGAGCCGACCGGCTGGCTGTCGGCCGACGGCGTGCTCGACTTCGCGGGCGGCACGGTGGTGCACATCAACGCCGGTATCGCGGGCCTCGTGTCGTGCCTCGTGCTCGGCAAGCGCGTCGGCTACGGCCGTGAATCGATGGCGCCGCACAACCTGGTGCTGACGATGATCGGCGGCTCGATGCTGTGGGTCGGCTGGTTCGGCTTCAACGCGGGCTCCGCGGTCGCGGCCGATGGCCGTGCCGGCTTCGCGATGCTGACCACGCAAGTGGCGACCGCCTGCGCGGCGCTCGGCTGGATGTTTGCCGAGTGGATCGCGAAGGGTAAGCCGTCGGTGCTCGGCATCGTGTCGGGCGCGGTCGCGGGTCTCGTGGCGATCACGCCGGCCGCCGGTTTCGTCGGCGTGGCGGGCGCACTGGTGATCGGTATCGCGGCGGGCGTCGTCTGCTTCTGGTCGGCGACCTGGCTCAAGTCCAAGCTCGGCTACGACGATTCGCTCGACGCGTTCGGCGTGCACGGCATCGGCGGGATTCTCGGCGCGTTGCTGACGGGCGTATTCGCGGTCAAGGACATCGGCGGCTTCGACGGCAGCCTGCTGCTGCAGGCCAAGGGCGTGCTGATCACGCTGGTCTACAGCGGCGTGCTGAGCTTCGTGCTGCTGAAGCTGATCGACCTGACGATCGGCCTGCGCGTGACCGAAGAGGAAGAGCGCGAAGGTCTCGACGTGATCCTGCACGGCGAGCACGTGGAATAAGTCATACGAATCAACGGCGGGCCGCCGCGACGACGGCGCCCGCTCCGAATGAGCGCAGCGACTTCGGCCCGCCCACCCGGCGGGCTTTTTTTCTCCTGTCACCCGCTGCCGTAGCGGATAACCCTTCACTCTATCGGGTCAATAGCCGAAAAGTTCCTCGATATCCTTGCGAAGCCGGGAACAATCCCCAAATGGGCAAGGCAATTGCTCTACAATCTTCATTCTCCCGCTCGCGAGTGATTCATGGTTCCCCACCTCGTTACCGCGTTGAACGGTCCGCTGCTCGAACTCGAGCAGAAGATCCTCGACGCGACGCCTGCGATCGAACGCTGGTTCAGGCTCGAATGGCAGGAACACACCCCGCCGTTCTATTGTTCGGTGGACCTGCGCAATGCCGGCTTCAAGCTGGCGCCCGTCGACGCGAACCTGTTTCCCGGCGCATTCAACAATTTGCCGTCCGAAGTGCTGCCGCTCGCCGTGCAGGCCGCGATGGCCGCGATCGAGAAAATCTGCCCGGACGCGAAGAATCTGCTCGTGATTCCCGAGCTGCCGACCCGCAACGCGTTCTACCTGGAAAACGTCGCGCGCCTCGCGACGATCATGCGCCAGGCCGGCCTGAACGTGCGCTTCGGCTCGCTCGACCCGAGCATCACCGACATGACGCCGATCACGCTGGCCGACGGCCAGAAGATCGTGCTCGAACCGCTCGAGCGTTCGCAGCGCCGCCTCGGCCTGAAGAATTTCGATCCGTGCTCGATCCTGCTGAACAACGACCTGTCGGCCGGCATCCCGGCCGTGCTGGAAAACCTGCACGAGCAGTACCTGCTGCCGCCGCTGCACGCAGGCTGGGCCGTGCGCCGCAAGTCGACGCATTTCTCGTGCTACGACGACGTCGCGAAGAAGTTCGCGAAGATGGTCGGCGTCGATCCGTGGATGGTGAATCCGTATTTCGCGCACGTGGAAGGCGTCGACTGGCAGGCGCATGAAGGCGAGCAGGCGCTCGCCGACGCGATCGACGGCGTGCTGAAGAAGATCGCGCGCAAGTATCGCGAATACGGGATCAGCGAGAAGCCGTACGTCGTCGTGAAGGCCGACGCGGGCACCGCCGGCCGTGGCGTGATGACCGTGCACGACGCGGCCGAGATCGGCCGCATGACGAAGGCCGAGCGCGCGCAGATGGCCGAATCGAAGGCCGGCCTCGCGGTGCGCGACGTGATCGTGCAGGAAGGCGTCTACACGTTCGAGCGCGTCGGCGACGAAGTGGCCGAGCCGGTCGTCTACATGATCGACCGCTACGTGGTCGGCGGCTTCTACCGCACGCACGGCGGCCGCGAGCGCGACCAGAACCTGAACGCGCCGGGCATGCACTACGTGCCGCTCGGCTTCGAGCACACCGCGCTGCCGGATGCAGGCGCCAAGCCGGGCGCCGCGCCGCCGAACCGTTTCTACATGTACGGCGTCGTCGCGCGGCTGTCGCTGATCGCGTCGTCGATCGAACTGGAAAAGACCGATCCCGAAGCCATCCAGGTGTAACGGCTTCGCTACGTACAGGACCCGCATGGACATTCTTTTTATCGCCGACCCGCTCGAGCATTTCAAGATCTACAAGGATTCGACCTACGCGATGATGGCGGAGGCCGCCCGGCGCGGGCATGCGGTGTACGCGTGCGAGCCGCGCCACCTCGCGTGGACGGGCTCGGCCGTCGAGGCCGACGTGCGGCGCATCACGTTCGTCGGCGAGCTGGACGACCTGCATCGCGGCACCTGGTTCGACGCGGGCCCGGTCGACGCGCGCCGTCTCGAATCGTTCGGCGCGGTGCTGATGCGCAAGGATCCGCCGTTCGACATGGAGTACGTGACGTCGACGTGGCTGCTCGAGCTGGCCGAGCGCGCGGGTGCACGCGTGTTCAACAAGGCGCAGTCGATCCGCGACCATTCGGAGAAGCTCGCGATCGGCGAGTTTCCGCAGTTCGTCGCGCCGACGCTCGTCACGCGCGACGCGAAACGGCTGCGCGCGTTCCACGCCGAGCACGGCGACGTGATCCTGAAGCCGCTCGACGGGATGGGCGGGATGGGCGTGTTCCGCGTGAAGCCGGACGGCATGAACCTCGGTTCGATCGTCGAGATGCTGAGCCACGACGGCACGCGCTCGGTGATGGCGCAGAAGTTCATTCCCGAGATCAAGGCCGGCGACAAGCGCATCCTGCTGATCGGCGGCGAGCCGGTGCCGTATTCGCTCGCGCGGATTCCGCAGGGCAGCGAGGTGCGCGGCAATCTCGCCGCGGGCGGGCTCGGCGTCGCGCAGCCGCTGACGGCCCGCGACCGCGAGATCGCCGACACGCTCGGGCCCGTGCTCGCATCGCGCGGGCTGCTGCTGGTCGGGCTCGACGCGATCGGCGACTGGCTGACCGAGGTGAACGTCACGAGCCCGACGTGCTTCCGCGAGATCATGGAGCAGACGGGTTTCGACGTTGCCGCGATGTTCATCGACGCGCTGGAGCGTGCGGCCGCGTAGGCCCGACCCGTTTCCCGCGCAACCCCGGCGGCGGCCGCGCAGGTCCCCCGTCGCCGGAGCAGCTTGACCGGCCTGCTACAATGCCCGCTCGCCCGGTGCCGTGATCGGCGCACCGAAGGCCCGGCGGTCGGGCCGACACTGTTGCAAGGCTGAACATGAAACGTTCCCCACACTCGCTACGCTCATTGCCCCGCCGCGGGGTATCGGCCCGCCAGGGGCGGCCGGGAGCGATCTGACATGGCCGGGATCCTGATCATCGCGCACGCCCCGCTCGCCACCGCGCTGCGGGACTGTATCGCGCACATCTACGGCGGCGTACCTGCCCGCATCGGCTGTATCGACGTGATGGCGGACAGCGATCCGACCCAAGTGATGGCGTTTGCGCACGCGGAACTCGCGCGGCTGCGGGAAGAAAACGGCGTGGTCGTACTGACCGACATGTACGGCGCGACGCCCGCGAACATCGCGGGCCAGCTCGCGAAGCTCGACAACGTGCGCGTGCTGGCCGGCGTGAACCTGCCGATGCTCGTGCGAGCCGTCTGCTACCGCACCGTGCCGCTCGACAAGCTGGTCGACAAGGCGCTGTCCGGCGGCGCGAAGGGCGTCCACGAGGTGTCGTCCGGCACGCCGCCGCCGCCGACGGAAACCGGCTGCGGCCAGTGCGCGCCGATTCCGCCGGAGCCGCAACCGCGCACCGAATCGCACTGAGCCGCCGTTTTCCGTTTTAGACCGACCTGCCGACGCGTGCCGCCGGCGGTCCAGACCGACCCGACCGAGAATCATGCTTCAACAAGAAACCACCATCGTCAATAAATTGGGGCTCCATGCGCGCGCATCGGCCAAGCTTACGCAACTGGCCGGCAACTTCCAGTCCGAAGTCTGGATGACACGCAACGGGCGCAAGATCAATGCGAAGAGCATCATGGGCGTGATGATGCTGGCGGCCGGCATCGGCAGCACCGTGACGATCGAAACCGAAGGGCCCGACGAGCGGGAAGCGATGGACGCGCTGCTGAAGCTGATCGCCGACAAGTTCGGCGAAGGCCAGTGATCGCCACGCGGAATCATTGCCGTTTCCAGTCAGAATGCCGCGGATCTCGCGGCATTTTTTTCGTCGGAAGCATTGATGCGGAATGCGCAATGCTGCGCTGCATGCAGTCAGCAGGGAGTCGCGGAATTTATAATCGCTAACCGGGGTCATAAGCGCATCGCAGCAGTGTGCCGCGGCTTTACTTGTACAGAGGAGGTGCGCGTGTCCTTCACGCTGCATGGCATTCCCGTCTCACGAGGTATCGCGATCGGGCGAGCGTATCTGATCGCGCCGGCGGCGCTCGACGTCGCCCATTACCTGATCGAGGCCAACCAGATCGACGCCGAAGTGGAGCGATTCCGCACGGCGCTCGACGTCGTGCGTCGCGAGCTCGAAGCGCTGCGCGCCGACCTGACCGACGACACCCCGAGCGAAGTCGGCGCATTCATCGATGTCCACACGATGATCCTGAGCGACGAGATGCTCGTGCAGGAAACCATCGACCTGATCCGCACGCGCCGCTACAACGTCGAATGGGCGCTGACCGAGCAACTCGAACTGCTGACGCGCCATTTCGACGACATCGAGGACGAGTACCTGCGCGAGCGCAAGGCCGACATCGAGCAAGTGGTCGAGCGCGTGCTGAAGGCGCTCGCCGGTGCGCCGTCCGCGTCGCAGGCGCTCGACGGCGCGGCCAGGAACGGCACGAACGACATGATCGTCGTCGCGCACGACATCGCGCCGGCCGACATGATGCAGTTCAAGACGCAGTCGTTCCAGGCGTTCGTCACCGATCTCGGCGGGCGCACGTCGCACACGGCGATCGTCGCGCGCAGTCTCGGCATTCCGGCCGCGGTCGGCGTGCAGCATGCGAGCTCGCTGATCCGCCAGGACGACCTGATCATCGTCGACGGCGACCAGGGCATCGTGATCGTCGATCCGGCGCCGATCGTCCTCGAGGAATATTCGTACCGCCAGTCCGAGAAGCTGCTGGAGCAACGCAAGCTGCAGCGCCTGAAGTTCTCGCCGACGCAAACGTTGTGCGGCACGAAGATCGAGCTGTACGCGAACATCGAGCTGCCCGACGACGCGAAGGCGGCCGTCGAGGCCGGCGCGGTCGGCGTCGGCCTGTTCCGCTCCGAGTTCCTGTTCATGCATCAGAAGGAGATGCCGGAAGAGGAGGAGCAGTTCGCCGCGTACAAGCGGGCCGTCGAGTGGATGAAGGGCATGCCGGTGACGATCCGCACGATCGACGTCGGCGCCGATAAACCGCTCGAGGCGCTCGACGAAGGCTACGAAACGGCGCCGAACCCGGCGCTCGGGCTGCGCGCGATCCGCTGGAGCCTGTCCGAGCCGCAGATGTTCCTCACGCAGTTGCGTGCGATCCTGCGCGCGTCCGCGTTCGGCCAGGTGAAGATCCTGATCCCGATGCTCGCGCATGCGCAGGAGATCGACCAGACGCTCGACCTGATCCGCGAGGCGAAGCGCCAGCTCGACGACGCGGGGCTCGCATACGATCCCAACGTGCGCCTCGGCGCGATGATCGAGATCCCGGCCGCGGCGATCGCGCTGCCGCTGTTCCTGAAGCGCTTCGACTTCCTGTCGATCGGCACGAACGACCTGATTCAGTACACGCTCGCGATCGATCGCGCGGACAACGCGGTCGCGCACTTGTACGACCCGCTGCATCCGGCCGTGCTGCATCTGATCGCGTACACGCTGCGCGAAGCGAAGCGCGCGGGCGTGTCGGTGTCGGTGTGCGGGGAGATGGCGGGCGACCCGGCGCTCACGCGCCTGTTGCTCGGGATGGGGCTCACCGAGTTCTCGATGCACCCGAGCCAGTTGCTCGTCGTGAAGCAGGAGATCCTGCGCGCGCACCTGAAGGCGCTCGAAAAGCCGACGGCTGACGTGCTGGCCGCGTTCGAGCCGGAGGAAGTGCAGGCGGCGCTGCAGCGGCTGTCGGTCGCCGAGCCGCGGGCGGACGCGGCCGCGTAGGCGTTTTCGTCGCCGCCAACTGTAGCGAAGTGTCACGCATGCGCGTCCAGCGCATGCCCGTCGCGCGTCAGTGCCGACCCCCGCACACGGGGCAGTCGGCCTGGCGCGCGATTTTCATCGTCGTCCATTCCATCCGCAGCGAATCGAGCATCATCAGCCGGCCGTTGAGCGTCTTGCCGATGCCGCCGATCACGCGCAGCGCCTCGGCCGCCTGCATCGCGCCGATGATCCCGACGGTCGGCGCGAACACGCCCATCGTCGAACACGCGACTTCCTCGAACGGCTGGTCTTCCGGGAACACGCACGCATAGCAGGGCGCGGCCGCGTCGCGGAAGTCGAACGTGCTGATCTGGCCGTCGAAGCGCAGCGCGGCGCCCGACACGAGCGGCACGCCGTGCGCGACGCACGCGCGATTGATCGCGTGCCGCGTCGCGAAGTTGTCGGTGCAGTCGAGCACGACGCTCGCATGCGGCACGTGCGCGTCCAGCCACGCATCGTCGACGCGCTCCGCGACCGCGTTCACCGTCACCTCGGGGTTCAGTTGCGCGAGCGCGTCGCGCCCCGACTCGACCTTGCTGCGGCCGACCGAGGCCGTCACGTGCAGGATCTGCCGCTGCAGGTTCGTGAGGTCGACCGTGTCGGCGTCAACGAGCGTGAGCGTGCCGACTCCGGATGCCGCGAGATACATCGCGGCCGGCGAGCCGAGGCCGCCCGCGCCGACGACGATCGCATGCGCATCGAGAAAGCGCTGCTGCGCCTCGATACCGATCTCGTCGACGAGGATGTGGCGGGAGTAGCGAAGGAGTTGATCGTCGTTCATGGGGAGTCGTGAGCGAGGCGGGCGGACGTTCGTTATTTTAGGCGCGCATGAAAAACGGGCCATCGCGGTCTTCCCGCGATGGCCCGTTCGATGCCGGCCGGCGCTTACTTCGGCGCGGATGCGGGCTTCGGTGCGGAAGCCGGCTTCGCGGCGCTTGCGCCCGATGCCTTCGACGCCGTCGCCGCCTTCGCGGCCGGGCTCTTGGTCGTGCTCTCGGCGAGCAGCGACTTCGATTCCTGGACCGGCTTGCCTTCGAGCTTGTTGAGCGCCTGCTGCATCATGAAGTCGTCGGCGCTGCCGAACTCGATCGGCTTGCGATCGCGATCCTTCTGGCGTTGCTCCGGCGTCTTCTTGTCGTTCTGCTCTTCGAGAATGCGCAGCTGATCCATCCGGCGCTGTTCGCGTTCTTCCTGCTCCTTCTTCTCGTTCGGATCCTGCGTGTTCGCGAGGTGGTTCGTGTAGTCGACCTCGCGCGTCACGAGCACGTCGTCCGGATCGCCGTCCGCGTACTGATCGACCGGCACGTCCGGCGTGATGCCCTTGTTCTGGATCGAGCGGCCGCTCGGCGTGTAGTAGTACGCGGTGGTCAGACGCAGCGCGGTGTCGGCCGTCATCGGGCGCACCGTCTGCACCGAACCCTTGCCGAACGTCGTCTTGCCCATGATCTGCGCGCGCTTCGAATCCTGCAGCGCACCGGCGACGATTTCCGACGCGGACGCCGAATACGCGTTCGTCAGCACGATCATCGGCACGGTCTTGAAGATCGGCGGCAGGTTCTTCAGCGGATCGCCGTCGAAGGACGGCAGGCGATAGTTGTCGTACGTATCGCGGTAGACCTGCTTCGAATCGGGGATCTGGCCGTTGGTCGACACGACGACCGAGTCGGGCGGCAGGAACGCGCCGGCCACGCCGACCGCGCTCTGCAGCAGGCCGCCGCCGTTGTTGCGCAGGTCGAGGATGAGGCCCTTCAGGTTCGGTTGCTGGCGCGCGATGTCCTGCAGCTTCTGCGCGAGATCGGGCGTCGTGCGCTCCTGGAAGCTCGTGATGCGGACATACGCGTAGCCCGGATCGAGCATCTTCATCTTCACGCTCTGGACCTTGATGATCGCGCGCGTGACCGTGACCGGGAACGTGCGGTCGTCGCTCTTGCGGAAGATCGTCAGCGTGACCTTGGTGCCCGGCTCGCCGCGCATCTGCTTGACGGCCTTGTCGAGCGTCATGCCGCGCACCGGCTTGTCGTTGATGCGCGTGATCAGGTCGCCCGGACGGATGCCGGCGCGGAACGCGGGGGTGTCCTCGATCGGCGAGATCACCTTGACGAGGCCGTCTTCCTGCGAGATCTCGATGCCGAGACCCGCGAAGCGGCCCTTCGTCTGCTCCTGCAGCTCGTCATAGTCGGTCTTGTCGAGGAATGACGAGTGCGGATCGAGGCTCGACACCATGCCCTTGATCGCCGCCGTCAGCAGCTTCTTGTCGTCGACCGGTTCGACGTACTCGCGCTTGATCTGCCCGAATACCTCCGCGAACAGGCGGAGCTGGTCGAGGGGAAGCGGCGCCGTGGCGGTCTGCTCGGCCGATGCGGAAACCTGCAGCGTGGCGAACACGCCCGTGGCGAGGCCCGCGGCAATCAGGCCGATGTTCTTCAAATTCATTCGCATAGAGAGTCTGGTGCGGTCGGGAAGCGCGTGGCGGTAGCGGGGATGTAGCGGACAAGTATAACTGTTCGTCCGATAACTCAGTGGAACGGCGCGAAAAGCGTCGAAAAGGCCGCAGAGGCCCCGGCGGGGGCGCTGCGGTTCGAAAGCGGGTTCGACCGCAGCGGGGCCGTGAAGGTTCGCGCGGCGTGCAGCGCGTGCAGCGGGCGACCGGGGCCGGGCACGCCGCGCCGGGCGTCAGCCCGCCTTGCCTTGCTTCGCGACGGCGGCCTGCGCCTGCGCGATCGCTTCCTGGTCGCCGAGGTAATAGTGCTTGATCGGCTTCAGGTTTTCGTCGAGCTCATAGACGAGCGGCACGCCGTTCGGGATGTTCAGGCCGACGATGTCGCTGTCCGAGATGCCGTCGAGGTACTTGATCAGCGCGCGCAGCGAGTTGCCGTGCGCGGCGATCAGCACCTGCTTGCCGGCGCGCACCGCCGGCGCGATCGACTCGTTCCACAGCGGCAGCACGCGCGCGACCGTGTCTTTCAGGCACTCGGTGAGCGGCAGCTGCTCGCGCGGCACCTTCGCGTAGCGCGGGTCGTTGAACGGCGCGCGTTCGTCGGTCGGCTCGAGCGCGGGCGGCGGCGTGTCGTAGCTGCGACGCCACACGAGCACCTGCTCGTCGCCGAACTTGGCGGCCGTTTCCGCCTTGTTCAGGCCCGACAGCGCACCGTAGTGGCGCTCGTTCAGGCGCCACGAATGGACGACCGGCAGGTACATCAGGTCCATCTTGTCCTGCACGTGCCACAGCGTGCGGATCGCGCGCTTGAGCACCGACGTGTACGCGATGTCGAACGTATAGCCGGCCTCCTTGAGCAATTCGCCGGCCTGGTAGGCCTCGTTGCGACCCTGTTCGGTCAGGTCGACGTCGACCCAGCCGGTGAAGCGGTTTTCCTTGTTCCACGTCGATTCGCCGTGGCGGATGAGAACGAGTTTGTACATGGATCTTGCGGTCGGTAGTGATAGGGAAGCGGGGCGCGTCGCACGGGACCGAACCGGGGCCCGACATCGCGCAAGACGGTTATTTTATAATGGCGGGATTGTCCTCATCCGATTTCTCTTTTTCCGGCGGCATTCCGTGACGTTCTTTACCAATTACACGAACCTGGCCCTTATCGCGATCCTGCTGGTTTCCGGCGGCCTGCTCGCATGGCCGGCCCTGCGCCGCGGCCGCGGCGGCCTGTCGGCCGCCGAGGCGACGCAGCTCATCAATCGCCGCAACGCGGTCGTGATCGACCTGCGCGCCGCGTCCGACTTCGCCGCCGGCCACCTGCCGTCGGCGCGTCAGGTCGCGGCGGGCGAGATCGGCGCGAAAATTGCGCAGGTCGCGAAGAACAAGAGCACCCCGGTGCTGCTCGTCTGCCAGAACGGCCAGCAGTCGCAGAAGGCGGCGCGCGAGGTCGAGGCGGCGGGGTACGCCGAGGTGCACGTGCTCGAAGGCGGCGTGGCCGCCTGGCAGCAGGCCGGGATGCCGGTCGTCAAACAAGGAGTGGCGAAGTGAACAAGGTTTTGATGTACAGCACGCAGGTGTGTCCGTATTGCATGCAGGCCGAGCGCCTGCTGAAGCTGCGCGGCGTCGAGCAGATCGAAAAGGTGCTGATCGATCGCGATCCGGCCCGCCGCGAGGAAATGATGACGCGCACGGGGCGCCGCACGGTGCCGCAGATCTATATCGGCGACACGCACGTCGGCGGCTACGACGATCTGTCGAAGCTCGACCGCGAAGGCGGCCTCGTGCCGCTTCTGCAAGCGGCCTGATTAGGGCAGAATGGCCGCCGGCCGCGCCGCGGCTTGGGCGCGCAGGATTCATCCGTGGCGGCCGGCGAGCAGCCGGGCCGCCCCGTCACCACTTTTAGGGAAACACCATGTCCGACGTCGAAAACCAACCGTTCTTCAACATCCAGCGCGTCTACCTGAAGGATATGTCGCTCGAGCAGCCGAATTCGCCGGCGATCTTCCTCGAGCAGGACATGCCGTCGGTTGAAGTCGAAGTCGACGTCAAGGCCGACCGCCTCGCGGAAAGCGTGTTCGAAGTCGTCGTGTCGGGTACCGTCACCGCGAAGGTGAAGGACAAGGTCGCGTTCCTGATCGAAGCGAAGCAGGCCGGCATTTTCGACATTCGCAACATTCCGGACGAACAGCTCGACCCGCTCGTCGGCATCGCATGCCCGACGATCCTGTTCCCGTACCTGCGCTCGAACATCGCCGACGCGATCACGCGCGCCGGCTTCCCGCCGATCCACCTCGCGGAAATCAACTTCCAGGCGCTGTACGAGCAGCGTCTCGCGCAGCTCCAGCAGCAGGCTGGTGCGGCAGGCGCACCGAACGGCGCGCCGAATGGCACGACGCTGAACTGACGTTTCGCTCGGACCGGTGCTGGGTATGAAAGTAGCCGTTCTCGGCGCCGGTGCCTGGGGCACCGCGCTCGCGGGCCATCTGGCCGCGCGGCACGATACGCTTTTGTGGGCGCGCGACGCCGCGCTCATCGCCGGGCTGCAGGCCCGGCACGAAAATTCCCGCTATCTGGACGGCATCGCGTTGCCTGACGCGCTGCGCTACGACGCCGATCTCGGCGTCGCGCTCGCGCATGGCGCCGCGGACGACGCGCTGTGCGTGATCGCCGCGCCAGTGGCCGGGCTGCGCACGCTGTGTCACGCGATGCGCGACGCCGGCTGCGTGCCCGCGCATATCGTCTGGGTCTGCAAGGGCTTCGAGGCCGACACGCACCTGCTGCCGCATCAGGTGATCGCGGCCGAACTGCCCGGACAGCAGAGCAACGGCGTGCTGTCGGGCCCGAGTTTCGCGCGCGAGGTCGGGCAGTCGCTGCCCGTCGCGTTGACGGTGGCGAGCACGTCGGCCGGATGCCGCGAGCGCACGCTCGCCGCGTTCCATCACGGCGCGATGCGGATCTATACGGGCGACGACGTGGTCGGCGTCGAGGTCGGCGGCGCGGTGAAGAACGTGCTGGCGATCGCGACCGGCATTTCCGACGGCCTCGGCCTCGGGCTGAACGCGCGCGCCGCGCTGATCACGCGCGGCCTCGCCGAAATGTCGCGGCTCGGCGTGGCGCTCGGCGGCCGCGCGGAAACCTTCACGGGCCTCACGGGCCTCGGTGACCTGATCCTCACCGCGACGGGCGACCTGTCGCGCAACCGCACGGTCGGCCTGCAACTGGCGGCCGGCCGCACGCTCAACGACATCCTCGGCGCGCTCGGCCACGTGGCCGAAGGCGTGCGCTGCGCGCAGGCCGTGCTGGCGCTCGCGCGCGCGCAATCGATCGAAATGCCGATCACGGAAGCCGTGTGCGGGGTGCTGTTCGACGGCATCGCGCCGCGCGACGCCGTCAGCGGCCTGTTGCGCCGCGACGCGCGCGCCGAGTAGCGCGAGCCGGGTTCGCCCGGCACGGTTGCGCCGGGCGCGCGGCGCCAAAGCGGACTACGCTTGAACAATCTCCGGCGTTCCGCGAGGTCGTCATGCTGCAGATCCATTCCACCACGCTCGATGCGCAAGTCGTCGACATCACGACGCTCGAGGTCGACGCGATCGTCAACGCCGCGAACGGCTCGCTGCTCGGCGGGGGCGGTGTCGACGGCGCGATTCACCGCGCGGCCGGCCCCGGCCTGCTCGCCGAGTGCCGCACGCTCGGCGGCTGCGACACCGGCGACGCGAAGCTCACGCGCGGCCACGGGCTGCCGGCGCGCTATGTGATCCACGCGGTCGGGCCGGTCTGGTACGGCGGCGCGCGTGGCGAGGCCGAGTTGCTCGCGTCGTGCTACCGGCGCGCGATCGAGCTGGCCGAGGAAGTCGCCGCGACGTCGATCGCGTTCCCGGCGATCAGTTGCGGGGTCTACCGCTATCCGGCTGAAGCCGCCGTCGATATCGCGGTCGGCACCGTCGCCGAGATGCTCGCGCAGGCGCCGAACCTCACACGCGTGGTGTTCGCGTGCTTTTCCCCCGATATCTACGACCTGTACCGCGCACGGCTCGCGCGAACCTGACGCGTTCGACGCCGCGCGCGGCGAGCGTCAGGCGCCGCCTTCGAAGCCGGCCTGGCGCCACGCCTCGAACACGACCACCGCGACCGTGTTCGACAGGTTCAGGCTGCGGTTGTCGGGTCGCATCGGCAGGCGCACGCGCTGTTCGTTCGGGAAGCGTTCGAGCAGCTCGGCCGGCAGGCCGCGCGTTTCCGAGCCGAACACGAACCAGTCGCCGGGCAGGAACGCACGATCGTGGAAGCGGCCCGAGCCGCGCGTCGTGAACGCGAACATCCGCGCGGGATCGGGCGCTTCGGAGGCGACGAATGCGTCCCAGTTGCGGTGCACGCGCATTTGCGCATACTCGTGATAGTCGAGGCCGGCGCGACGCATGCGCGCGTCGTCGAGCGGAAAGCCGAGCGGCTCGATCAGGTGCAGGTGCGCGCCGGTGTTCGCGCACAGGCGGATCACGTTGCCGGTGTTCGGCGGAATTTCGGGGGCGACGAGGACGACGTTGAACATGTTTCGGTTTGGCTGGGCCGGCCGGAGCCGCGCAACGCGCGCGGGCTCCCGGCCGACCGGTTCGTGACGGCCGCATTCGCGGCGGCCGGCCTCTCTCTCTAATTAATCCCTGGCGGTGCGCAGCGCAACCAGATTCGTCACGCGCGCGGCGCCCGCCGCCTTCAGCGCCTGCGCGGCCGCCGCGAGCG
Organism: Burkholderia sp. 28_3; assembly: GCF_003253915.1. NCBI lineage: Bacteria > Pseudomonadati > Pseudomonadota > Betaproteobacteria > Burkholderiales > Burkholderiaceae > Burkholderia > Burkholderia sp. 28_3. Next base: position 347,770 of record NZ_QKZF01000006.1, read on the forward strand.
TCGCGCCGGACGTCATCACGTCGTCGACGAGCGCGATGTGGCGGCCGGCGACGCCGCCGGCCACCGCGAAAGCCGTCATCACGTTGTCGCGCCGTGCGTGCCGGTCGAGCCGCGACTGCGGCGCGGTGTCGGCGACGCGCGTGAGCAAGGTTGCGTCCGCTTGCACGCCGAGCCGGCGCGCGAGCGGACGTGCGATCGCCCACGCCTGGTTGTAGCCGCGCGCGACGAGCCGCCGGTGCGACAGCGGCACCGGCGCGACGAGGTCGAAGCCGCTCGCGCCGTGCGTATCGTCGACCAGCCGGGCGAGCCGGGCCGCGAATTCGCCGCCGAGCGCGAGTCGCGCGTGAAACTTCAGGCCGCGCGCGAGCCCGTCGAGCGGTGCGCGGTAATCGGCAAGCGCGAGCGTCGCATCGAACGGCGGCGGCGCGGTGCGGCACGCGTCGCACCGGTACGCGGTCGCGCGGCCGGCGCCGGTACGACGGCCGCCAGGCGATCGCGCATGTCCGACACCGAGCGGCAGCGCGCAGACCGCGCAGCGCAGCCTCGCTTCATTCCAGTACGCGGCATCGCAGGCGCCGCAAATCACTCCGTGTGACAAATTGCCGCACAACGCGCAGCGTTTCGGCAATGCGACCGCGGCAACGCGCACGACCAGCGTTCGAACCTGCGACAAAACGACGCGCATCGTGCGCTCGGCGGAACCGCGGACCATCGCAACACTCCTGGCACGCCGCCTCAATGAAGCTTGCGAGGCGAGCGAGTATACTTCGGGCTCTTCGCCAGTGTGCCCGACATGTCCCCAGCTTCGACTTCAACCGGCCGTCCGGCCAATGACACCCGGCGCCTGCGGCGGATCTTCGACCGCCGTGCCGCCACGTTCGATGCGGTCGCGTTCCTGCCGCGCGAGATCGCGCAGCGGATGAACGAGCGTCTCGAATACATCAAGGTGAGCCCCGCGGCCGTACTCGACGCGGGCTGCGGCCCGGGCGACGACCTGCCGGCGCTGCGCGCGCGCTTTCCGGAGGCGCCGGTGTTCGGCGTGGACCTGTCCGGCGCGATGCTCGCGCGGGCCGGCCAGCGCGAGGTCGAGCAGACCAACTGGCGCCGCTGGCTGCCGGCGTCGCTCGGCCGGGCGCTGGGCCAGCGCGGCCCGCGCGTCGCGCAGGCCGACTTCGCCGCGCTGCCGTTTCCCGGTGGCGCGTTCGACCTGATCTGGTCGAATCTCGCGCTCCACTGGCATTCGCGTCCCGATACGGTGTTTCCTGAATGGCAGCGCGTGCTGCGCGTGAACGGCCTGCTGATGTTCAGCACGCTCGGCCCGGACACGCTGCGCGAGCTGCGCGCGGCCTGCGCGGACGCCGAAGCGGCGCTCGGCATCGCGCCGCCCGCCGCGCGCGTAATCGATTTCGTCGACATGCACGACCTCGGCGACATGCTTGTCGAGAGCGGCTTCGAGATTCCCGTGATGGACCAGGAAGTGCTGACCGTCACCTACAAATCCCCCGACTCCCTGCTGGCCGACGTGCGCCGCTGGGGCGCCTATCCGTTCGAGCGGGCGACGCCGCAGCACGCGACGCGGCGCTTTCGCGCGGCGCTCGGCGACGCGCTGGACGCGCGCCGGCGCGAGGACGGCACGATCCCGCTGACCTTCGAGGTGATCTACGGCCACGCGTGGAAGGCCGTGCCGCGCACGACCGCGGAAGGCCACGGGATCGTGCGCATCGAGGACATCGGCAAGGGGCGTCCGAAGAATCGGTAAAGCGGTAAAGAGGGGTTTTGTTATGTCTGAAATTAGCGGCGCAAAGCGGGGTCGAATTGGCGCCAAAAACGGCCGGAAAGCTTGTCGCACTTGGCTTGGCGGGCGATAGGCGCTTGCTTGTGGATGCCATTGAACCCGCCTATAATGCGTCAGCTTGTCGTCCCGGGGTCCCCGCAATACGGGGCGACGAGTCCGATGCAGGCATGCATCGCATGCCATTCGCGTGAGGCGGCGATGGAAGCAGCGAGGGTTTTGGCGGAGACGGCGGACAGCGAACCGGTCCTCGAAGACTGGCTCATGAAACGCAACTGTTCGGTGTCGCCACGCCAGTTCGTGCTGTTTTATGCGTCGCTCGCGGGCTTCTCGCTGGCGATCGCGGCGTTGCTGATGTGGAGAGGGGTCTGGCTCGTCATGCCCTTCACCGGAATCGAGTTGCTGGCGGTGGGTGTCGCATTTGCGATCTATGCTCGCCATGCGGTCGATTACGAGCGCATCAGGCTGTTTCCGCACCGGCTCGTGATCGAGCGGATGGATGCGGAGCGGCTCACGCAGATCGAATTCAACCCGCGCTGGGTGCGGGTCGAGCCGGGTGCGACGCCACGCGATCCGATTCGGCTGGTATCGCGCGGGCAGACCGTCGTAATCGGGCAGCATCTCGCGCAGTACAAGCGTGCGCAGTTCGCCGACGAACTGCGCGTGTCGCTCAGGCGCTGCGGCTGACGAGGCGCGGTCATCGGCCGGACGAGGCCGGTGGCTTGCGACGGGGGAGGGTTTGAATGGAAATTTTGGGTAAGGATGCTATGAAAACAATCAAGCGAGCCCTCACGGGCGTGCTGGCATGCAGCGGATTGCTCTTTGCCGGTGCGGCCCTGGCGGTCGGTGATAGCCCGGGCGGCCCCCGTGTCAACGAGATCAACTTTCAGCCGCCTGTCACGAAGATCGCCGAGGAGCTCTACGATCTCCACACGATGATGCTGATCCTGTGTACGGTGATCTTCGTCGGCGTGTTCGGCGTGATGTTCTATTCGATCTTCGCGCACCGCAAATCCAAGGGCCACAAGGCCGCCAATTTCCATGAAAGCACGACCGTCGAGATCATCTGGACGATCGTGCCGTTCGTCATCGTCGTGCTGATGGCGCTGCCGGCGACGAAGGCCGTCGTCGCGATGAAGGACACGACGAACGCCGATCTCACGATCAAGGTCACCGGCTACCAGTGGAAGTGGGGCTACGACTACGTGAAGGGCCCGGGCGAGGGCATCGGCTTCCTGTCGACGCTGACCACCCCGCGCGACGAAGTGATGGGCAAGAAGCCGATCACCGACACCTATCTGCAGGAAGTCGACAACCCGCTCGTCGTGCCGGTCAACAAGAAGATCCGCATCATCACGACCGCGAACGACGTCGTCCACTCGTGGTACGTGCCCGCGTTCGGCGTGAAGCAGGATGCGATCCCCGGCTTCGTGCGCGACACGTGGTTCAAGGCCGACAAGGTCGGCACGTTCCGCGGCTTCTGTACCGAGCTGTGCGGCAAGGAGCACGCGTACATGCCGGTCGTCGTCGAAGTCCTGTCGGACGACGACTACGCGAAGTGGGTGACGGCGCAGAAGGCCAAGCTGGCCAGCGCGGCGGTCGACCCGAACAAGGTCTACACGATGGCCGAACTCGTCGCGCACGGCGAGGAAGTCTACAAGGCGAACTGCGCGGCCTGCCACCAGGTGAACGGCAAGGGCCTCGGCGCATTCCCGGCGATGGACGGCAGCCCGATCGTGAACGGCCCGATCGCCGCGCACGTCGAGCGCGTGCTGCACGGCAAGGGCGCGATGCCGTCGTGGGCGTCGCTGTCGGACCTCGACATCGCTTCGGTCGTCACGTACGAACGCAACTCGTGGGGCAACCACAAGAACGACCTGCTGCAGCCGAAGCAAGTGGCCGACGCACGCAACGGCAAGCTGCCGGAAGACACGGCAGGCGCGGCAACGGCAGCGGCCCCGGCGGAAGCGGCTTCGGCGCCGGCGCAAGCCGCGTCGGGCGCCGAGCAGCCGGCGGCAGCGGCATCGGCCGCGCTGTCGACGATCTACTTCGAGACGGGCAAGAGCGTGCTGCCGGCCGACGCGAAGGCGGCGATCGCCGCCGCGGCCGACTATGCGAAGGCGCATCCGGACGCGAAGCTCGCGCTGTCGGGCTTCACCGACAAGACGGGCTCGGCCGACGCGAACGCCGAACTGGCGAAGCATCGGGCGCAGGCCGTGCGCGATGCGCTGAAGGCAGCAGGCGTGGCGGAAGACCACATTATTCTCAAAAAGCCGGAAACGATCACGGGCGGGGCTGACGCGAAGGAAGCCCGGCGTGTCGAGATCGGCCCGGCGGCTTGACGTGTCGCTGAGTTAGTCGACGTATTCGCATTAGGAGATTCTCATGTCTAGCATCGGGCACGACGTAGCCGCGGACCACGCGCACGACGACCACGCGCACGAAGCCCCGCACGGCTGGCGTCGCTGGCTGTTCGCCACCAACCACAAGGACATCGGTACGCTGTACCTGCTGTTCTCGTTCATCATGTTCCTGTCGGGCGGCGTGATGGCACTCGGCATCCGTGCCGAGCTGTTCGAGCCGGGCCTGCAGATCATGCGTCCGGAGTTCTTCAACGAACTCACGACGATGCACGGCCTGATCATGGTGTTCGGCGCGATCATGCCGGCGTTCGTCGGCTTCGCGAACTGGATGATTCCGCTGCAGATCGGCGCATCCGACATGGCGTTCGCGCGGATGAACAACTTCAGCTTCTGGCTGCTGCCGGTCGCAGCCGTGCTGCTGGTCGGTTCGTTCTTCGCGCCGGGCGGCGCGACGGCGGCCGGCTGGACGCTGTACGCACCGCTGTCGACGCAGATGGGCCCGGGCATGGACTTCGCGATCTTCGCGGTCCACATCATGGGCGCATCGTCGATCATGGGCGGGATCAACATCGTCGTGACGATCCTGAACATGCGCGCACCGGGCATGACGCTGATGAAGATGCCGATGTTCGCGTGGACGTGGCTGATCACCGCGTACCTGCTGATCGCCGTGATGCCGGTTCTGGCAGGCGCGATCACGATGGTGCTGTTCGACCGCCACTTCGGCACGTCGTTCTTCAACGCGGCAGGCGGCGGCGACCCGGTGATGTACCAGCACATCTTCTGGTTCTTCGGCCACCCCGAGGTGTACATCATGATTCTGCCGGCGTTCGGGATCGTGTCGCAGGTGATCCCGGCGTTCGCACGCAAGACGCTGTTCGGCTATAGCTCGATGGTGTACGCGACGGCGTCGATCGCGATCCTGTCGTTCATGGTCTGGGCGCACCACATGTTCGCCACGGGCATGCCGGTCACCGGCCAGCTGTTCTTCATGTATGCGACGATGCTGATCGCGGTGCCGACGGGCGTGAAGGTGTTCAACTGGCTCGCGACGATGTGGCGCGGCTCGATGACGTTCGAAACCCCGATGCTGTTCGCGATCGGCTTCCTGTTCGTGTTCACGTTCGGCGGCCTGACGGGCCTGATGCTCGCGATGGCGCCGCTCGACATCCAGTATCACGGCACCTACTTCGTGGTCGCGCACTTCCACTACGTGCTGGTGGCCGGCTCGCTGTTCGCGCTGTTCTCGGGCTGGTACTACTGGGCGCCGAAGTGGACGGGCTGGATGTACAACGAGACGCGCGGCAAGATCCACTTCTGGGCGTCGATGATCTTCTTCAACCTGACGTTCTTCCCGATGCACTTCGTCGGTCTCGCGGGCATGCCGCGCCGCTATGCGGACTACCCGGCGCAGTTCACGGACTTCAACCAGGTGGCGACGATCGGCGCATTCGGCTTCGGCCTCGCGCAGGTGTACTTCCTGTTCGCGGTCGCGCTGCCGGCCTACCGTGGCGGCGGCGAGCTGGAAAAGGCGTCGGACAAGCCGTGGGATGGCGCGACGGGCCTCGAGTGGACGGTCCCGAGCCCGGCTCCGTTCCACACGTTCGAGCAACCGCCGCACGTCGAATAAGTTTCACCTAGCGTTCCGCCGCTGCCTGCCGCGCAGGCAGGCGCGGCGGGCGCGAAACGGAAGTTTCAGCGAAGTTTCAGATGACCCGGAATCCACAAGAAAGACGAACGCCCGAGCAGATCCGCGCGGGCAACAAGCGGCTCGGCCTCACCCTGCTCGTCATCGCCGCCGTTTTTTTTGTGGGTGTCGTGATCAAGCAGTGGTGGCTGTCCACCCACTGATGCAGTAACTGACGCAGTAGCGAGGAAGTCGTCGTATGTCGAAGCCGGAAGAGGGCGCCGCGGATCGCGCGTTCAATCGTTCGATGCTGGTGAAGCTCTTCGTCGTGGCCGGGCTGATGTTCGGTTTCGGCTTCGCGCTGATCCCGATGTATCGGGCGATCTGCCAGATCACCGGCATCAACAACCTGGTGCAGCGCGATGTCAGCGAGCGCGAGGTGAAGAACTCGCAGGTCGACTACAGCCGCACGGTGTCGGTCGAGTTCGATGCGAACGCGCGCGGGCCGCTCGGCTTCAAGCCGGAGCACAACAGTCTCGACGTGCATCCGGGCGAACTGACGACGATCGTGTACGACGTGACGAACGGGCAGGGCCGGCCGGTCGTCGCGCAGGCGATTCCGAGCTACGCGCCGAAGCAGGCGACGGAGTTCTTCAAGAAGATCGAGTGCTTTTGCTTCACGCAGCAGACGCTGACCGCGAACGAGTCGCGCAAGATGCCGGTGGTGTTCGTGATCGACCCGAAATTGCCGAAGGACGTGAAGACGATCACGCTGTCGTACACGTTCTTCGAGCTGAATACCCCGGCCACGCCGGCCCCGGCGCAGCGCAGTACGGCGGCGGCGCAGGGTGCGGCGAAGCCGGATGCATGACGACGGAGGCGGGGCGATGACGGAGGTCAAGCGGAGCGGTACGTTCGGTCAGGCGCTGAAAGCGGTGCTGTGGTCGTTCTTCGGGGTGCGCAAGCGGCGCGACCTGGAGGCCGACGCGACGCAGCTCAATCCGCTGCACGTGCTGATCGTCGCGTTGATCGCGGCCGGCGTGTTCATCGGCGTGCTGATCCTGATCGTGCGTGCCGTCGTGGGTTGAGGGCGCAGTTAGCGGCTAGCGGCCCGCGGCGACGAAAGAATGCAGTGCGCGGCGCCACGGCGCGGCGTGCAGGAAAGAGCGGTGGCGGTCTCGCCGCGCAAGAAATAAAGCCGGAGCGGTTTCCGGTACACAAATTGGACTGAAGTGGAGAATCAAGCATGAGCGGTCAAAACCAGACCCCGTACTATTTCGTGCCGCATCCGTCGCAGCATCCGATCAGCGCGGCCATCGGCCTGCTGGTCATGCTCGGCTCGGTAGCGCTGTGGATCAACGGTCACGACTGGGCGCCGTTTACGGCGCTGCTCGGCCTGCTGTGGTTGCTCTTCACGCTGTATCACTGGTTCGGCGACGCGATCGCCGAATCGGAAGGCGGTCATTACGGCAAGAACGTCGACAAGTCGTACCGCTGGAGCATGAGCTGGTTCATCTTCTCGGAAGTGATGTTCTTCGGCGCGTTCTTCGGCGCGCTGTTCTATGCGCGTGAAATCGCGCTGCACCAGCTCGGCAGCCTCGACTACAAGCTGATCTGGCCGGACTTCTCCGCCGTGTGGCCGAACGAAGGCCCCGCCGCGCTCGCCGGTCACTTCAAGACGATGGGCCCGTGGCCGGTCCCGACGCTGAACACCGCGTTCCTGCTGTCTTCGGGCGTGACGCTGACGATCTCGCACCACGCGCTGCGTGACGATCATCGCAAGAAGGCGATCGCCTGGCTGGCCGCGACGCTCGTGTTCGGTATCTGCTTCCTGTTCCTGCAGGGTTTCGAGTACTACCACGCGTACAACGAACTGAACCTGACGCTGAACTCGGGCGTGTACGGTTCGACGTTCTTCCTGCTGACGGGCTTCCACGGCTTCCACGTGTTCCTCGGCGGCACGATGCTCGCGGTGGTGCTGGTGCGGATGATCCGCGGCCACTTCAAGCCCGATCACCACTTCGCCTTCGAAGGCGCCGCGTGGTACTGGCACTTCGTCGACGTCGTCTGGCTCGGCCTGTACGTCGTCGTCTACTGGCTGTAAATGGAACGACGGCCCGCGCAGCAATGCGCGGGCCGTTTTCATTGGTGTCGAGCGCGCGGCGGCGAAGCCGCGAGCGACACCACCCTGGCGCCGCCGCGACTCAGTCAGGCGGCGCTTTTGCTTGGTGGCGCGGCCGTGCGGCGAAATGTCACAGCGGCCGGCGCGGCAACGGCATCAACGCCCGATCGGCAGGCCGGTCGAATGGATCCAGCCCATCCAGTTCGCGAACAGGATGAGCAGGAACAGCGACACCGACAGCCCGACGCGGGTGGCGAGCGACCAGACCATGCGCTTCGTATGGCCGCGGTCGTGCATCATGAAGTAGAGCGCCGAGCCCATGCTGGCAATGATGAGGACGAAGGCGATGGGAACGAGTATGTGCATGACACGAACCGGACGACGGCAATTCGAAAGGAAGAGGATAATTATCGCACTTCGCTTTCGCGCAGGTGCCGGGCGGGCCGCATGATGAAGATCCGCTGGCTGCCCGCGTTGCTGATCCTCGTCGTCGTCGCTGTCACGGTCCGTCTCGGTTTCTGGCAGCGCGACCGCGCGCACCAGAAGGAAGCGCTGCAGGCGAGCATCGAGCGCTACGAGCAGGCGGCCCCTGTCGACATCGGCGCGCAGCCGGTTCCGCTCGCGTCGATCGAGTTTCATCGCGTGCGGGCAAAGGGCCGTTTCATGCCCGAGCAAGCGGTGTTCCTCGACAATCGGCCGTATAACGACCAGCCGGGTTTTTACGTCGTGATGCCGTTTAAACTCACGGGCGGCGGCGTCGTGCTCGTGAACCGCGGGTGGCTGCCGCGCAATATCGCCGATCGCACGGCGATCGAGCCGTTCGCGACGCCGGCGGGCGACGTCGAGATCGTCGGCATCGCGCGCGCCGATGCGTCGCGCGCGTTCGAGCTCGGCGAAGGCGGGTCGGCCGCGCATCAGAAGATCCGCCAGAACCTCGACGTCGCCGCGTATGCGCGGGAAACCGGGCTGCCGCTGCAGCCGTTCGTGATCCAGCAGACGAGCGACGACGGCGACAAGCTCGTGCGCGACTGGCCGGCGGCGACGACCGGCGTCGAGCGCAATTACGGTTACATGTTTCAGTGGTGGGCGATGGCGGCGGCCGCGCTCGGCTTCGGGCTGTACGCCGCGCGGCGTGCGGCGAAGAAGTCGGCCGGCGCGTGAGCGTCATGCCAGGACGCGGCGAGCGCGCCGCGGGTTTGTTTCGAGAGGTCTGATTTGTCCATGCAATCTCCCCGTCAGGGTCCGGCCGCTGCGCCGATGTCGCCCGCGGCCCGCAAGCGCGGCCGCTGGATGCTCGTGCTGCTGGGTCTCGTGTGCGCCGCGCCGATGATCGCGTCGTACTTCACCTATTACGTGATCAAGCCGAAGGGCGGGTCGACCAACTACGGCACGCTGATCGAGCCGCAGCGCCCGATCCCGGCGGATCTGCAGGTCACCGACGAAGCCGGCAAGACGGTGCCGCTGTCGGCGCTGCGCGGCGTCTGGCTGTTCGTGATGACCGACCGCAGCGCGTGCGACGACGCGTGCGCGCAGAAGCTCTATTTCATGCGCCAGATCCGCGTCACGCAGGCGGGCGAACGGCACCGGATCACGATGGTGTGGCTGCGCAGCGATGCGGGCGCGGTGCCGCAGAAGGTGCTGGACGCGTATCCGGACACGCGCCGGCTCGTTGCCGATCCGGCCGCGGTGGCCGCGTGGCTGCCGGCCGACGCCGGCACGAAGGACAGCGACCACATCTACATGGTCGACCCGAACGGCAACCTGATGATGCGTTTCCCGAAAGACCCGAATCCCAGCAAGATCAAGTCGGACGTGACGAAGCTGCTGAAGTGGTCGAGCATCGGTTAAGGCGAGAGAACGAGGCACCATTCCGATGTCGTATCTACTGCAACTCGGCCTGATCGGCTTGTGCATCGCGCTGCTGCCGCTGTCGTACGTGTGGGTGAAGGCCGACGACGACAAGTTCCGCAAGCTCGTGTGGATCACCACCTTCCTGACCCTCGACCTCGTGATGTTCGGCGGCTTCACGCGGCTGACCGATTCGGGGCTCGGCTGTCCCGACTGGCCAGGCTGCTACGGCACGTCGTCGCCGTTCATCGCGCACGCGGCGATCACGGCCGCGCACCAGGCGATGCCGACCGGGCCGGTCAGCATGACGAAGGCGTGGATCGAGATGATCCACCGCTATTTCGCGATGGCGATCGGCGTGCTGATCATCGCGCAGACCGTGATCGCATGGGCCGCCCGGCTGCGTCGCCGCCCGCTGCACGTGTCGCCGTGGTGGCCGACGAGCCTGCTGCTGCTGATTCTCGTGCAGGGCGCGTTCGGCGCATGGACGGTCACGATGAAGCTGCAACCGGTGATCGTCACGATCCACTTGCTGCTCGGCCTCACGCTGCTCGGCACGCTGGGTTGGCTCGCGGCGCGCCAGACGCCGCTGCCGTCGTATGACCCCGAGGCCGGGCGTTACCGCGCGGCCGCGCTCGCGGCGCTCGTGCTGCTGGTCGTGCAGATCGCGCTCGGCGGCTGGGTGAGCACGAACTACGCGGTGCTCGCGTGCACCGACTTCCCGACCTGCAACGGCCAGTGGATTCCGCCGATGGACTTCCAGCACGGCTTTCACCTGTGGCGCGCGCTCGGGATGACGAAGGACGGCGACGCGATCACGCAGGACGCGCTGGTCGCGATCCACTGGACGCACCGCACGTTCGCGTTCGTCGTGGTCGCGTACCTGGTCGCGTTCGCGCTGAAGATGCGCCGCTTCGAATCGCTGCGGCGGCCCGCGAACGGCGTGCTGCTGGTCGTCCTGCTGCAGTTCGTGACGGGCCTGACCAACATCGTGCTGCAGTGGCCGCTGCCCGTCGCCGTCGCGCACAACGGCGGGGCCGCGATCCTGCTGCTGCTCGTCGTCATGTTAAACTTTCGCATCCTTTCAAGCCGCCCCGGCCGTGTCGCGCAGCCTGCGCGCGACGCCGCCCCGGCGTGACCGCCCCCATGCAAAGCACCCTCTCCCAATCGCCCGGTAGCCGCTTTTCCCAGTACATGGCGCTGACGAAGCCGCGTGTCACGCAGCTCGCGGTGTTCTGCGCGGTGATCGGCATGTTCCTCGCGACGCCGGGCATGGTGCCGTGGCATGTGCTGATCGGCGGCACCGTCGGCATCTGGCTGCTGGCCGGCGCCGCGTTCGCGATCAACTGCCTCGTCGAACAGAAGATCGACGCGATGATGCGCCGCACCGCATGGCGCCCGTCCGCGCGCGGCGAGATCACGACGCCGCAGATCCTGCTGTTCTCGGCCGTGCTCGGCAGCGTCGGCGCATGGACGCTCTATACGTTCACGAATCCGTTGACGATGTGGCTGACGATCGCGACGTTCGTCGGCTACGCGGTGATCTACACGCTGCTGCTCAAGCCGATGACGCCGCAGAACATCGTGATCGGCGGCGCGTCGGGCGCGATGCCGCCGGCGCTCGGCTGGGCCGCCGTCACCGGCGCGGTGCCGGGCGACGCTTGGATCCTCGTGCTGATCATCTTCGTGTGGACGCCGCCGCATTTCTGGGTGCTCGCGCTCTATCGCCGCAAGGATTACGAGAACGCGGGGCTGCCGATGCTGCCCGTCACGCACGGCGAGAAGTTCACGCGGCTGCACATCCTGCTGTACACGGTGATCCTGTTCGCGGTCACGCTGATGCCCTTCATTTCCGGGATGAGCGGGGCCGTCTACCTGACGAGCGCGGTACTGCTCGGCGCGGTGTTCCTCGCGTATGCGTGGAAGATCCATCGCGACTATTCGGACGAACTCGCCCGCAAGGCCTTCCGCTACTCGATCGTCTATCTGTCGCTGCTGTTTGCCGCGCTGCTCGTCGATCACTACGCACGCCCGCTGCTCGGCGTGTAACCGCACGGTTTGAACGCAATGCTCCCATCACGGTTCGGGCGCCGCGCGCGCCAAGGCTGGATGCTCGCGTGCGCATTCACGGCAGCGCTGCTGCTCGCGGGATGCGACAACGCGCCGAAATTCCAGAATCTCGACATCACCGGCAACACGCAGTTCGGCAGCGACTTCGCGCTGCCCGATACGAGCGGCAAGGTCCGCACGCTCGCCGACTTCAAGGGCAAGGCCGTCGTGATGTTCTTCGGCTATACGCATTGCCCGGACGTGTGCCCGACCACGATGGCGGAATTGTCCGAAGCGCTGAAGCAGCTCGGGCCGGATGCCGCGAAGCGCGTGCAGGTGCTGTTCGTCACCGTCGATCCGGAGCGCGACACGCCGGCGCTGCTCGGCCAGTACGTGCCCGCGTTCGATCCGTCGTTCATCGGCCTGCGGCCGGCCGACGAAGCGGCGCTGAAGAAGGTCACGAAGGATTTCCGCGTGTACTACGCGAAGGTGCCCGGCAAGACGCCCGGCAGCTACACGATGGATCACACGGCCGCGAGCTACGTGTTCGACCGCGACGGCAAGCTGCGCCTGTTCGTGCGCGACGGCCAGGGCCCGGCCCCGTGGGTCCACGACCTGAAGCTGCTGGTCGACTGACCGGCCGCCGCCGGGCGCCCGCCCGGCGTTTCGCGTGACGGCCGTGTTCGCGCCGTCACGTTTCCCCGCTCTCATCTTTGCGCGCATGCGCTGCCCGCCGGGCGGCGCGTCGGCATGCGCGCGTATTGCGCACGTATTGCGCCGAAGCCGCGTTACGGCAGCGCCGGCACGTTGAAGCCCGACGCGGCGCGGGTGATCCGGAATTCCGTCACGCGATACGTGGCGAGCCCCTCGGTGACGAACGGGTCGGTCTCGAGGATCGCGTCGAGTGCGTCGCGATCGATGCGGGCCGCGAGGATCATGCCGCCTGCGCGCGGCACCTTCGGCCCCGCCGCGATGAAGATGCCCTTGTCGAACTGCGGCTGCAGGTACGCGCGATGGCGTTCGAGCGCGTCGTCGATGCGCTCGAGCGACGCGGTGTAGTGGATGTCGATGACGTACATGGATGCCCCTGGAATGATGCCGGCGCTTCGCGCGCCGGCCAGCCGGTCTTTTTAGCACAGCGGATGCGGGCTGTCGCGCCGGCGCGCCGCGTGGGGGCCTATCGATCGCCGGTTCGCCGCGGCGACGCGTATTCAAGATGTAAGCCTCGTTGCCGTAAATAAAAGAGCAACCGTTTGCGCGCGGCCGGCCGTTCGCGCGTCGGATGCATCGACATCGACAGAGGCACGCAGATGAGCAGAATGAGTTTGAACCGCAAGCTGTGGCTCGCGCTTGCGCTGGTATGGATCGGTCTTCTGGGCGTCGGCGCATGGAGCGCCTACGAGACGCGCGCGACGATGCTCGCCGAACGCAAGGCCGGCATCGCGAATCTCGTCGACTCGGCGGCGGGCATCGTGAAGGCCTATCACGCGCTCGCGCAGAGCGGCACGCTGCCCGAGGCCAACGCGAAGCGCGACGCGCTCGCGAGCCTCGCCGCGATGCGCTACGGCGATTCGGGCTACGTGTTCGTGATGGATTCGAAGCCGGTCGTGCTGATGCATCCGACGCTGCCGAAACTCGTCAACACGCAGGTCGGCGACTATCTCGATCCGGACGGCAAGCCGCTGTTCGTGACGATCCTGAACGCGGCGAAGGCGACCGGCAGCGGCTTCGCCGAATATCGCGGGCGGCTGCCGCACAGCGAGACGGCCGTGCCGAAGATCAGCTACGTCACGCGGTTCGCGCCGTGGGACTGGAATATCTCGAGCGGCGTGTTCCTGAAGGACATCGACACCGTGTACTACCGGACGCTGTTCGGCCATCTGGCCATGGTGTTCGTGATCGGCTTCGTGATCAGCGCGGCGATGCTGGTGATCATCCGCAACGTGCGCGGCAGCCTCGGCGGCGAGCCGGACGAAGCGGCCGCGCTCGCGACGCGCATCGCGCAGGGCGACCTCACGCAGCCGGTGCCGGTGCGCGCGGGCGATCGCACCAGCATGATGGCCGCGATGCACGACATGCAGGCACGGTTGCAGGCGACGATCGGCGGGATTCGCCAGTCGGCCGAATCGATCGCGTCGGCGAGCCGCCAGATCTCGGCCGGCAACGACGACCTGTCGCAGCGCACCGAGGAGCAGGCCGCGTCGCTCGAGGAAACCGCCGCGAGCATGGAGCAGCTGACCGCGACGGTGAAGCAGAACGCGGACAACGCGCGGCAGGCGAGCGGGCTCGCGAACAATGCGTCGGACATCGCGCGTGCGGGCAGCGACGTCGTGAACCGCGTGATCGGCACGATGGGCGAGATCGACGACAGCTCGCGCAAGATCGCCGACATCATCGGCGTGATCGAGGGCATCGCGTTCCAGACCAACATCCTCGCGCTGAACGCGGCGGTCGAAGCCGCGCGCGCGGGCGAGCAGGGCCGCGGCTTCGCGGTGGTCGCGGGCGAGGTGCGCTCGCTCGCGCAGCGCAGCGCGACGGCCGCGAAGGAGATCCGCGCGCTGATCGTCGATTCGGTCGAGCGCGTGCGCAACGGCTCGACGCTGGTCGGCCAGGCCGGCACGACGATGGGCGAGATCCTGCAGGCGGTCGCACGCGTGACCGACATCATGGGCGAGATCGCGGCGGCGTCCGAGGAGCAGGCGAGCGGCATCACGCAGGTCGGCCGCGCGGTCACGCAGATGGACCAGGTGACGCAGCAGAATGCGGCGCTGGTCGAGGAAGCGGCCGCGGCCGCTGCGTCGCTGCAGGAACAGGCCGCGCGGCTGCGCGACGCGGTCGGCGCGTTCCGGGTCGCCAATACCGGCGGCCCGTCGCCGCGCGGGACCGGTGCATGGGCGGCCGAGCCGGCTTTCGGCACGAAGGCGGCCGACGAGACGGTGGCGGCGTGACGTGTATCGGCCGATTGGCCAATGGGTCGATGCGTCGATGCGTCGAGGAAAAATGCAACTAACGGCCGAGTTGTGCGGCGGCCGCCGGCACTGCGCTGGTGCATACCCATATGAGCGGGATGTATTTCACTTCCCGCCGATCCTGTGACACCATTTGGCCCTTCCTGCGAGTCCGGGCATACCCGTATCGCGCCCCATTTCCAGTAAGCAAGAAAGCGAGAAACAGATGAAGCGTCGCAGTCTCCTGAAGGTATTTTCCGTGCTGGCCACCGGCGCCGCGCTGACGCTGTCGGCAGGCGCGCACGCCGAAGACAAGGTGATCAAGGTCGGCACGGTCGCCGGCCCGGATTCGGAAGTGTGGCAAGTCGTGCAGAAGGTCGCGAAAGAGAAGGAAGGCCTGAACGTGAAGGTCATCGAGTTCAACGACTACGTGCAGCCGAACGCGGCGCTCGATTCGGGCGACCTCGACGCGAACAGCTTCCAGCACCAGCCCTACCTCGACAGCCAGGTGAAGCAGCGCGGCTACAAGATCGTCAGCGCGGGCCTGACCTACATCTCGCCGATCGGCGTGTACTCGAAGAAATTCAAGTCGCTGAAGGATCTGCCGCAGGGCGCGAAGCTCGCGGTGCCGAACGATCCGTCGAACGAGAACCGCGCGCTGCTGCTGCTGCAGACGCAAGGCGTGATCAAGCTGAAGGCCGGCGCCGGCACGGGCGGCAACAACGCGACGGTGCTCGACATCGCCGAGAACCCGAAGAAGCTGAAGATCTCCGAACTCGACGCCGCGCAACTGCCGCGCGTGCTGTCGGACGTCGACGCGGCCGTGATCAACACGAACTACGCGCTGGCCGCGAACCTGCAGCCGACCAAGGACGCGATCGCGCTCGAATCGCTGACGAGCCCGTACGCGAACCTGATCGCCGTGCGCGCGAAGGACAAGGATCAGCCGTGGGTGAAGAAGCTGGTCAAGGCGTACCAGTCGCCGGAAGTGAAGGAATTCATCAAGAAGCAGTTCAAGGGCTCGATGGTCGCGTCGTTCTGAACGCCGCCCACCGGTCGGACCGCTGAACGAAAAGGGCCTGCATCGCGCAGGCCCTTTTTTCATTGGCGCGGCACGCGCGCCTATGCCTACATCTCCCCGCGCCGCGAGCAGATCGACATGATCTGCTGGATCGCGTAGTTGTCGCGCACGCCGGGCAGCGACTGCACGACGCACTCGTGAAAGCGCCGTTCGCGCGGCAGCAGCATCGCGTTGTTGCGGTACAGCGCGTCGCACGAGCGCTGGATCAACTGGGCCGCCGCGCCGTTGCGGCTTTCGCGCAGCGCGTTGAGCATGCAGTCGTCGTATTGCGCGTTGCCGTCGGTCAGCGCGAACGCCGCGCCCGGCAGCGTCAGCGCGACGGCGGTGAATGCTGCGAATGCGGCGGCTCGGATACCCCGTTTCATCTGCCCTCCGGTGGAGTGGATTGGGTCGGCCGACAGCATAGCGTAAAGCCGCATGCGCGGCCGACGCATTGGCCGACGCGGATCGGCGCCGCCACCGGCAAGGCTTGGCGCGCTTTCTCGGGGCCTCGGCGAGGTTGTGTCCGGCGCGCCGCGCGAAAGCACGGAGTCAGGCGGTGGTCTGCGGAAATGGTATCCTCGTGCGTTCGCCGCTGCACGCTTTCCCGGAGCGTGCGCGGGCCGATCGCCCGCGTCTCGGACGCACGGGCGGCGCCCGCCCGACGGCGGCGGGAATCCATCATCCAGAACCGACACAATACGGGGGAGACTCACCCATGAAGCGATTCAAGACTTTCGCGATCCGTTCGATCACGGCCGGCGTCGCCGCACTCGCGCTGGCAGGCGCCGCGCATGCACAGACCGTCAAGGTGCTGTCGATCGTCGACCATCCGGCGCTCGATGCGATCCGCGACGGCGTGCGCGCCGAACTGAAGGCGGAAGGTTACGGCGACGACAAGCTCAAGTGGGAGTACCAGAGCGCGCAGGGCAACACCGGCACGGCCGCGCAGATCGCGCGCAAGTTCGTCGGCGACAAGCCCGACGTGATCGTCGCGATCGCAACGCCGGCCGCGCAGTCGGTCGTCGCCGCGACGAAGAGCGTGCCGGTCGTCTACTCGGGCGTCACCGACCCGGTCGCCGCGCAGCTCGTGAAGGGCTGGGGCCCGTCGGGCACCAACGTGACGGGCGTGTCCGACAAGCTGCCGCTCGATCGCCAGGTCGCGCTGATCAAGCGCGTCGTGCCGAATGCGAAGACGGTCGGCATGGTCTACAACCCGGGCGAGGCGAATTCGGTCGTCGTCGTGAAGGAGCTCAAGGAGATCCTCGCGAAGCAGGGGATGACGCTGAAGGAAGCGGCCGCGCCGCGCACCGTCGACATCGGCCCGGCCGCGAAGAGCCTGATCGGCAAGGTCGACGTGATCTACACGAATACCGACAACAACGTCGTGTCCGCGTACGAAGCGCTGGTGAAGGTCGCGAACGAAGCGAAGATTCCGCTCGTCGCCGGCGACACCGACAGCGTGAAGCGCGGCGGCATCGCGGCGCTCGGCATCAACTACGGCGACCTCGGCCGCCAGACGGGCAGGGTCGTCGCGCGCATCCTGAAGGGCGAGAAGCCGGGCGCGATCGCGTCGGAGACGAGCAGCAACCTCGAACTGTTCGTGAATACGGGCGCGGCCGCGAAGCAGGGCGTCACGCTGTCGCCGGATCTCGTGAAGGAAGCGAAGACGGTCATCAAGTAAGCCGCGGCCCGACCGCCGCGCTTGCAGGCCCGATCCGGGCCTCGACGACATCGCCGGACGGGCGGCTCCCACCCGGGGCCGCCCGTTCGCTTCGCCCGGCCGTACATGTCCGGCCGGGAAGCAACAGGATTTCCCCATCATGTCTCTGTTCTCGTTTCTGGGCGCACTGGAGATCGGCCTGATCTTCAGTCTCGTCGCCCTCGGGGTGCTGATCTCGTTTCGCATCCTCAACTTCCCCGACCTCACCGTCGACGGCAGCTTTCCGCTCGGCGGCGCCGTCGCCGCGACGCTGATCTCGGCCGGCCATGACCCGTTTTCCGCGACGCTGCTCGCGATCGTTGCGGGCGCGCTAGCCGGCTTCGTCACCGGCTGGCTGAACGTGCGCCTGAAGATCATGGATCTGCTCGCCAGTATCCTGATGATGATCGCGCTCTACTCGGTGAACCTGCGGATCATGGGCCGGCCGAACGTGCCGCTGATCACCGAGCCGACGCTCTTCACCGTGCTGCAGCCCGACTGGATGCCCGATTACGTGCTGCGCCCGGCGCTGCTCGCGATCGTCGTCGTGATCGCGAAGCTCGGCCTCGACTGGTTCTTCTCGTCGCAGCTCGGCCTCGCGATGCGCGCGACCGGCGCGAACCCGCGGATGGCGCGCGCGCAGGGCATCGCGACCGGCCGGGCGACGCTCGCCGGGATGGCGCTGTCGAACGCGCTCGTCGCGCTCGCGGGCGCCCTGTTCGCGCAGACGCAGGGCGGCTCGGACATCTCGATGGGGATCGGCACGATCGTGATCGGGCTGGCCGCCGTGATCATCGGCGAGACGCTGCTGCCGGCGCGCCGGCTGGTGCTGACGACGCTTGCCGTCGTGCTCGGCGCGATCGTCTACCGCTTCTTCATCGCGCTCGCGCTGAACAGCGAATTCATCGGCCTGAAGGCGCAGGATCTGAACCTCGTGACGGCCGCGCTCGTCACGATCGCGCTGGTGCTGCCGGCGACGCGCAAGAAGCTGTTCGCGCGCAAGAACGGAGGGGCATGACATGCTGTCCGCACACGATCTCAAACTCACGTTCAATCCCGGCACGCCGATCGAGACGCGCGCGCTGCGCGGGCTGTCGCTCGAGATTCCCGACGGCCAGTTCGTCGCGGTGATCGGCTCGAACGGCGCCGGCAAGTCGACCTTCCTCAATGCGGTCAGCGGCGACCAGCGCGTCGATGCGGGACGCATCGCGATCGACGGCACGGATGTGACGCGCAAGGCTGCGTGGGACCGCGCGCACCTCGTCGCGCGCGTGTTTCAGGATCCGATGGCCGGCACCTGCGAGGCGTTGACGATCGAGGAGAACATGGCGCTCGCGATGGCGCGCGGCGCGCGGCGCGGCTTCCGGGCGGCGCTCGACCGGCCGTCGCGCGAGCTGTTCCGCGACAAGCTGCGGCTGCTGAACCTCGGGCTGGAAAACCGGCTGACCGACCGGATCGGGCTGCTGTCGGGCGGCCAGCGGCAGGCCGTGAGCCTGCTGATGGCGTCGCTGCGGCCGTCGCGGATCCTGCTGCTCGACGAGCACACGGCCGCGCTCGATCCGAAGACGGCCGCGTTCGTGCTGGAGCTGACCGCGCGCATCGTCGCCGAGAGCAAGCTGACGACGATGATGGTCACGCACAGCATGCGGCAGGCGCTCGACTACGGCGACCGCACGGTGATGCTGCACCAGGGGCAGGTCGTGCTCGACGTGTCGGGCGACGCGCGCAAGGGGCTGGACGTGCCGGATCTGCTGCAGATGTTCGAGAAGGTGCGGCACGAGCAGCTCGACGACGACGCGTTGCTGCTCGGTTGACGGGCTGCTGACCGACGGCTGACGGGCCGGCGCGCCGTGACATGACGGGCGCGCCGGCTTCTCCCCGGTTTCTTCCGACGAAAACCGGTTTTGCACCGGTGCTGTGCGACGCGCGCGCATTGCCATATACTGTATATCCATACAGTTGTGGGTGGCGTCATGCTCGCATCCTCCATTACTCCCGAATCCCTTCATCCGTCGCTTTGGACCTATACCCGTGGAGTACATAGTTTGAGGGCGAAAAGCGTGAAAGCGTTCTGCGGTGGGGTCGCCAAGGACTCTCCGTTTCGATGTATG